>PLYS01000400.1 GCA_003153455.1 Betaproteobacteria bacterium | reverse complement strand
CCAGCACATACATGCGGCCCCAGCTTGCCTTGAGTATCGCGCGGTATTCTTCGGCGCCCGCGTGATCCGATAACGCGTCGTAACGGAACAAACGCTGGGTGAGATACGCCGACAGTATGACCGGCACCACCGGCATGAGTACGCCGGTCAGCCACAGCGGCAATGTAACGATCCACAGTCCGGCGAACACCAGCACTGCGATCAGCGCATTGAAAATGCTGCCCGGCACGGTGCCGCCGCGACGCTTGTCGAGCGTCGGGTAATGGCGCGCGGCGACGAAGTTGACGATCAGCGGCATCTCGATCATTGCCGCGATCAGCAATGCGGTGATCAATATCAATGGCGCCAGCACCAGCAACAACAGCATCAGCGCCGAATAATGCACGAACCTGTCGAGATTGTGCTGCGACAACCACTGGCCGGCATTCGAGCCGGTGAGCGCGGCGCTCAGCCATTGCGCCCAGCTGTCCCCATACAGCCACGCCAGGACGATCCACAGCGCCAGCGCCACCAGCATCGGCCAGATCGCCAGCGCCAGCATTTGCGGATGCAGCATGCCGCGGAATGCCCGGCTCAATGCCTGCAGTATGTCATTCATCGGATTCGGGATTCGGGATACAAGATTCAAAAGTCGTCGGGTAAGGATTGTTTCCCGCCTCTCACCTCACGCCTGTCATTTACTTCGACCCATTCTAGCGGAGCTGGGCACGCGTCTTGAAAGCCGGTAATATCGCAAATAACCTGTGACACCGCTAAGGAGTAACGCCATGAACGAAGAAAACTTCAATATGAGCATCCGCAAATTTCTCAAAATGGTGGGCGTGCGCTCGCAGAGCGAGATAGAGCACGCCGTCGCCAAAGCCATTGCCGACGGCAAACTCAAAGGCAACGAGGCTTTTCCCGCGCGCATGCAGCTCACCATTGACAAGATCGGACTGAGCCTCACGCTCGACGGCGAGATCAGGCTGGAGTGAAGGGGCAAGGAGCAAGGGTGAACGTTAATTGCGCTTTCCCGCACCCTCCACCGCCGGCATCCGCAACACCAACTCCCCTCCCCGCTGGGTGAATTCGAGCTGCTTCAGAAAATTCATGCCGAGCAGCACGGTGTCGGCGTCCATGCCGTCCGCGACCAGCGCCGCAACGTCGCGCATTTCGATCGGCCCCAGGCGCACACTGTCGAGGCGGGTCTGATAACCGACCACGGCGCCGTTCGCGGTGTGCAGCGTGACTGCGGCGCCGCGCTTCAGTCCGAGCTCACGCGCGAGTCCGGTCGGCAGCGCCACCCAGGTTGCGCCGGTATCGAGCAGGAACGTCACGTGCCGGCCGTTGATTTCGCCCTCCGCGACGTAATGCCCGGCGCGGTTACGCGCGAGCGCAAGCTCGCCCTGCTGCTGGTTGAGCACGTGCGCGGTGTTGGGATTGCTTTGTTTCGCGTCCCAGCTGCCAAAGAACCAGTAAAGGCCGGCGATGATCAGCAGCCAGGCGATGGCAAGCATCGTCATGCCGCTGCGGCGGTTCGGGTTGGGATCTCGATCCATACGAAAAAGCTTCACCGCAAAGGACGCCAAGGAAATTCGAAACCATAGATCAACACATATAAACACGGATAGAACCAACACAAGATCAATAGCCATAGAAGGCACAGAGTTCAGCGGGGGAACAAACCCGGTATCAAGTATCCTTGTAGTCTCTGTAGCTCAGGTTTTTGACGTTATCTGCGTCCATCCGTGTTCATCTGTGGTTCCATTTGATTCTGGTTTCCTTTGCGTCCTTGGCGTCCTTGGCGGTGAAGCTTCAGACTTTAAGAAAATGCTCGCGGTAGTACTTGAGCTCCTCGATCGACTCGTAGATGTCGGCGAGCGCCTCGTGCTTGCCGTGCTTGGTAAAACCCGCAGCAAGCTCCGGCTTCCAGCGCTTCACCAGCTCTTTCAGCGTGCTGACGTCGAGGTTGCGGTAATGGAAAAACGCTTCGAGCTGTGGCAAATGGCGCACCATGAACCGGCGGTCCTGGTGCACCGAATTCCCGCACATCGGTGACACGCGCGGCGGAACGTGCTGCTGCAAAAACTCGACCATGCGGCTCTCAACGTCGGGTTCCGCCAGGGACGAAGCCTTGACCCGTCCGACCAGCCCGGACTTGGCGTGGGCCGCCTTGTTCCACGAATCCATCGCGTCGAGCACAGCGTCGCTTTGATGCACTACCAGCACCGGCGCTTCGGCAACCGTGTTAAGGTGGGTGTCGGTGACGACGATCGCGACCTCCAGCACCTTGTCGGTGTCCGGATTGAGTCCGCTCATCTCCATGTCAATCCAGATCAGATTGTCGGGGCTCAGTGCCATATGGGACCTGTAAAATAAAAGTTCGGTATTTTGTCATAGTTCCCCATTGATAGGATAATGTTCGCCTCATGCAAACCTTTACATTGGCTTTTCTGACCACCCTGACGCTCGCCACCGCCACCAAGCTGTGGCTTGGCGTGCGCCATCTCGACCATGTTCAGCGCCATCGCAACAGCGTGCCCGCGGAATTCGCGAACGAAATCAGCCTCGATGCGCACCACCGTGCGGCGGATTACAGCCGCGCCAAGACGCGCCTGGCGCTCGTCAGCACAGTATTTGAGTGCGCGGTGATCCTGGTACTGACGTTCGGCGGCGGATTGCAGCTGTTGCAGGACATCACTGCCGGCTGGTTTGCGCCGGGTATCGCGCGTGGAGTGTCGCTCGTCGCGCTGCTCGGGGCGATAATGATGGCTATCGATATCCCGTTCGACTGGTATCGCACCTTCGGCATCGAACAGCGTTTCGGTTTCAACAACATGACCCCGGGACTGTTCGTCATTGACGCGCTCAAACACGTAGCGCTTGCGGTCGCGCTGATTATTCCCCTGCTCGCGTGCATTTTGTGGTTAATGGAAAAATCCGGCGCATGGTGGTGGATCTACGCGTGGCTCGTATTGGTTGTATTCGGCCTGTTCATGCAATTGATCTTCCCGATTTGGATTCAGCCGTGGTTTAACAAGTTTACCCCGCTTGCTGACGAGCAGTTGCGGCAGCGCATCGAACAGCTAGTCACCAAATGCGGGTTCAAGGTGCAGGGGCTGATGATAATGGACGGCTCCCGCCGCTCGAGCCACGGCAACGCCTATTTCATCGGATTTGGCAAAACCAAACGCATCGTCTTTTTCGACACCCTGCTGTCACGTCTGTTGCCCAGCGAGATCGAGGCGGTACTTGCGCATGAGCTGGGACATTTCAAGCTGCATCACGTCATCAAGCGCATGGCCTGGAGCTTTCTCATCAGCCTTTTGTTTCTCTGGCTGCTCAGCGAGCTCATGAACCAGAGTTGGTTCTACGCCGGGCTCAACGTCCAGTCCCCGTCGAGGGCGATGGCGCTGATCCTGTTCTCCATCGTCATGCCGCAGTTCATTTTTCTGCTGCATCCGCTGACGAGCTACTACTCACGCAAACACGAGTTCGAGGCCGACCATTACGCCGCACGGCATGCGCCGGTCGCCGACCTGATCTCGGGGCTGGTCAAGCTCTACAAGGACAACGCCGCGACCCTAACGCCCGATCCGCTGCACTCGGCGTTCTACGATTCGCATCCGCCGGCGACGCTGCGCATCGCCCGGCTGCAGGCGGCAAAAGCGTAAACGGTGAATGGTGCGAACATGAAACAAACGCTCATTCTCATCACCGCGATGATCCTGGCGGGAGCCGTCTTCGCCGCGCCGTTCCCGAAAGGCGACCCCAAGGCAGGCAAGACGCTGTTCGACAATGCCAAATGCGGTGCCTGCCATGCATCGATGATGGGCGGCGAAGGGAGCAGGCTGTTCACGCGGCCGGAACGCAAGGTCAATAGTCCGGATGCGCTGCTCAAGCAGGTGAAATTCTGCGCAACCCAGGCAGGCGCGCAATGGTTTCCCGACCAGGAAGAGCACGTTGCGGCCTACCTGAACCAGCAGTATTACAAATTCAAGTGAGTCTTTCATGACAGCACCGGATTTGACTCACAAAAAATGCAAACCGTGCGAGGGCGGCGTATCGCCTCTCACACCCGGGGAGATCGCCCTGCTCTTGAAGCAGCTTGACGGATGGGAATACAAGAACGGTGTGATCACCAAGGCCTACGAGTTCAAGAACTATTACCAGACCATGGCGTTCGTCAATGCCGCAGCGTGGATTTCGCACCGCGAAGACCATCACCCCGACATGATGGTCGGCTACAACAAATGCCGCGTTGACTATTCCACTCACGCCATCGCCGGTTTGTCCGAGAATGACTTTATCTGCGCCGCCAAGCTCGACGCGCTGTTTTCCCTCTGAAAGGGAACCACAGATACACACAGATTTCATCTGCGGTTTCATGCCTTGATGCCAAGCGGGAAGAAACAAAAAGCCGCCCGCCAATCCGGCACGATCATCGCGAGCTTCGGCCGTCAATATCTGGTCGAGCTTGCCGACGGCACGACCATCGCCTGTGTCACGCGCGGCAAACGCGGCGCTCTTGCCTGTGGCGACCACGTTGCGATCGCTGCCACCGCGCCGGGCCAGGGCGTAATCGAGACTATCGAACCGCGCGCATCGCTGTTCTACCGCTCTGAGGTTCAGCGCGAGAAGCTGATCGCCGCCAACGTCACGCAAATCGTGATCGTGCTCGCCGTAGAGCCGGCCTTCCATCAGGAGTTGCTCGACCGCTGCCTGGTGGCGGCCGAGCACGAGAAGATACGCGCGCTGATCGCTCTCAACAAAATGGACCTGGCCACGAGTCCGGCGGCATTGCAATCGCTTGAGTCATACGGCGCGCTCGGCTATGGCGTATTGCCGCTCGCGGCGAAGCTCGACATCGCACCGCTGCGCGCGCGTCTCTCCGGTCACATCAGCGTGCTCGTCGGCCAATCGGGAATGGGAAAATCGACTATCATCAACCGCCTGCTGCCGGATGCCGCGGCGCGCGTTGGGGAATTGTCACAGGCGCTCGGCAGCGGACGCCACACCACGACGCACGCGCAGCTCTATCACCTCGACGCAACAAGCCACCTCATCGACTCGCCGGGCCTGCAGGAATTCGGGCTCCACCATGTGTCGCCGCAAGACCTCGAGCATGGCTTCGTCGAATTCCGGCCGCTGCTTGGGAATTGCAAGTTCAACGACTGCAGACATCTGAGCGAGCCTGGCTGCGCGATCGCGGCCGCAGTCGAGCGCGGTGATATCCGCCTTCAACGGTTTAATTCCTACCGCACGCTGATCACTCAATTCATGCGCAAAGCAAAGCGCTACGACTAACAAACGGCGGCTGCCAGGTTCAGAACCAGCTCGCGATCGTGGCGAGCAGAATTAGGAACAGCCACAACACCAGTGCGCGCCAGATCAGCCCCACCGCGGCCTGCATGTAATCGACATCGGCGTCATCGCCGTCGCCAAGCTGCGGCCGGTATTCGATGGTGCCGCCCTGATGCAGCACGCCGCCCAACTTGACACCGAGCGCACCCGCGGCAGAAGCTAGTATGATGCCCTGGCCGCGCACGCGCCACGTCGCCGCCTGCTCACGCCAGCATTCGACGGCGCCCATGAAATCGCCCACCATCGCGAAGCTGAACGCGGTAAGCCGCACCGGCACCCAGTCGATCACCTCGTATGCGCGCGTCGCGAACAGGCCGAACGCACCCGCTTCCTCGCCGCGCGCCGCACCCCAGCGGTCATTGAGCAACGCCGCCAGACGATAGGCAATCGCGCCGGCCGGCCCCAGCACGGCAAACCACGCCATCACGCCGAATACATGGCGGTGCGAGCGCATCAGACCAAGCTCGATCGCAATGCGCGTGGCTTCATTGGCGGTAAGCTCATGCGACGATTCGCCGCGCCAAGTGCTCAGCACCTCGCGCGCGCGCGCCAGGTCGCTGCCGCGCAGCGCAAGCATGACATCGGTATAGAAATGGCTGAACTGGCGGAAGCCGAGCGCCAGATAAAGCACCGCGACGTTCCATAGCAACGCCAGCAAACCACTGGTGTAGCGCAACACCCCATACACAATCAGTATAGCAAGCGCGACCGGCACCACTGCAAGCAGCCATGAGATCACGCCGTCGCGGTACTGTCCGGCATTGAAGCTTTGCGCAATGCGGTTGACGTAGCGCGCGAAGGCGACGTAGAGCTGATTGCCAGTGCGCAGCGGCCGCCACTGTTCGAGCAGCAACGCCGCCACCAGTGAAATAAAAGTCATAGGCCCGCGGCAACGGTCATGGCGTCGCGGGGAAGCCGGGATCCCATGCGATCAATCGTAACGCCATGCGCCGGCCTCAGGCCCGGCGCGCTGCATCACCCGCGTCATAGCGGATCGCCACGATCTCGACCTCGACCGGACCGGCCGGACGCCGCCAAATCACGGTGTCCCCGACCTTGGCGCCGATCATCGCCTTGGCGAGCGGCGATGCCCAGCTGATGCGCCCCGACGTGACATCGGCTTCGTCGTCGCCGACGATATGGAAGGCATGCTGCTTGCCGTCTTCGTCGCCGATCGTCACCGTCGCGCCGAATCGCACCTCGTCCTGCGGCTGGCCCGCCGGATCCACCACCTTCGCGCGCTCGAGCTGGGCTTTGTAATAGCGGATATCGCGCTTGACCTCGAGCAGCTTCTGCTTCGCCATCGGCTCGTCTTCGGCCGTGAGCCGGTCGCGCTGCTCCTGCAGATCCTTGAGACGCGTGTGCAGCAGCTCGAGTCCGCGCGGTGTCACGTAATTCGGATGGTCGCTGAGCGGCCGTTCCGGCATCTCG
Source organism: Betaproteobacteria bacterium (assembly GCA_003153455.1). Taxonomy (GTDB): domain Bacteria; phylum Pseudomonadota; class Gammaproteobacteria; order Burkholderiales; family SG8-41; genus PALSA-1004. The sequence goes on along the minus strand of PLYS01000400.1, from coordinate 50,305 downwards.
CCGGCGGAAAGTTCGTCGTCGCCTTCCTTGACAAAAGCTCGGCTCATGATCGGCTCGCTTTGGTTAATTTAATGCGGTCGGTGATAGAACTATATGTCAGCTTGCATTTTCACTCAATGGCCACTACAGCCAGCACGCTTCGTAGCCGAGGAACTGCATCAGGTCGTCGCGCCGCTGCATCGTATCATCATAACCGAGCTTGATCAGCGCGCGGCAGTATTCCCTCTCGAACAGCAGGTAGCTCACCAGGTTGGAGCCGCTTTTCTTCAGAGCGCCGAGGGTGAACAACAGCGTGCGGATGGTGCGCGGCAGCGTGTGCATGTGGCCGATCGCGATTTTTTCGAGCGCAATGCTGGGAGAGATCAAGCGAAAATCGACTTGGCGCATCGAACCATCGCCGAAATATTCGCGGTTGATGTGCGCCGCCGGAAAGATAAACGGCAGCGCCGAGGAGGCAAGCAGATGCTCGGGACCGATTTTCGCCGGGATGCCGATGCGGCGAGCGCGCTGCCACGGCTCGAGGCGGGGTACGCCCTGATAAAACGTTACCGACTGTCCCGAGGTATAGCCCAAGCAGGTGACGCTGAATGCGTAGAGTTCGCCGCGGTCGATCGAGCGCTGGGCCGCGCCGAAGTCGAGCCGCGTGTTGAGCAGGTGCGCGAACGGCAAGTTATCGAGCAGCGAGATCGGCGTTTCCCTGCCGAGCCCACCGGTAAGCACCGCCAGTATCCACTTGCCGCTGTTGTAGATCACGCCGAGCGGGTCGGCACGATAGACGTGATGGACGTGGAAGTTCTTCCACACCGTCATCAGTTGGCGCACGCCACGGCGGAAATTCGATGCATTGGCGGCGAGCACCGTGGCATTGACGGCGCCGGCGGAAGTGCCGCAGATGATCGAAAACGGGCTCGGCGAGCCGGCGGGCAGCATCATGGAGATCGCACGCAGCACGCCGACTTGATACGCGGCGCGCGCGCCGCCACCGGTCATGACCAAGCCGATCCTGGGTTGTGACGGAAGGTCGCTGCTGTCCATCTATCCCCCTTAGAGCCCCTATATTGCCACACCGCGGAATGCCATTGATAAGGCAGCGGTCTCACCGGTAGTAACGGCTGGCGTTAGCGGCAGCTTAAGTCATCGGCAAGCTGCAGATAGAGGCTGTAGAGCATGCCCGCAGTCGCACCCCAGATATAACGCCCCTGGTACGGCATCGCCAGGTAATCGCGGTGGCGGCCGTTGAAATGATAGCTGCGGCGTTGGTGATTGGCGGGGTCGAGCACGAACGACAAAGGCACCTCGAACGCCGCGGTGACTTCGAACGGGTCGAGCTTGAGCTCGAACGGCGGCTCGATCCAGCCCACCACCGGCGAGATCCTGAACCCCGACGGAATCTCGTAATCGGGAAGGTTGCCGACGACTTCGATGCGCTCGCGCGCGAGACCGATTTCCTCCTCCGCTTCGCGCAGCGCGGTCTCGACGCGGCTTTCATCGCTCCCCTCAACGCGTCCACCGGGAAAACTGATCTGGCTGGGATGGTCATGCAAATGCGCGGTGCGTTGCGTCAGCAACACAGTGACATCATCGCCGCGCGGAATCAGCGGCACCAGCACCGCGGCGTGCGTGACGCGCGCGCCAGCCGGCAGCGCGGCGATATGCCTGTCATCAGGCTGCGGCGGCGCCGCGGGTCGCGCGAGGCGGCCGGCAATCATTTCACGGGTAAGCACGGTTGCGGTTCAATGGGTTGCGCTAGCGCTGATTTTACCGCCGCCGCGTGCATGGCGCAGTCACATCGGTCGCCAGCCGCACCGCCGCAGGCTGTGGTTGCGAGATTACTCACCAAGAAATTGGTTTACGATCATAAAAGAAACCGTCGGTCGGCCCGCCATCGGGCAATGTCGCGAGCCACACCGCGGTATCGGCACCCTGCGCGACCGAGCGCGGCGCGCTGGGGCCGCCCATGTCGGTTTTCACCCAGCCAGGGGACATCGAGTTGACGAGAATGTTGGAAGCACGCGTTTCGGCGGCGACAATGCGCGTCAGCGCGTTCAACGCAGTCTTCGAGATGCGGTAGGCCGGCGTGCCGGTCCCCATGTCGGAAAGCTGGCCGAGACTGCTCGAGATATTGACGATACGACCGTAATTTTGTTTCTTCATCAGCGGCAGCAGCGCCTGAATCATCGCCAGTGGCGCCAGCACGTTCGTTTCAAGCGTATCACGGTAGGTTTCAAGCTTGGAATCAAGCAAGCGCGAGCCGTGCGGATCGATCATGACACCGGCGTTATTGATCAGGATGTCGACACGGCCGAACTCTGCGGTGACGAATGCGGCGAGCGCCGTGATGCTGCGCGCGCTGGTCACGTCGAGCTTGTGGAACGTGACCGGCAACCCGGCGTCGCGCAGTTTTTTAAATGCGGTCCCACCTTTCGCCGCATCGCGACTGGTCAGCACGACACGTATTCCCCGCTGCGCGAGCTGGCGGCAGATCTCGAAACCGATGCCGCGGTTGCCGCCCGTCACTACCGCAACTTGCCCGGTCATCAATATCCACTCCGGTGGGCGGGCGGCTGACGTGCGGCGCGCCGCAAGACGCAGATTACCGCAGACCGCGGAACCCGATCAAAAACCGATGACGAATAGCAGACATCCCGCTGCGAGCGTGGCGACCAGCGCAAAACCGTAACAAAGCACGGCGGCGCCGGTGCCGGCATGGATGCCAAGGTCATGCAGACTATGGTAGATGCGGTGCACCGCATGCCACAGGAACAGCGAAATCACCGCGAGCAGCACAACCTTGCCATACCAGCTCTGCGCAAACGCAAGCATGCGCTGATAAGACATCGCCTGCGGCGGCATCCCTATTCCCGTCGGCGCGATGATGCCGGTGATCAATATCAGGATCGGGCCCAACAGCGCGGACAGTACGCCGCCGACGCCGAACAGTGACCAGAATATCGGTTCATTCGAGCGTCTCATCACAACCCCCTCACGAGCGCATAGACGACAAGCGAAACCACGACCGTCGCTGCCCAGCCGCCGGCGGAAAGCACGATCTCGGGAATGCGTTTGCCAGAAACGCGCAGCATCGGCATGGTCTTCGGCATAACCTTCCACCAAGTGTAGGCATGGTAAGCGACCATGAATAGCGCAACCCAATGGAAAACGAGTGCCAACGGGTTCGTCAACGCGGCCAACCAGGTGTTATAAGCGCCTGCTCCCTGCGACAGCCGGAACACGCCGACCAGCAGGATAACCGCGTAGACCGCGAGAAACACCGCGCTCGCTTCGCGCAGCATATAGCGCATGAAGTACGGATTCTTGCGCCACCAGCCGTTCATCGATCGAACGTAAGGTTTTGTCGCGCTCATTTGGCCGCTCCCTTGGGTAAAAGGTATTTCAACACTCCGAAATAATCGAGCGTGCTGTTGACCTTGTTCTGGTTGATCGCTTGCGCCGGATCTACGCCTTTCGGACATACCTCCGAGCAATAGCCGACCAGCATACAGCCCCACACGCCATCATCCGCGTTGGTGACCTCCTGGCGCGCCTCCCAGCCCTGGTCGCGCGAATCGGCGTTGTAGCGATGCAGCAGCGCGAGTACGCCTGGGCCGGTGAACTTCGGATTAAGCCCGTACTGAGGACAGGCGGCATAGCACAGCAGGCAGTTGATGCAGGAACTGTATTGCTCATAATTGTCCCGCTGCTCGGGCGTTTGCAGGTACTCGCCTTGCTCGAGCGTGCGGGGTTCCTTGGGGATGATGTACGGCTTGATGCTTTCGAGCTTGCCGATAAAGTCGCCGATTCCAACCACCAGGTCGCGCTCGATCGGGAAATTCGCCAGTGCCTCGACGCGTAATTTCCCGGGATAGTACTCGCGCAGAAACGTCTTGCAGGACAACTTGGGCTTGCCGTCGATCATCATGCCGCAACTGCCGCAAATCGCCATGCGGCACGACCAGCGAAAGCTCACCGTTCCATCGAGGTGGTCCTTGATGTACTGCAGCCCCTGCAGCACCGACATGTCGTCGGTGAACGGAACCTTGTAGGTCTGCAACACGGGTTCCTGCTCCTGTTCCGGGCGGTAGCGCAGGACTTCGATCTCGATTATCTTCTCTGTGTCAGCCATGGGCCGCCCCCTGTTGCTTTCTTTCTTCCTGTTCGGCCTTTTCGCCGGCGGCGCCGTAGGCGCGCGTGCCGGGCTTGGACTTGGTGATCTTCACGTCGCCGTACTCGATGCGCGGTGCACCGTCGCCGGTGTAGTAGGCAAGCGTGTGCTTGAGGTAATTGACGTCGTCGCGATTCTCAAATCCGTCCAGCCGCTGGTGCGAGCCGCGCGACTCCTTGCGGTTGAGCGCCGAATAGACTATCACCTGTGCTACTTCGAGCAGATAACCAAGCTCGATGGCAAGCAGCCACTCGGTGTTCCAGGCCTTCGAGCGGTCGTCGAGCTTCAGGTTCTTGTAGCGCACCCTGAGTTCGTCTATCTTGTCGCAGGTGGCCTGCATCGTCGTGCCGAGCCGGTAGATGCCGCAGCCGCTCTCCATGCTTTTTGCCATTTCGGTGCGCAGCACCGCCACGCGTTCCGTACCGCCGGACTTATTGACGATTCCGAGAGCGCGCGCTTGCACCGCCTCGGCCTGCTTCTCGAGCGCGGCGGGATTCCTAGCCGCCACCGACTTGGCGAACTTCGCCGCCTCGACCCCGGCCACCTTGCCGAACACGATAATTTCCGTCAGCGAGTTCGAACCGAGCCGGTTGGCCCCGTGGATGCCGACACTGGAACATTCGCCGACCGAATACAAGCCCGGCAGCGACGAAGCTGTATTGCCGTAAGCCAGAATTCCGCCCATCGTGTAATGCACCGCCGGCAGAACCGGAACCGGCGCGTGGACTGGATCGATACCGAGGAATTCCTCCGCCAGCTCGCAGATCAGCGGCAGGCGCTCGTGCAGCTTTTTCTCACCCAGGTGGCGCATGTCCAGATGCACCACCTGGCCATGCGGGCCGTCGATGGTCCTGCCCTTTTTCTGTTCGTGCCAGAACGCCTGGCTCAGGCGGTCGCGCGGCCCCAGTTCCATCGCCTTGTTGCGCGGCGAGGGATCGGGCGGTCCAAGGCCGTAGTCCTGCAGATAGCGATAACCGTCCTTGTTCAGCATAAAGCCGCCTTCGCCGCGGCATGCCTCGGTGAACAGCAGCCCCGTGCCCGGCATGCAGGTCGGGTGATACTGCATGAATTCCATGTCGCGCAGCGGCACGCCGTGGCGGTAGGCGAGCGCCATGCCGTCACCGGTGACGATGCCGCCGTTGGTGTTCTCGCGGAACACGCGCCCGGCGCCGCCAGTGGCGATGATCACGGCCTTCGCCTGGATCAGCCGAAATTCGCCGGTGGCGATTTCGATTACTACCGCTCCCTGGACCCGACCGTCCTCGACCAATAAATCAACGCAGAAATGCTCGTCAAAGCGTTTAATCGAGGGATATTTGATCGAAGTCTGGAACAGCGTGTGCAGCATGTGGAAACCGGTCTTGTCGGCGGCAAACCACGTGCGCTCGATCTTCATGCCGCCGAAAGCGCGCACGTTCGCGTGTCCGTCCTCCTTGCGGCTCCACGGGCAGCCCCAGTGCTCCATCTGCACCACCTCCTCGTGGGCGTGGGCGACGAAGTACTCGACGACATCCTGCTCGCACAGCCAATCGCCTCCATGCACGGTGTCGTTGAAATGATGGTCCAGGTGGTCGTCGGCCCGCGTCACCGCGGCCGCGCCGCCCTCTGCGGCCACGGTGTGGCTGCGCATCGGGTAGACCTTGGAAATCAGCGCGACATTCAGCGTCGGGTCGGTTTGCGCAACCGCGATCGCCGCGCGCAAGCCTGCTCCTCCCGCACCTACAATCACTACGTCTGCATTAAAAACTTCCACCGCTTACCTCCCTACGCGCGATCCGCGCGGAATTCCAGTTCTAAATCTGTGCGGCGCTTAGTCGAGGACGAAGCACCGGTGCGCCACCGGGTGCCGGCGGGCTGCAAGGCAACTATAATACGCAGTACCCGCGCGTTTTTTGACATGAATCAACTTTATTCAATGGCCGTGCGCACATAATATTAACATTTAAGAGCCGCTTGGTGCACGCTTCGCGCATTTCCGGCGCGAGCCAGAACGGTATAGAGGAGAGCATGGTTAACCAAAAAAAAGATGGCGTGGCGCAGCGCATCCTGACCGGTCTTGCGCTGTTGCAAGATCCGGCGCTCAATAAAGGCACTGCGTTTACCGAGAAGGAACGCGACGCATTGGATCTGCGCGGGCTGCTGCCGCCGCACGTACATACCCAGGAGGAGCAGGTCACGCGCGTGCTCAACAATCTGCGCCGGCTATCCGACCCGCTCGACAAGTTTGTCGCGCTCAACGCGCTGCACGATCGCAACGAGGCGCTGTTCTTCCGCGTCCTGTGCGACAACATCGACGAGATGCAGCCGCTGGTCTACACCCCGACAGTGGGGCTGGCATGCCAGAAGTTCGGCCTCATTTTCCAGAGTCCGCGCGGTATTTTCATCGGTTCCAATGACAAGGGGCATATCGCGGAAGTATTGTGCAATTGGCCGTACCAGGCCGGCATCATTGTCGTCACCGACGGTGAGCGCATTCTCGGCCTGGGCGACTTGGGCGCGAATGGCATGGGCATACCGGTCGGCAAACTTTCCTTGTATGTCGCGTGTGCCGGCGTGAACCCACAACTGTGCCTGCCGGTCACCATCGACGTCGGCACCAACAACGAGACGCTGCTCAAGGACCCGTTTTACATAGGGCTGCGGCAGCATCGCCTGACCGGCGCCGCCTACGATGAACTCATCGAGGAATTCATTACCGCGGCACGCAAGGTGTTCCCGGGCGTGGTGATCCAGTTCGAGGATTTTGCCAACCACAACGCCTTCCGCATGCTCCAGAAATACCGCGACCGCATCTGCACCTTCAACGACGATATCCAAGGCACCGCGGCGGTGGCGCTGGCGGGCATTTTTTCCGCATTGCGAATCACCGGCGGCAAGCTGACCGAGCAGAAACTCCTGTTCCTGGGCGCCGGTGAAGCCGCCACCGGCATCGCCGGCCTGGTGGTATCGGCAATGGTCGCGAACGGTCTCACTGAGGCAGCGGCACGCCAACGCTGCTGGCTCGTCGATTCGCAAGGTCTGGTGGTGAAGAGCCGCACCGGACTCGCCGAGCACAAGTGGCCCTACGCGCAAGATCACGCGCCAATCGGCGACTTCCTCACGGCGATCAAGACGCTGAAACCCACGGCGATTATCGGCGTCTCGGCGGTCGGCGGCTCGTTTACCAAGGAGGTGCTCGAAGAGATGGCGCGCATCAACCAACGCCCAATCGTGTTTGCGCTATCCAACCCGACCTCGCGGGCGGAGTGCGACGCCGAGCAGGCATACCGATGGACCAGCGGACGGGCGTTGTTCGCGTGCGGCAGCCCGTTCGACCCAGTGCAGTTCAATGGCAAGACTTTCGTGCCGCGGCAAGGCAACAACTCTTATATCTTCCCGGGTGTGGGACTGGGCGTTATCGCCAGCCGCGCACGGCACATCACCGATGACATGTTCATGGCTGCTGCACACACGCTCGCGCACATGGTGACAGAATCCGACCTTGAGCAGGGCAGCCTTTACCCCGCTCTGCCGCGAATCCGTGAAGTTTCCGCGCATATCGCGACAGCTATCGCCGACGCCGCCTACGACAGCGGGCTCGCCGGCAAATCCAAACCGCAGGACGTGCTGGCAGACGTGCAGTCGCAAATGTACGACCCCCACTACAAGAGCTACGTCTAAAAGCGCAGTATCGAAGCGACGGGCCGGCCAGGCGCCCGCAGTCGCTAGCTGTGGGAAGCGAGAGCCTCGTGCATGGCCTGTGCGGCGCGCTTGCCGGCGCCTGCCGCCAGGATCACGGTCGCGGCGCCGGTGACTGCGTCGCCGCCGGCGAACACGAGCGTTTTCGAGGTCAGCCCCGTCTGCTCGTCTGCCACGAGGCAGCCCTTCTTGTTCGTGAGCAGGCCGGAAGTCGTCCGGGTCAGCAGCGGGTTCGGCGTCGTCCCGATTGCCAGCACCACGTTTTCCACCGGGATCACGAACTCCGAGCCCGGAATCGGGATCGGGCGCGCCCGCCCCGACGCGTCGGGCTCGCCGAGCTTCATCTGCTGGCACTTGAGGCCGCCCACCCAGCCGCTGCCGTCGTCGATGACCTCGAGCGGGTTGGTAAGCCAGTGGAACTTCACGCCCTCCTCGATGGCGTGGTGGTATTCCTCGACGCGCGCGCTCATCTCCTTATCGCTGCGCCGGTAGACGATCATCGCCTCCTCGGCGCCCATGCGCAACGACGTGCGCACGGCGTCCATCGCGGTGTTCCCCGCGCCGATCACGGCCACGCGCTTGCCGACCTTCACGGGCGTATCCGATTCGGGAAAGTCATAGCCGCGCATCAGGTTGATCCGCGTCAGGAACTCGTTGGCGGACATCACGCCGTTGAGGTTTTCGCCGGGGATGCCCAGGAACTGCGGCAGCCCCGCGCCGGTCCCGATGAACACCGCGGCGTAGCCCATCTTGTTGAACAACTCGTCGAGCGTGAGCGTCTTGCCGATGATGACGTTGCAGATGATCGCGACGCCCATCGCCTTCAGCAGGCCGATTTCCCAGTCGAGGACCGCCTTCGGCAGACGGAACTCCGGGATGCCGTAGCGGAGCACGCCGCCCGCCGCGTGCAGCGCCTCGTAGATCGTGACGGGGTAACCGAGCCGCGCGAGCTCGCCGGCGCAGACCAGCCCCGAAGGGCCCGCCCCGATGACGGCGACCTTCTCCTTGCGCGTGATCTTCGCCTCGACACTGGGCGGCTGCGTGCGCTCCCAGTCCGCGACAAAGCGCTCGAGGTGCCCGATCGCCACCGGGTCGAAGTTCTTGGTCATGCTGCATTCGGCCTCGCACTGGGACTCCTGCGGGCAGACGCGCCCGCAGATCGCCGGCAACGGGTTCGCGGAACGCAGGATCTTCGCGGCCGCGGCCATATCACCGGTCGCCACCGCGTGAATGAACTCCGGGATCGGAATTTGCACCGGGCAGCCTTCGACGCAAACCGGCTCCTGGCAGCGCAGACAGCGCTCGGCTTCGAACGCGGCGTGGAACTTCGAGTAGCCCTGGTTGACTTCCTTGAAGTCGTGCGCGCGCACCTGCGCCTCGCGCACCGGCATCGGTGTTTTTTCCGCGCGTTTGACTGGCATTACCGTGCCTCCCTGTTGGCCATGCAGGTGAGCCGGTCCAGCGCCTGCTTTTCCTCCTTGACGTACGCCTTGTTGCGGCGCATCGCGACGTCGAAGTCGACCTCGTGGGCGTCGAAGCACGGACCGTCGACGCACGCGAACTGCGCCTTGCCTCCGACGGTGACGCGGCATCCGCCNNCACATGCCGGTGCCATCAACCATCAGCGGGTCCATCGAGACCAGCGTCTTCACTTTGGGGCCGCGCGTCGTCTCCGCGACTGCGCGCATCATCGCCATCGGGCCGATCGCGACCACGTGATCAGGCCGTCCCGGCCCATCCCCGGCTATCATCTGCGCGAGGCGTTGCGTGACGAATCCCTTGAACCCGGCCGAGCCGTCGTCGGTGCAAATCTCGACGTTGGTGCACACTGGCCGCAACTCGTCGGCCAGGATGAGCAGGTCTTTGTTACGCGCCCCGAGGATGGCAGTCGTCTTGTCTCCGCGCGCCGTGAATTCGCGCATCAGGCACAGCAACGCCGCCGAGCCGAAACCGCCACCGACACCGCAGACGTGGCCGCCCGGCGGGATGTCGATCTTTCCGCCCAGCGGGCCCGCCACGTCGAGCAGTTCGTCGCCCGCCTCGAGCGCGCAAACCCGCGTGGTGGTGGCGCCAACTTCCTGCACCACGATCGTGATGGTGCCTGCATCGCGGTTGTAGTCGGCGATGGTGATCGGAATGCGCTCCCCGCCCTCGCGCACACGCAGCATCACGAACTGTCCCGGTTGCGCCGACGCCGCGATGAGCGGGGCGTCGATGCGGAATAATTTGGTGACCGGGGTGAGCCGGCGCGTCTCGATGATTCTCGACATGTCTGTCTCCCGCCTACAGCAGTGGGTGCTCGTGCATCGCCTTGAGCCGCGCCCAGCGGCGGTCGGTCTCGGCCTGGATACCCGCGACGATCTCGATGTTCTCTGGCGTGACAAGATGGCGGGTCTTGCCCATCAGCTTGAGCCAGTCCGACACGGGATGCCGACGATCCGTCGCGTCCGGATCGTAAGTGACCGTCGTGTGGCCGTGCTCGATTTCGTAGAGCGGGAAGAAGCAGCTGTCGATAGCTGCCTGCAGCACCGGCTGCGCGGCGTCGTCGGCCGTGCGCCAGTTGAGCGGGCAGTAGGACAGTATCTTGCCATACACGAGCCCCTCGTTCTTCGCGTACCACTGGGATTTCGCAACCTTGCGCATCAGGTCCTCAGGATAGCCCTCGCTCGCCGTGAATACGTACGGCACATGGCAAGCGGCGAAAATCTGCGCGGTGTCTTTGTGGTGGTAGCGTTTTCCCGACAGGCTTTTGCCGACTTCGCTCGTGGAAGTGCGGTGGCCGAACGGCGTCGAATACGAGAGCTGCGCGCCGGTGTTCATGTAACCCTGGTTGTCGTACTCCAGAATCATCATCCGGTGGTTGCGGTTCGCCGCGCCGATCGCCGGACCCATGCCGATATCCATGCCGCCATCGCCCGAGATCATCACGAACGTGATGTCCTTCGAGGCGGGCAGCTCGCCGCGCCGGACGCGCTCGTGGTACATCTCGACGAGCCCCGAAAGCGTCGCCGCGCCGTTCTGGAACAGGTTGTGAATATAGTTGATCCGGTGCGCCGTCGATGGATAGCCGGTCGTCACGACCATGGCACAACCCGTCTGGAACAGCACGACCACATCGCCCTCGAGCACGTTGTAGACCTGGTGCAGCGTCGGAAAAGCGCCGCAGCCCGGGCACGCGCCGTGTCCCGGACCAATGCGGTTCGGCATCTCCGTCATCTTCCATAAAGGCTGGAGCTCGACCTTGAGCCTGCCCGTTGCCTCGTCGCGATGCACCTGCGCCATGCCGCGCGAGACTTCGGCAGCCGTAAGTGCCGGCAGTCCAGTCCGCGGCCTGCTGTCGGGCCTGCCGGGCGTGGCGCCGTGGTAGGCGAACGCCTCGGTGACGCGCCCCGATTTTGCGGCGGCGATCGCCTGCTCGAAGAACTGCTCGGCGTCGGTCGCGTAGAAATCCTTGCCGCCGAGGCCGTAAATGCGCGACAGAACTTTGGTGTCGTTCTCCGGGTCGATCTGGATCGCCGCGCGCACTTCGAGCGACAGGTTGCCGCCGCCCGCGCCGTACGAATCCGCGCGGTCGCCGATCGTCAGCGCCTTCACCGGGCGCAGCGCCCGGCGGAATTCCTCGGCGGGAAACGGGCGCAGCACGTTCGGTGACAGCACGCCGACCCGCTTGCCCTGCGCGCGTAAATCATCGGCGGTCTCCTTGGCCGTCTCGGCGGCCGAGTTGAGCAGCACCATCGCGACCTCGGCGTCTTCCATCCGATAAGCGTCGAGCACCGGATAAGCGCGGCCGGTCATTTTCTCCAGCTCGGCCAGGACCTCCGGAATCACCCGTTGCGCCGCGTCCATCGCCTGCGAAAGCTGGACCTTGTTGTTGATCAGGTCCGGGTCGTTCATGTACGGACCGAACGTCGCCGGGTGCTCGGTATCGAGCGGCGACGGGAAGTCAGGCCGCACGCCGAGGAAACTGTGGATCGCCGCCGGATCGTCGAACACCTGGATGCGCCGCTTCTGGTGGCTCGTGAAGAAGCCGTCGTAGGCCACGATCACCGGCAGCCGCACGTCGCGATGCTCGCCGATTTTTATCGCGGCAAAATTCAGGTCGTACACCGCCTGCGGATCGCGCGCGCAAAGCATGATCCAGCCGGTGTTGAGCGCGTAGTAGATGTCCGAGTGGTCGCCGCGAATGTCGAGCGGCCCGGAAATGGCCCGCGCCGCGATGTTGAGCACCATCGGCACGCGCGTGCCCGCCTGCACTGGGAGCTGCTCGAGCGCGTACAGCAGACCCTGCGAGCTGGTCGCGTTGAGCACCCGGCCTCCACCGAGCGCAGCGCCATAGCAGATGCCGGCGGCGCCATGCTCACCGTCGCCCGCGACCATCACGATCTCGTGCTCACCATTGGCCCGCATTTTCGAGAGGTTCTCGGCGACCTCGGTCGACGGCGTGATCGGGAAATAACCCATCAGATGGAAACCGATATCGCGCGCGGCGAGCGCCGCAGCCTCATTGCCGCTGCGGAATTCGAGCTTCTGCCGCACGCTACCAGCCGCAGCGGCAACCGCCGCGCGGGAAGGAGCGTCCAGGACTTGGGTCGTCATGGTATCCACCTCATGGAATCAAATCGGGGAAGAGCGGCACGCGCAGCCGGTCGGCAAGGCCGGCCGTTTCCGTTTCTTTGGTCAGTGCGCCGGTTGGACAGGATTCCACGCAGCGCAGGCAGCCCTTGCAGTAGCGATAGTCCACCCCCATCAGTTCACGCTCGAACTTGCCGCCCGGCTCGCCATCACCCCAGGACAAGCAATAGTCGGGACACACCAGGTCACACAAGCCGCAGTGGATGCACTTCTCCCGGTCGAGTACGGGCATCAATCCGATACGCGATGCCGTGAGGTCATTCCACGCCATGTTCCCTGGTTCGGGAACGATTCCGCCGACCGGCTGCGTCTCGTAGCCCCACGCCGGCTCGGGGCGGGCGGCTGGAAGATCGCCCTCGGCATGGCCGACGCCTTCGAGCACCTCGAAATCGGTGGCGCCGCGCCGGAACGCGCGCTCGTTGGATGCCACGGCCTCAGGATGTTTGCCCGCAAACTCTTCGGACAGCGCCTCGAGGATCTTCCCGGTGTCGAGAAACGGAAACTGGCCGGAAAGCGCCCCCAACAGCACCGCGTTGGGCCGGGATTTCTCTTCCATTGCGATGCCAAGCGCATTGACGCGGATCACGCGCGCGGTGCGCGGCAGCGCCGCAAGCTCCTCCGGAACGACACCCGGCGGCGCATTGTAGATGAACGTGCCGTCTTTTCTCAGACCGGCGAGAGTCGCCGGACTGCGCAGCAGCGCCGCGTGGAAAACCACGATGGCGTCAGGCGTCTCGACGGGCGCGCTGTTGCGGATCGGCCGCTCCGCGGGCCCCAGGCGCACGAACGAGCGGACCAGCGACCCCTTCTTCTCCGAACCGTACGAGGAGAAGTGAGCGCCGTTCAGGCCCATCCTCAGCACCGCGGCTGTCGCGAGCACCTGTCCCGCCGCGTGTGCGCCCAGACCTCCGATCGACTCGAGCCGGATCTCGAAGAACCGATCGGCGTGCGGCAACGTTATGATCTGACTCACCGGCTGGCCTCCGGAGTCGGCGCGGGCGGGAGCACGAGGGACTCCAACTCGATGCAATTCCGGCGTGTCGCCTTCATTTGTCTCTCGCCGCTTCTCATATTTTGGTGGTCGTCATTGAGTTTGACAGTCGTGGCAAATACCTCTTTCATGCCTTCTGGATTTTGGATTGTAACTCGGAATTCAGGTTGATCCAGATCAAGTTCTTTCGGTATTAATAACAACGAGCACACTGACTCGAGTCCCGACGGTGTGATAATTGCTGCGGCGCGTGTCCGGACGACGCGCTGATCAAGATCAGGTCCGGGCAAGCGCTGCGAGTTCAATGATGCTCAACCGGAATGTCGATGTAATCGTGATCGGCGGTGGAATTTCGGGCCTCGCCGCAGCATGGGCATTGCAGCGGCGCGGGGTAAGCGTGATGCTGCTCGAAGCCGCGGCGCGTGCGGGCGGCACCATTGGCAGCGCACGCGAACAGGATTGCCTGTTCGAGGCAGGGCCAAACAGCACGCTGGAAACCACGCCGCTGATAGGGTCTCTGCTCGACGAACTCGGAATCATAGGCGAGCGCATTTATGCCAACCCGGAGGCGCGCAATCGCTACATCCTGCGCAATAGCCGGTTGATCGCGCTCCCGCTGTCGCCGTTTGCGTTTTTCTCCACCCCGCTGTTCTCGGCCGGCGCCAAGCTGCGCCTTCTGCGAGAACCTTTTGTCAGCCGCGGCGCAGCCGATGCCGAGGAATCAGTCGCCGCGTTTGTGCGGCGGCGGCTCGGCAGCGAGTTGCTCGACTACGCGATCAATCCATTCGTCGCCGGCGTTTACGCGGGCGACCCCGAAACACTCAGCGTCAGGGCGGCGTTTCCGCGTCTGCACGAACTCGAACAAAAATACGGCAGCCTGATCCGCGGCCAGGTGCTCGGGGCACGCGAGCGAGCGCGCAATTTGGAACAGTCAAAGCACTCGGCTGCGATGCTCTCGTTCAAGCGTGGCATGCAGACGCTGCCTGATGCGATTGCGAGTCGCCTGGCTCGCGTCGAACTCAATGCCGAGGCAGTCGCTGTGGCTCCAGAAAATGGCGGCTTCACCGTCACCGCAAGCGGCGCAAACGGACCGCATGATCTCCACGCGCACGCGGTGGTGCTGGCAACGCCGGCTGCGGCCGCGGCGAAGCTCGTCGCGCCGTTTGCACCACAGGCAGCGGGAGCGCTGGCCGCGATCCCATATCCCCCGGTGGCGGTGGCGATCAGCGGCTACCGCCGCAGCGCGATCGCGCATGCGCTCGACGGGTTCGGATTTCTCGTGCCGCAACGCGAGCGGCGGCAAATACTGGGCACGATATTTTCGAGCACGCTGTTCGACCAGCGGGCGCCGCCGGAAGTCGCACTGCTCACGACGTTCATCGGCGGCATGCGTCAACCTGACCTCGCGCAGCTTGAGCCGGATGAGATCGCAGACATCGCGCAGGCCGAGCTTGCGGCGCTGCTCGGCGCCCCTGCTCACGCCGAGTTCGTACGGGTCACGCGCTGGCCACGCGCGATTCCGCAATATACGCTCGGCCACCTCGACCGCATTGCGCAGATAGAACGAGCCGAGCGCGATATTCCGGGGCTGTTCTTCTGCGCCAACTACCGCGGCGGAATCGCGCTCGGCGATTGCATCAAATCGGCCGACCGCGTCGCCCACGAGGCTGCGACATTACTTGGGGGCGGTGAACGCGCGGCATAATGCAAAGTTTTTTCGCCCGTACGTCAAACTGCTGCCCTGCTTTCGCTCAAATGACGAGAGTCACTCCACAAAGTTCTTGTCAAGACCCAAATGTCTGACCAAGTGTTCATTTATCTGATAGTCGCGCTCAACACGATTGTCCAGCTCATGCTCATTGGGCGCCTGAACTTTCCGGCCGGCGGAAAGCGAAAGTACTATTTGTTCGCCGTCGCAATCCCTGTGCTCTTCATGTTGTCAATGCGACTATTGATCGCTGGCGGCATGATCCACGGTCGCGTTGCTGATCAGTCAGCGATCGAACAACACATTACCACTGCTGCAAGCATTTTACTCATGGCTGGGCCATGGTTGGTGACGCTGGCTGCCATGCTCGACAAGCAGCGAAAGGGTTGGGTGATCAAGACGCGAACAGGATTAAAGGGGTCGGAATAAGATTGGTCGGTACGATTCTATTACGATAGCTACATCATGCCCATTGCCTTTGGCAGCCAGATCGATAACGCTGGCCAATAGGTCACGATAACGAGGAACACCAGCATGGTGGTGAGCCACGGTAGCACCGCGACGGCAAGCTCGGTAATGCTCAGCTTCGAGATGCCGCTTGCGACGTAAAGGTTCAGCCCGACCGGCGGATGACACAGGCCCACCTCCATGTTGGCGTCGATCAGAATGCCGAAGTGCACTGAATCGATGCCTAGCTTCATCGCGGCCGGGTGCAGAATAGGCGCAAAGATGAGGATGATCGAGGATGGGTCCATCACGTTGCCGGCCAGCAGGAGCACTACGTTAACGAATAGCAGGAAGGTCACCACGCCGAGGTCCTTGCCGAGGATCCAGTCGGCCATCGCCTGCGGGATGTTCTCGTGCGACATCAGGAAAGAAAACAGGGCAGCGTTCGTGATGATGTAGAGCAGCATGGCACTCAGGTTCGCGGACGTCAGCAAGACTCTAGGCACGTCCTTGAGCGTCAGATCTTTGTAAACGTACACAGAGATGAAGAACGCCCATACCGCGGCCATCGCCGCCGCTTCGGTCGCCGTGAAGACCCCACTGTAGATGCCGCCGATGATGATCACAACGAGCATCAGCCCCCAAACGCTCTGGCGAAACGCCGTCCAGCGCTGGCCCCAGGTAGCTTTCGGCAGGCGCGGGTAATTGCGCTTCCTGGCAATGTACCAGGTGACGGTGCAGAGCATCAACGTAAGCAACATCCCCGGGAACAGACCCGCCACGAACAGCGCGCCGATCGAGGTGTTCGTCGAGATGGCATAAATCACCTTGGGGATCGACGGCAGCATGAGGATGCCCAGCGAACC
Organism: Betaproteobacteria bacterium; assembly: GCA_003153455.1. Taxonomy (GTDB): domain Bacteria; phylum Pseudomonadota; class Gammaproteobacteria; order Burkholderiales; family SG8-41; genus PALSA-1004. The sequence continues at coordinate 33,821 of PLYS01000400.1, read as the reverse complement.
CGCGGTCACGATCACGCCGGCGCCGAAACGCTTTGGGTATCCGGCTTTCACCATCGCCGGCAGGATGATCGAGCCGATGGCAGCGACGGTAGCGACACTCGAACCGCAGACCAGGGCAAACATCGCGCACGCCACGATGCCTGCGAGGGCAAGCCCGCCGTGCAAGTGGCCGACGACGCTGGTGGCGAAGGCGATCATGCGCTTGGCGACACCACCGTGCGTCAGGAAGCTGCCGGCAAGAATGAAGAACGGAATCGCCATGATTTCGAACCGCTCGATCCCGGTAAACAGCTTGAGCGCCACGGCTTCCACGGGCACGTGCGTCAACAGAAACAGGAACATCAGCACGGTCAGGCCGAGCGCAATCGAGATCGGTATGCCGGTCAGCATGAGCGCAACCAACAGCGCAAAGACGATGCCGACGTTGCCGATGAACCCGACCGCCAACAGCGTCAGGGCGATGCCGATCAGCCAGGCGCTGGCCCGCGGCTTCGACATCGGCCCCCAAGGGGCTGCCGGTGCTTGCGCGCTCATTTCGCACCCACTTTGAGTACAGCCTCATTGAACGACGGGTCGTCATCGCCGAGCCCTTCAACGTGCGCGGCATCGTGATGCGGCACCTCGCCCGTGCGCACAAAGGTCCACATCACCTGCAGAAAACGGAAACACATCAGGTACGAACCCAGGGGCACGGCTGAATAAACAATCCACGTTGGCCACTCGAGATCCGGTGCCGTCGGTCCTTCCGGCAGATCGCCGGTGGCGAACCCCAGCAGATGGAACAAGGCGTAGTGCATGCCGTTCTCCCATATGAAGCGCAGGCCGAGGGTGCCGATGATGCCGGTGAAGAGGGCGCCACCGATGAGTGCTACCAGCACCGCTATCTTGCGCCAGTCCTCGGGCAGGCGGTTGACCAGAACGTCGACCCCGACGTGGATGCCGGTGCGTACCCCGTAGGCGGCGCCGAACTTGGCCATCCACACGAACATGTAAATGCACAGCTCCTGCGCCCAGCTGAAGTGCAGAGAGAGCAGCCAGTCTTGCACGTAGGGGATGCGCGTTCCGGCCCCAAAGCGGTGAATCACTGCGACGAAGATGAGCAAGGTCGCGGCACCCATGAGGAAGGTGATGATCCATTCCTCCAGATGATCGAGCACTTTCATCGAGTGCCTCCCTCCCGCCACATGGTAGCGAACACAAAAAAACCACTGCGGTGCAAACCGCAGTGGTCAGCATAACTCTACTACAACTTATTGGGATCGAAACCGGTCGCCTTGTAGATGGCGTCGAGGGTTTCTTTACCAATCCGGCCCCCTTGTTCGCGATGTACGCCCATCAGGGCTTTCTTCCATGCGCGTTTTTCGTCCGCGGTCAGGACATATATTTCGGTCTTCCCGGATTTGCGCACGAGCTCGAGCGCGTCGATGTTTTCCTGCTTGGCGATATCGTTGGCATATTTTGTCGCATCTTTCATCGCGCCTTCAAGCGCCGTGCGGATATCGGCTGGCAGGCCCTCCCAGAACTTCTTGTTGACGATCACCGCGTACTCGATTACGCCGTGGTCCGATACCGTCACATTTTTTTGTACTTCGTACATTTTCTGGGTGTAGAGGTTGGATGGCGGGTTTTCGGTGCCGTTGACCACGCCGGTTTGCAACGCCTGGTAGACCTCAGAGAACGCCATCACCTGGGGTATGGCGCCCAGATCGCGCATTTGTTGTTCCAGCACCTTGGACGACTGGATGCGCATCTTCAGCCCTTTGAAGTCGGCCGGAGTCTTGAGCGGCCTGTTGGCGCTCATGCCCTTGAAACCGTTGTCCCAAAAGGCGAGGCCGAGAATGCCTTTCGATTCCAGCTTCTTCAGCAGGCTCTGTCCGACGGGGCCCTGCGTAATTTTGTGCAGCTCCACCTCGCTATCGAACAGGTAGGGGAGGTCGAATACCTCGAATTCTTTGGCGCCCAGAGGCCCGAACTTTGACACCGAAGGCGCCAGCATCTGCACCGCGCCAATCTGCAGGGCCTCCATTTCCTCCTGGTCCTTGTAGAGCTGGCTGTTCGGGTAGACCTCAACCTTGACCTTGCCGCCGGTCGCTTTCTCCGCAAGTTCCTTGAACTTGAGCGCCCCCTTGCCTTTGGGCGTGTTTTCGGCAACGACATGACTGAACTTGATGTTGATGGGCTGCTGCGCGTACGCGACGCCAAAAGCAAATGCCATCGTTACTACTGTAAATACGGAAAAACGTTTCATGGAATATCCTCCTCGTACGCAATATGAAGTAGCTATTATCTACCTGCACACCAGCCCCTGTCACGCCGGCTTTCTCCGGCAGCCAATACTTGCATCGCGGGAAAATATGCGCTCCGCGCGCAGGGCACAGCTTCATCTGCATCAAACAAAACCGCGGATGCCACCATGCGCGGCAAACAGCGGCGCCGCAGCCCCCTTGAAGGGGGAAAGGCAACCCGGCCCGGCGAGGTTGCCCGGGCCGGCAGGCTCAACGGGTTTTGCCGACCATCTCTTCCGGCTTTACCCACTGATCGAACTGCTTGGCGGTCAGGTGCCCAAGTGCGATCGCCGATTCCTTGAGCGTGAGGCCGTTCTTGTGCGCGTTTTTGGCGATCTGCGCCGCCTTGTCGTAGCCGATGTGAGGGTTCAACGCCGTCACCAGCATCAGCGATTCGCGCATGAGCTTCTCGATGCGCTCCCTATTGGGCTCTATGCCAACCGCGCACTGATCGTTGAAATTGATGCACCCGTGGGTAAGCAGGCGCGCGCTATGCAGGAAATTGCGAATCACCAGCGGACGGAACACATTGAGCTCGAAGTTGCCCGACGCGCCGCCCAGGTTGATCGCAACGTCGTTGCCGAACACCTGGCAGCACAGCATGGTGAGCGCTTCGCACTGGGTGGGATTCACTTTGCNNTGCGTCGGATTGACCTTGCCCGGCATGATGGAGCTGCCTGGCTCGTTCTCCGGAATGCTGAGTTCGCCAATGCCGCAGCGCGGGCCGGAAGCCAGCCAGCGAATGTCGTTGGCGATTTTCATCAGGGAGGCGGCGAGTGTTTTCAGCGCGCCGTGCGCGTGCACCACACCGTCGCACGAGGCGAGCGCCTCGAACTTGTTGGGCGCTGTGACAAAGGGCAAGCCGGTGAATTTCGCGAGTTCGGCCGCGACCATCACCGCGAACTTGGGATGCGCGTTCAAGCCGGTGCCAACGGCGGTGCCGCCAAGCGCAAGCTCGCACAAATGCGGCAGCGCGCCTTCGACATGGGCGAGCCCGTGATCGAGCTGCGACACGTAGCCCGAGAACTCCTGTCCCAGTGTGAGCGGCGTCGCGTCCTGCAAATGGGTGCGGCCGATCTTGACGATGTGCGCGAACTGCTTCGACTTTTTTTTGAGCGTATCGCGCAGCTTGCGTAGCGCTGGCTGCAATTGCTTTTCGAGCGCGATTACCGCCGCGAGGTGCATCGCGGTGGGAAAAGTGTCGTTCGACGACTGCCCCTTGTTGACATCATCGTTGGGATGCACGAGCCGCTTTTCGCCGCGCTCGCCGCCGAGGATTTCCGAAGCGCGGTTGGCCAGCACTTCGTTGACGTTCATATTGGTCTGCGTGCCGGAGCCGGTTTGCCACACCACCAGTGGAAACTCCTGGTCGTGCTTGCCGGCGAGCGCCTCGTCGGCGGCCTTGACGATCGCGCTGCCCTTTTTCTTGTCGAGCACGCCGAGCGCCATGTTGACTGCCGCCGCTGCACGCTTGACCATGACCTGTGCATGGACTACCGCGATCGGCATCACCTCGTCGGGAAATCTGAAATTAACCAGGCTGCGCTGAGTCTGCGCGCCCCACAAGCGGTCGGCCGGCACCTCAATGTTACCGAACGTATCGCGTTCGATTCTGACTTTCGCCATATTTACACCTCAATCATCGGGGAGTGTTGTGTTTTTGATGAGAATATTATAACTCACTGACCCAGAGCGACCGTCGCATCAAACTCAACCGTCATGCGCCGAACAGGCAAGCCTGCCGCTGCGTGACTCGCGCCGCTTTCACGCGCGGCGCGCTTGTGCTATTTTCACGGCTTTATCGAGCCACTACGACGCGCAGCAGTGGACATTTCTTCCGGCATACGCACCGAACTTTATCCGCCGCTCGAGCCCTACGGCGCCGGCATGCTCGCGCTCGACCACATCCATACCATGTATTGGGAGCAGTCGGGCAACCCGAACGGCGTGCCGGTGCTGTTCCTGCACGGCGGGCCCGGCGCTGGCAGCGCGCCCAACCACCGCCGCTTTTTCGATCCCGCGCACTACCGCATTGTTGTTTTTGACCAGCGCGGCGCAGGGCGCTCGACGCCGCTCGGCGAACTGCGCGAGAACACTACGCCGCATCTGATCGCCGACGTCGAGAGGTTGCGCGCGCACCTCGGTATCGGGCGCTGGATCATATTCGGCGGTTCATGGGGCAGCACGCTCGCGCTCGCTTACGGCGCGGCGCACCCCGAACGCTGCGCAGGCTTCGTGCTGCGCGGCATTTTCCTGTGCCGCCAAAGCGAGACCGACTGGTTCCTCTACGGCCTGAAGCACATTTTTCCCGAAGCGTGGCACGCGTTTGCGAACGTGATTCCGGTTGGCGAGCGGCGTGATCTGCTCGCCGCCTATTACCAGCGGCTCACGCATCCGGACCCGGCAGTGCACATGCCGGCGGCGCGCGCCTGGGGCATCTACGAGGGCTCTTGCTCGACGCTGCTGCCGAACCCCGACACCGTCGCTTACTTCGCGAGCGACGTCGTCGCGCTGGGCCTCGCGCGCATGGAAGCTCACTACTTTATGCACGACATCTTCCTGCCTGCCAATTCGCTGCTCGACAACGCCGGCAAGCTGCGCAACAGTCCAGCGGTGATCGTGCAAGGGCGTTATGATGCGGTGTGCCCGATCGTCAGCGCCGATGATCTGCACCACGCGTGGCCGGAAGCCGAGTACATCATCGTGCCCGACGCCGGCCATTCGGCATGGGAGCCCGGCATCTGCGCCGAACTCGTCAAGGCGACCGAGAAATTCAAAAGCAGATGATTACTTCTTTTCTTTGGGGTTTTCCGGCGTGGCCTGCTTGCTGGCGGCCTCGCCTGCCGCGCGCAAGCTTTCGAGCGCGGCTTTCTGCATCTGCAGTGTCTTAATCGTCATCTGCACGAATCCGGTGTTCATCGTGAGCCAGGTTTCGACTGATTTCAATTCGCCGATTTTCTTGTCAATTTCATCGATGTTGACGGTCGGCGTTATCATGCCGGGCAGCGGAAACGACATCGGATTCCACATTTTCTGCATGAACTCGAACCAGTCCTTGGGCACATCCTGTTCGGCCATGGCGACCTCCTGTCACAACGCTGATACGAGCGACTTGATTGCAGGTTGAGGCTGGACGGTGCGGTTCTGGTTTTGATGCTGGCGCAAAACGTAGTGCAGTCGGTCGCGCTCGGTCATCACCTTAGCCGAGTAGCCGTTCTCGCTCTCTTCGGACGCGGCGCCTGCATACATCTGCAATGCATCGGCAAGGTCGCCGGTGCGGCGGATGTATTCCTTGAGGATCTTGGCGCCGACCATGATATTGGCCTCCGGCTCGAATGCAACCTTCTCTCCGCCAAACGGGTCGAATTTCTCGATGTGGAAACGCGGGATCACCTGCATCAGGCCTTTGGCTCCCATCGTGCTCTCCGCGATTGGGTTGAAGCGGGATTCGACCGAGATCACGGCGAGTATCAGCATCGGATCGAGCTTGAGTCCGTGACCGACGGCGTAAGATTTTGCCACGATACTGGTCGCCATCTCAGACGACACCCGGTAGCGGCGCGCCAGGTACTCACCGACGGTGCGGTATTGGCGCTCGTTGGGGTCGAGCACAACCGGTGCCGGCTGCTCGAGCGGCTGCATCACAAGCTGGGTCAGATCGAGCGCGCTGATACCCTGCACGAAGGCACGCGCAAAGCGGACGCCGTACTGGTCGTGCAGGATAATGCTGAGGGAAGCGAGGCAGGCTAGTAAAGCAAAACTGGCTACGGTATTGCGCGCCCATTGGTTAAAGCGCGGCGCATCTTGTTCGTCAGACAGTGCGGGGTGTGATTTTGCCATGACGCAAAACCTCCTTTCGTTAAGACCGGCCAAAGCGCTGCCGGCGGACAGTTACCTTGCTGCGGTAACGGCTCTCCTCAAAAACAACAGGTTCAACTTGAAAACCACTCTAGCTTGTATGACGCCCAAAAAAGTTGGGCAATTCTAGTGGTTCATTAGGGCATGCGCAACAGGAATTTCGCGCCTTAATTACAACATCGCCATTGCCAAAGTCTGTTTTGTGCATTGCAATATATCATATATTATATTATTTTTCATAGTCTTGGAAAATTATAAAATGGCATTTATTAACAATTATGACGCGGTGCATATACGGGGGGAGGGCAGGCTTGCCTTTAAAATAACCAACGATATCACTGTAGTCTGTGGCACTGGTTTCGCTGGCTCATGCACAGTAATAATATTTATTAATTATAATTCATATAGTTACGAATTTCTAGACGTTGGTATCACGGCCTGGCCCAGACCTTTAGCGATGCCGGCAGCGGGTAATTCGGGTAACACTGTTTGAACTCAGCCAAGCTAGTCTTGGCTTCTTCGAACTTGCCCCGCTTGCGCAATTCCTCGATCCGCTCCAGCCACTTAGCGGGCGGCAGGTCGGCGTAAGCCTGGACCGTCCCCGCCATCTGAGACGCAGGTGGCAGCGCTGGCGGCTTTGCTACCGGGGTGGCCTGCACGTGTGCACGCGACGATTCGCGCGTGACGCTGTCGGCCTCCGGCCTTAAGTGAGCCTTACCCGCAGTCGCGGCGCCGGCCGCCCGTGCGGAAGCCGCCGCAGGGGTGGCGACAGGCCCCGGAAACGCTTCGGGCGCTGCGCGTTTGGCGAACAGCGGTGCGGATGGGGCACCGGTTTCTAACCGATCGGCTGCAGCCATTTCTTTTTTCGATTCCGTGACTGGCTCGGGCGATACCGTATTGCCGTGTATCCCGATACCCGTAGGCTGAGCTTGCTGCGGAGGCTTGAGGCCGACACTTTTGGGTTTTTGCTCGCCGGGTAACAAAGTCTGCGGGACTGCAGTATTGCGCTCGCCTGCAGCCGGAGCAGATTCCGCCAGCTTGCGATCCGTGTCCGGCGGTGGCGCGTCGGCACGCGGTGGCAATGCGACCTCGGGCGCCTCCTCGCGCATCACCGTGACCAAGCTCACGCTCAGCAGAACCACTGCTGCAATCGACAGCGGCACCCGCCATGAGCGGCTGAAAGGCAAACCAGCGACTCGTGGTTTTGACGCAACAGCACGGCGCGCCGCTGCGCGGATCGCGTCGTCGAGCGCGGGCGGCGGCTCATCCAGCGCAGCCGCTCGATACAGTGCTGCGGGCTTGGCGTCGTGCTCGGTCCAGTCTGGGGCGTGGTGTCTCGCTCATTTGAACTCGTGCATACCTGCGCGCAGTTTGGCAATCGCATAGCGCAGCCGGCTCTTGGCGGTTTCGCGGCTGACCCCGGCCGCCTGTGCGATCTCCTCGATGCTCATGTCCGATTCCTGCTGAAGCAAAAACGCTCCGCGCTGCGCTTCAGGCAGCGCGTCGATCAACTGCAGCAGCCGCTGTGCCTGCTGCCGATGGTCTGTGCTCAGTGCCGGGTCATCACGGCGACCGCCAGCGATGCTTTCGAGCGCCGGACAATCGTCGTCCTCGAACGACACCGGCACGCCTCCCGCTTGCGAGCGGTAATGGTCGATCAGCCGGTTGTGCGCTAGCCGATAAAGGTAGGTCGTGAACTTGGCCTGCACGGTATAGCCCTGACGCGCGCGGGTCAGGTTCATCCACACCTCCTGAAACAGCTCTTCCGCCACGCTGCGGCTGCCGCATTGGCGCAGTATGTAACGGAACAGGTTACCCTTGTGGCGTAGAGCACGTCGAAGGCGCCGGCGTCGCCATCTCGATAGCGCTCTATCAACTGTTCGTTGCCTGGCTTGCCGATGACGTAATATCGGCCTTCGTGGTAATGCACCGGCAGCGTGCGGTTCTCTGCACGGTCGTAAACCGTCACGTCGGCGATGCTGCCCACCGCCAGTGCCTGGCCGATGGATCCAAACAGCAATGCTGCTGCAATTAGCGCTTTTTTCACGGTTTTTTCTCCTTCAGTCAAACATCAGTCCGATGTCAGCGCTATAAACGTAACTCAGATCGAAATGCGGTTAAAACTCAGCTTGAACCGCCATGACCGCATCTTTATACTCGAAACAAACCACTTCAATTTGGGAGAAAGTTCGCGATGCCGAAATACACTACGGATGCGATACGCACCATCGCCCTCGTCGGCCACGGGGCGGCCGGAAAGACCACTCTCACCGAGGCGCTACTGCATAAGGCGGGTGCCATCCCGGCGCCGGGTAGCGTCGAAAAAGGCACTACCGTGTGCGACTTCGATCCGCTCGAAAAGGAGTTCATGCACTCGCTCGCCAGCGCAATCGTCAACTTTGCGCACCGCGACACCCACATTCACTTGATCGACACGCCCGGCTATCCGGATTTCCTCGGCCAGTCGGTCAACGCGCTCGCCGCAGTCGAAACCGCGGTGGTTGTCGTCAACGCGCAGAACGGCATCGAGATGGTGACCCAGCGCATGATGCAATGGGCGCGCGAGCGCGGGCTCTGCCGCATGATCGTGATCAACAAGATCGACGCCGAGAACGTCGACCTGCCCGGGCTGCTCGCAAGCATCCAAGGTGTATTCGGCAAGGAATGCCTGCCGATCAATCTGCCCGCGGATAGAGGCAAGCAAGTCGTCGACTGCTTTTTCAAGCCCTTGGGCGAGTCGGATTTTTCATCTGTCGCGGACGCGCACAGCGCGCTCGTCGACCAGGTGGTCGAAGTCGACGAAAAGCTGATGGAGCTTTATCTCGAGCAGGGTGAGGTTAGTCCCGAGCAGTTGCACGCACCGTTCGAGCAGGCGCTGCGCGACGGGCATCTGGTGCCGGTATGCTTCGTGTCGGCGCGCAACGGCACTGGCGTGGCCGAGTTGCTCGACGTGTTCGCAAAACTGATGCCGAACCCGGCCGAAGGCAACCCGCCGCCGTTCTACAAGGGCGAGGGCGCGAGCGCAGCCGAAATCCGCGCCGAGCCGGATCCGAAGAAACACGTGCTCGCGCACGTGTTCAAGGTCGTGATCGACCCGTTCGTCGGCAAGCTCGCCGCATTCCGCGTGTTCCAGGGCACGATCCGGCGCGACTCGCAGCTCTTCATCGGCCACGGCCGCAAGCCATTCAAGGTCGGGCACTTGTTCCTGCTGCAGGGCAAGGAGCACATCGAAACCGACGCCTGTGTGCCGGGCGACATTGCCGCTGTAACCAAGGTCGACGAAATCGAGCTCGACGCGGTGCTGCACGACTCCCACGATGAAGACACCATCCATCTCAAGCCGATGCAGTATCCGGTGCCGATGCACGCGCTTGCACTCGAATTGAAGCGCCGCGGCGACGAGCAGCGCCTGTCGGAAGTGCTGCACAAGCTCGCCGCCGAGGATCCGTGCTTCCGCGTCGATCACAGCGGCAACGAAACCGTGATCAGCGGCCTGGGCGACCTGCACATGCGCTACATCCTCGACAAGATGCAGAAGCAATACCATGTCGAGGTCGATACCAAGCCACCGCGCATTCCGTATCGCGAGACCATCACCGCCAAGGCGGAGGGACATCACCGCCACAAGAAGCAGACCGGCGGTGCCGGCCAGTTCGGCGAAGTGTTCTTGAGGGTTGAGCCGCTCGCGCGCGGCAAGGGCTTTGAATTCCTCGACCAGGTCAAAGGCGGCACGATACCGACGCAGTTCATTCCGGCGGTCGAGAAAGGCGTGCGCGAAGTACTTATCGCGGGGCCGCTCGCCGGCTATCAGATGCAGGATGTGCGCGTAATCGTCTACGACGGCAAGCACCACCCGGTCGATTCCAAAGAGGTCGCGTTCGTCTCCGCCGGCAAGAAAGCGTTTCTCGACGCGATACTGAAAGCGCGGCCGATCGTGCTCGAGCCTATCGTCAACATCGAAATCAATGTGCCAGAAGCCAACATGGGCGATATCGCGGGCGACATCTCGTCCAAGCGCGGACAGATCAGCGGCACGGAAAGCGCGGTGGCTGGAATGGTGACGATCGCCGGGCGCGTGCCGCTGTCGGAGCTCAACAACTACCAGGCGCGGCTCAAATCAGTAACCGCGGGTCAGGGATCGTACGTGATTGAATTGAGCCACTACGAGCCGGTGCCGCCCAACGTGCAGGAGCAGCTTGCTTCGCAGCATAAGCAGGTGGACGACGAGCAATAATGAGCGTCATCAGCCCTTGGTACCAGCTCGGCTACGTCATTCCTCACCTTTATACCGACCTCGATGCCTACCAGTTCTACCGCGTCGCCCCCGAGGGCATGATGCTGGTGACGACCGGCCTCAACCTGAAGGAGTACAGCGTCGCGGCCGTCGAGCAGGAGCTGCCAACCCTCTGGGAACGCTTCGACCTGCTCGCCAGGAAAAAGGTGGATCGAATCTCGCTCAGCGGCGTTCCGGTCGCCTCGGCCCTCGGGCGAACCAAAACGCTGGAGATCCTTGCCGAAGCTCAGGCCCGAACCGGACTGCCGTGCGACACGGATCTCGAAGCGCACATCGCGGCGTTGCAGCACTTGGGCGCGACCCGGATTGCGCTGGCTACCCGCTGGCCTGAACCCGTGAATGCCGCGCTGACGCGCTACCTGGCCGCGGCAGGCATCAAAGTCATCGCCTGTCGCTCACGCGCTCGCTCGCTCGAACTGAACAAGCACTCGAGCGCGTCCGACGACCATCTGCTCGCGCTCGAACTGGGTGGCCAAGTCCTACGCGAGACGCCGGATGCCCAGGCGCTCCTGATGCCGGGCGGTCTGTGGTACGCGATCCATGCCGCGCCTTTGCTCGAGGCCGAGTACGGCCGGCCGGTGTTGCTCAACATCCTCTCGACGACGTGGGCGGCACTCCATGCAGCTGGTCACCGTATGCTGCACCGTCCCGATCCGCGCTGGGGCAAGGTCCTGGCCAGCCTCGCTTGATGCGAAAACTGATGGGAGGGCGGAAGTGGTCCAATGGTGACCACCAAACCCTTTCCAACTCACGACCTCGCGATCTCACGACCCACAGAATAATGCAGCGCACTTTCCTTGCCTCGGGCATCCCGGCATTGGCGATGACTTGCGCGGTTGCTCAGGGCTACCTAAAGAGATTTTGAACAAGTTGGACGCCGAGGCCACACGGATCATGGAGCTAGCGGAGATACGCCGGCGAATTTCCAACGATGGCGGTGAGCCTGGAGCGCTTTCGCAAGATCAGTTTGCCGCGTTTATCCGGGCTGATGCGGCACGCTGGGCCAGAGTAGTCAAGGAATCCGGCGCAAAAGCCGAATAGCGCCGCTCAGCCTCTGACCCTGATCGGGGAGCGCGAAGTGTACGACTTCATGACGCGCGCCGTTCGCCTCGCCCCGAAGGTCGACGCCGTCTTTGCGCCCTGCCCGCAGCGGCACGCCTTCGAGCTGACTCCGTTTCTCGAACGCGACACCCGGCTGCCGTTCGTTTCGGGTGACGGCTGCGACTTCTGGTATGCATTCAAGACGCTCGGCATCAGGGGCGTGAAGCCCGGTTACGGCATGCTGCTCGATGGGCTGAACACCATCGGTGAACCAAAGCTGCGTAAGAGCCAGATAGCGAAGGGGTCAAGCTAAATCTTTGGGTACGGGTGCTCGGCCACCATCACCTCGATGAGAGCGGGCCTTTGCTTCGTAGCGACGAGACCTTGCCGGAGCGCCCCTTCAATATCCTTGGGATCGGTGACGCGGATGCCCTCGGCGCCGCAGGCCTTGGCGATCTCGGCGAAGTTTGGGCTCTTGAAAGTGGTGCCGTAGGTATGGCCGTAGATGTTGGTCTGCTGCATGAAGGTCTGGCCGAAAGCGCCGTCGTTGAGGACTATCATCAGGATGTTCGCCCCGTACTCCGCAGCGGTGGGAAGGTCGCCGATGGTCATGAGGAAGGCGCCGTCCCCGGCGAGGGCCACTACGTCGCGAGCGGGAAACTCCATCTTGGCCACAATGGCCGTCGGCAGCCCATAGCTCATGGCGTTCCACACGCCGGATTGCATGAACGACTCGGGGGTGGCGATGCGGCGGAAGGTGCGGGCCCACATCTGGCAGTTGCCAACGTCGCTGGAGACCACGGCGTTGTCGTCGAGCACGGCGTTCATGGCGTCCATCAGGATGCCCGGGTGGATGGGCTTGTCGCTCTGGTGCGGTTCGTTCTGCGCCGCGAGGCTGCGGCGCACGGCAGCCTTGCCCTCGGCCATCTGCCTGATGAGCGCCTCGTTCTGCGGCCGCTGATAGCTCCCCATGCGCTCCAGCAGCGCAGCAAGGAAGAGCTTGGGGTCCGCCACGCGCTGGTTCTCCCCGTGGTAGCGGGATTCCGCGACATCGTCGAACCCGATGAGGATAAGTTTCTCCTCGGCAACGCGCTCATTAAGCTCGGTCAGCTCGACCGCGCCCGCCCGCAGTCCCACTCCGAGGACGAGATCCGCCCGCTTCAACGCCTCGGAGCAAAGCGGATAGCTGCGGTGGTGGGAGAAGTGGCCCGCGAAGAAGGGATGCTCCTCCGCGATAACCCCGATCGCGTCTTGGGCGAAGACTACGGGAGCCTGCAGTTTCATGGAGAGCGCGGAAAGGTCCTGCATCGCGCCCTTGCGGATGATACCTTTCCCCGCGGCGAGGACAGGAGACTTGGCCGCCATAAGCCGCTGCGCGAAGCGGTCAACGTCTTGCGGGTCGGGCTTGTGGATCACGGTGGGGATAGGCTTGTAGGCCGGGAGGACAGCGCGCTCCTCCTGCAGGATGTACTCGCTGTAATCCGATACGCGCGGCAGCTCGACATGCACGGGTCCCGGGCGCCCGCTGCGGGCGATGTGGAAGGCTTTGGCCATTACCTCCGGGATGTCCTCGATGCGCTCGATGCGGGCGCTCCACTTGGTGATGTGCTTGAACATCTGGTGGACGAAGGAGGGATCGTCCACTCCGTGGAAGGCCTCCAGATCGGCCTTCAGGGGTACGGCGCCGCCGATGTGGACCATCGGCGAGGCCGCGCCGTATGCTTGCGCTACCCCGGCCATGGAGTTCAGGCCGCCGGGTCCGGCCGTAACGACGCACACCCCGGGTTTGCCCGTCAGGCGGCCGTAGGCGTCGGCCATGAGGGAAACGTTCGGCTCCTGCTTGCAGGTGACGAACCGGATGGAGTTCACCCGGCTCAATCCGTCGTAGATCGGGTGGATGTGGGAACCGGGAACGCTGTAGACCCTCTCGACGCCTTCCTCCCGGAGGGCCTCGGCCACCGCCTCGCCCGCGTGCATCGCCGAACGCTGAAAACTCATAATGTTCCCCTTAGTGAATGGCCACACGCGTCAAACAGCAGCGAGCGAAGCGAGCTGGGTGAGCGCGGGAGATGGAAGTTTAAACCCATTCACCATTTGCCGTCCTGGCGCGTTCGCAGTAGAGTGCAAGCACACGATAGGCGTGTCACGTAGGCGATACGGAATGACCCTCGGAGGACGGATGAAGTCGAACCTCGCAGTATGCTTACTCGTGATGCTCGCAGCTGCCGGCGCCCAGGCGGCGCAGCGGGCCACGTCAGCGGGCGCGGACCAGAACTATCCCACCCGGCCGATCCGCCTAATCGTGCCCCAGGCCCCCGGCGGCAGCAATGATATCATGGCGCGTTACATCGCGAATTACCTTACCGAGCGTCTCGGCCGGCAGGTGGTGGTCGACAACCGTCCGGGCGCGGAAGGCATGATCGGCACCGACATCGTGGCGCGCTCAGCGCCCGACGGTTACACGCTGCTCATGGTCTCGGCCGCATTCACGATGAATCCGGCCGTGCGCAAGGTACCCTACGACCCTCTCAAGGCGTTCGACTGGGTCGCGATGCTCGGCTCGGGGCCCACCGTGCTCACCGTCGGCCCCTTGTTGCCGGTGAACTCGGTGCAGGAAGTGCTGGCGGCCGGCAAGGCCAAGCCGGGCCAGGTCACCATGGCCACCGCAGGCGGATTCCAGCACTTCGGCACCGCACTCTTCCGCAGCCTCTCGGGCGTCGACTTCGTCGTACTGCTGTACAAGGGCGGATTCCCGGCCATGATCGACGTAATGGGAGGCCAGGCGCATATGACTGTCGGTTCGATCGTCCAATCTATTCCCCACATCCGATCGGGGAAACTCAAGCCGCTTGCCACCGGGGGTGCAAAGCGCGCCGCGACCCTTCCGGACCTGCCAACCATCGCGGAGGCCGGAGTGCCGGGCTACGACGCAAGCAACTGGTGGGCCCTCGCAGCGGCGGCAGGCACGCCTCCCGCCGTCATCGCCAGGCTCAACGCCGAGGTCGCGACGTTCCTCAATCTTCCCGAAACTCGAAAACGGTTCATGAACGAGGGCGCCGAAGTGGACATCAAGAAGCCCGAAGAGCTTCGCAGGATGATCCCCATCGACATGGCCAAATGGGCCAGGGTCGCGAAAGAATCCGGGATGCGCGCCGAGTAGATCGGAGAGACGCCGCGCAAGAAACGATAGAGGTGAGGATCAGACTGGCGTTGGCAGTGATTCCGGCAATTGCAGCTGCCAGTGGTTCCGCGCTAGGTCGCGGCGGTCATGGCGGCGGTCAGGACCGGGCGGCAAGATCGACAAGCTCTTGAACCTCTCCCATCTTGTCCTTCACCAGCCAGTGGGTTAGATCGCCGCTCGATACGACGGCGAGCACCTTGCCGTGTTCCACAATCGGCAGGTGCCGGAACCGCCGCTTGGTGACCAACGCCATCGCCTCGCCGACGGTCGTCGTCGGTGGGATGCAGTATGGGTCCTTCGTCATCACCTCGGAGACTTTCGTGCGGACGGGATCAAGGCCGGCGGCCAGCACTTTGTTCAGCGCGTCCCGCTCCGTGAAGATGCCTATCAGCCTTTCGCCATCCATGACGATCAGGGCACCGATTTTTTCGGCGGCCATCGTGCGCACGCATTCGGTGACCGGGGTATCGGGTCCAACGGAGTGTATCGCTTCGTGCTCCTCGAATATTCTACCCAATGGAGTCCCGCGCTTGTCTTGTGACCTCATGAAGTACACGGAGACGAAGACGACGATTGCGAACAAAATGAGCGCGTATATCGGCACTTGGCCGATGGTCGTCAGTAACTCCTCCTGCGTAGCAAGCACTGCGGGGGAAAACAGTGCGAGACCGATGCCGGTGCCCGATTTGTAAAAACGCTTTCTCATCGCTGTTGCTCCTCGGTTACGATGCTGACTAGGACCCGGCCTCTCGCTTACTGCCGCTTTGCCACGCGCTCGGGACCGGCGCCCGAGCCTGCGTCATGTTCGATGTTTATAGGTGAGCGTTCGTACATTGCACCTGACTACGAGTGACGTCAAGCGCGTTTCGACGGTCCAGAAAACCGTGTCGGGTTCCTGCTTGAGCCGATGAAAAGGCGGCATCTCGGCGGCGCGATTGACCTTGTACGCGGGGTATCCAGCAGAGCACCTCAACTACGGCGCTGATAGTTCTGACGTTCAACGCCCAAGCTCAGCCGCGGCCCTGCCGGAGCGAAGCGGAGGCAGGGTCGTCGACTGGAGCGCCTTGTTGGGCACTACGGCAGAGGACCACGCTGCGCTTCGAGCAGGAACCACGCCTTCTCGCCGAATTCCCTGCGCCAGCGGTTGTAAAAGCCGTTCTGTTTCAGGCGCTCGACGAATGTCGAAGTATCGGCCTGGTTGAACACGAGCCTCGACTTGAGCCGCTCGGCCGCCTCCGCGTTGGCCTTGACCATGTCTTCACGGAAAAGCGCGACGTATTTTTTCGCGTTGCGCTCGACGCTATCTTTGACCTTATCGGGCAGGGCATTCCAGCTCTCCGGATGCGCGCACATCCAGAACGACCCCAAGCGATGATTCGTCACGCTCAGGTAACTCTGCACCTCGACGAATTTGTCCATTTCCACGTAGAGATAGGGCGTCTCCTGTCCCGATGCGGCGCCGCTTTTCAGGTTGTCGTAGACGGCCTGATAGTAGATCTGCTGCGGATCGCAGCCGAGCGAGCTAAACAGGTCGACCTTGTACGGGACCTGTGCGGTGCGCAGCTTGAACCCCTTGAGGTCTTCCACCGTCCGGATGGGCACGGTGCTGCTTGTGATCTGATTGAAGCCCTGCGGCCAGATGTTGGGAAATACCACGAGGCCTTTGGCGGCTATCTCCTTGCGCAGGAGGTTGCCGAATTCGCCATCGAATATGCGGCACGCCTCTGCCTCGGACCGGTAGGCGAAAGGCAGCCCTTCCATCGCCGCGACAGGAACTATGGTCGAAAGCGGCATGCCCGAGACCATATGAAAGGCGATTTCGTTGTTCAGCAGTTTGGCGAGCGAGACCTTGGAAGAACCGGCGGCGCCCCACGGTATGAGCTCGACCTCGAGCTGTCCTTGCGTTTCGTCACGAACCGCGCCCCACATCTGCGTTAGCCGGATATTCAGCGGGTTCTCGACCCGCATATCGTGTGCGCAGACGTAATGAAATTTCGCGTTCGCGGCTGTTGCAACCGTCATTGCTGTCTCCTTCAAAAGTATTCGAAATCGCAACCACAGCGGCCCGCGATGGTTCGGGCCGGGCGCCGTATCAATCGCCGCGTATCCCCTTTTCGGCAATCACTTTTGCATTGCGCGCCGACTCTTCCCGTATCAGCCTGCCGAGCTGCTCGGGCGGCATATCCTTGGGTCCAGTCCTATGCTGCTCCACCGCTTCAGCAAATCGGGCTGGCTTGATACTTTGCGCGCCTCGGCAGAAAGCCGGGCGACCCTGTCCTTCGGCATCGCGGCGGGTCCGGGGAGCGCAGTCCAGGGTTCATAAGTGATAGTTGAGCATTCAATTCGCCGGGATGATAGGCAGCAGGAGATACGACTCACGCCCGCCTCCGGCGTGCAGCGTGACACGTCCGCCGAAGAGGTCGGCCGGGCGGTTGTCGGGATCGTTGTGCGTCATGCCGCCCGTGCCCCGCGTCCCGTAGTGAAACTTCTTTCCGAACTCGGAGAGTTCACCGTCGTACTCGTAGTCCTTACCGCGGATAGTCAGGGCGACCCGCCAGCCAGCCGGCACGACGATGCAGCTCGTCACGATCTCCACGTCGCACTCGTAGACTTGGCCGGGTATGAGCGGCTCGGCGCGGTCATGTGGGTGATACGGCCGGTAGGGCTTGCTCTTCGCCGGGTCGAGGCGGCGATGCGAGACGCGCAGCCAGCCGTTGGCAATCGGCGTGTTGGGGTCCGTGGAGCCCATGAACGTCAGTTCCTTGCCCGCCGGGTCGAAGACGCGGACGATCACGAAGAGGTCGGCGTCCGCGGTCGTCGATGAGATGAACAGCTTGGCTGCCATCGGCCCTGTGATCTCGGTGTCGGCGGCGAGCGGCGGCGTCGAGAACGTCACGCCATTGCCGAGCGCGTCGTACTTGACCTTGAGTTGCTTCACCGGCGACGAGGGTTTGAGCGCCATGCCGTCGGGATCCAGATGGAACTTCGTCCATCGCGTGCGCGCGAGCGGCCATTCCTGCTCGTGGCGCAGCACGAACCGCTCGCCGGGGTGACGGATATTGAGTTGCACGCGCGGCTGCCTGTCCCAGCCGTTGGCTATGCCCTTGAGGAAACGATCGAAGAAACGCTTCTGCAGTTCCAATCCGTAGCCGCTCGAGAACATCGACCAGTGCGAGTCGCCGTGGACCTCAAGCCATTTCGGCGTGTCATTGGGAGTCTCCGTAAAGCCGTTGAAGTTGCCGCGTGGATGGATCCCCTGGCCGCCCCAGTTGGCGCAGGTGAGAAGCGGCGTGCGCACCAGCGAGAGATCTGCGGAGCGCGAACGGTGCCACTCGTCGTCGAAAGGGTGCTTCTTCAATTCTTCGAAAGCATCCACCCGGTTCTTCGCCAACTCCTCTTCGGAAAGAGTGATCGGGCCCGCCACCGATTCGCCGGTGTTGGGATTTTTCTTGGCAGTGTCGCCGCGGCCGTATTGAATATTCACCACCTGGTGCTTGGCCCAGCGTTGCTGGAACTGGGACAGAATGCCCCCGTGGTAGCCGGAGTCACGATAGCGATCGTTTTGGCCTTCCCACGGAATGATGGCCGCGAGATGTGGCGGATGCATACCCGCAACGCGCCACTGGTTGCCCGCGTAATACGAAATGCCGAGCATGCCGACTTTGCCGTTGCTCCATGGCTGCGTGCCCGCCCACTCGATGCACTGGTAGAGGTCCCCGGTCTCCTTGGGACAGGCGGGATCCATGAAGCCGGGCGACCAGCCCGCGCCACGGGAGTCCACGCGCACAACGGCGTAGCCGTGCGGGACCCACCGTTCGGGATCGGTAGTCTCCCAATTTTGATACTTGTTGGTCGAACCCACCAGAATATCCGGATGATCGGCAACCATCTTCTCCCATTGCATCGGGTATCCGTCCTGGTACGCGACGCCCTTGCCATAGATTCCGTATGTCAGTATCACCGGGCAAGGGCGATCATCGACCGGCCGATACACATCGGCGCGGAGGACGAGCCCATCGTCCATCGTGATCCGCTGATGCCAGGTGATGCGCATGCCGTCGCGGACTTCAGTGCGCTCGTAGGGATCAGAAGCGATGCTCATGTGGCACTCCTCGTAAGTATGCTGAAATGGATCGGCTGATTGCCGGAGTTATTGTGGTTGCAAGCCGATCGCCCGGATGAGCTTCCCGTACTTCTCGTAGTCGCTGCGCAGCGTCTGCGCAAACGACTCGGGCGACTCGGCGACGACAGTCAGCCCGATGGCGGCGAGCTTTTCCTTGACGTCGGGCATCATCATCGCGCGGTTGATTTCCCGGTTGAGCAGGGCGACGATCTTCAGCGGCGTTCCTGCCGGGGCGAGGTAGCCGAACCAGCCGCGCGAATCGTATCCCGGCACCATCTCGGCAACTGTCGGCACGTCCGGAAAAAGTTCAGCGCGCGTAGGGCTCGTGACGGCCAGCAGGCGCAATCTGCCGGCACGAATAAACGGCGTTAACGCGCCGATGCCGAGGATCGTCGCATCCACACGCCCGCCCATGATTTCCGTCACGATCTGCACGCCGCCCTTGTAAGGAATGTGCAGGTAGCTGAACCCGGCATCCACGCGCAGCATTTCGATCGCCATGTGCGGGAAGCCGCCCTCCCCGTTGGAGGCGAAGCTCGTTTTTCCGGGATTTGCCTTGGCATACGCAATCAGGTCTTTGAGCGACTTGAACTGCGAGTTCGGATTGACCACCACGGCCAGGAAATTGGTGGTCGAGAGCGCAACCGGCGCGAAATCCTTGAACGGGTCGTAGGGAAGTTTCTTGTAAGTGTGCGGCTGCACCACAAGATTGCCGCCCTGACCGCCAACCAGCGTGTAGCCATCGGGTGCCGCGTGCGCCCCGAGTTCCAGGCCAAGCTGCCCGGCGGCGCCGGCGCGGTTGTCGACCACCAGGTTTTGTCCCAGCCGCTCGAGAACAGTCGGTCCAATCAGCCGCGACATGGTGTCCAGCGAATCTCCCGGCGGAAAGGGAACGATGATGCGTATCGGTTTTGACGGATACTGCTGAGCGTGGAGCGCGGGAGCCATTGCCATGACGATGGCAAACACGGGCAGGATAATCAAGCGATGCATGGCGCGACTCCTCACGATACGGGCGAAATTCTCATTTTGCCACAAGGTATGCGATTGGGTCGTTGCCCCCGCTATCGCCGATCACGGTTCCTGCGAATCCATCAGGATGAACGCGATGCGGGAGATTTCCTTGCCACGGTTGACCCAGGCGTGGTTGGTTGCCTGCTGCACCACGACGTCGCCCGCCTTGAGATGAACTTCGCCGTCGTCGAGCAGCATATCGATTTCGCCGGAAATGATAATCGCATACGGGCATTCTGCACCATCCCTGATTGACCTTCAACTGCATCCATCGCGCATAGGAAGCGGGGTTCAGGCTTGGTTACTTGCATAACCACAAAGCGGGAATCAGGGTGCGAAAATCAGGATGCAGGCGAGGCGCCTGCGCTACGAGAGCAAATCCACGATAGAGCATGGTTTCGTCTCTGGAATCGCNNCAAAGCTCGAGCGTGGCCGAAATCCCCAAGCGGCAGCGCCGGCTGCACCGCCCGGCGCTCAAAACGCTGTGGGCGGGGGTGGATTCGAAGGCGGCGCGCAATGAGGCGCTGGCGCGGGCCTATTTGCAGCATGCCTACACGCTGGTCGAAATCGGCCGCGCGGCGGGGTTGCACTACGCCACGGTCAGCCGCATCATTAAGGCAATGGAGGAAATGTCACGAGACAAGATGTGATCCCATGTTTGGGTAATCGTGCTCGCGCGCGGGTGGGCGCGAACGTTCGGCCCCTGCCTGATCACGATCGCCTTTCCCGGTAGACGCCGCGTGTTTGGAGAGGGTCTTGCTTGCCATACGCCAGAGGCGTATATTTAGGCGCAATGTTCACGATTCATCGAATCGTCCGCATTCGAACGGGTCTGTCCCGTGTACCTGGACGATGATGATTACGCCGAATTGCAGGAGTTCTTGATGCAAAAAATGGGTAAGAAGCTTACTGGGAAGGCATTGACCGAATTCGAGGCCAAGCGCGATGTGTGGCAGGAAGTCTTGGACGGCGTACGAAAGATCAAGGCGGGCGGAGGCAAACGGAAGAAAGTCGAGCCAAAGTCGCACCTAGTTCACGTGCGGTTGAAGAGCGGGCTCTCCCAAGCACAATTCGCGGCAGCGCTTGGCGTTTCCAAACGCACCTTAGAGCAGTGGGAGCAGGGCCGGCGCGAGCCCTCCGGCGCGGCACAAACGCTGCTGAAGATCGCCGAGCGCCATCCTGAAGTGTTGCTTGAGGTTGCGGCATGATGCAGATCCGCTGTCCCGCCGATCAGGAGCCGAACACGCGCTTGAACCGGACGCACCAACAGCGGCGCTACGCTTGCTGTTTGCGCGCCGGTTAAGCGCGACGTTGAGGCTGTAGAAAAAGGCCCCGAACGTGAATTTTGCGCAATGCCTACAAAATGCGACCTCATAGAACGCGCCAGAATCCACGCAAAACTTTTCGGAGGGGTAAATGCATACCCAAAATAGAGCGAGAACAGCAAGAGTCAGAGTGTCCAGGGTTTTTCTACAGCCTCGTTAGGCGTCACTGAGCATGATCGATCGCCGCCGTTTTCTGTGGGGCATTGCACAGACCATTGTTGCGATCGTGGTTATGATTGATTACTTCACCTGGGCGCCTTGGTTGAAGGCGGTACCCCTTAGCGAAGTTCCCCCATCGGTTGTCGCAACTTTGCCAAAAGAGTGTCCTGCCGCAACGAAAAATCGCGGCCGCTGGACATGTTTTTCGGAGGGCACCGTCAGCTCAAACCCAATTGGATTTGCCATCAGCACCGTGATTATGATTGGTGGTTGTTCCTTCTTGGTGTTCACCGGCCTTACTAATCGGGGTATGAGGTTGCGAAAGTAATATGATGTCTACTCTGCCAAATCGTTACGCCTGATCGTGCCGTGTGCGCCCGGTGGCGGCATCGACAAGATCGGACGCATCTTTGCGCAGAAGTTAAACGAGGCACTCGGCCAGCCGGTGATCGTGGACAACCGGCCGGGTGCCGGCGGGCTGATCGGGTTCGAGTCCACGTCGAAGGCGCCCGCCGATGGCTACACGCTGGGGCTGGAAACGATCAGCACCCTGGCAGTGATACCGGTAACGCAGGCCAGGCCGAGCTACGACCAGCTGAAGGACTTCGCTCCGGTCACGCTGATCTCCACCGTGCCGTACGTGCTGGTCGCGCATCCGTCGCTGCCCGCCCGCTCGGCGAACTGATAAGACTCGCCCAGGCCAAACCCGGCAGCATCAACTTCGGCTCGACCGGTTACGCGACCGGCACTCATCTCACCGCCGAGTAATTCAGTTCCGTGGCCGGTATTAAAATGGCGCACGTGCCGTACAAAGGCGACGGCCCGGCCGTCATCGATCTCATGCCCGACCGAAAGGTCGTAGAGATCGGGATCGAGCGCCTTCTGGTCCATCATCGTTTTTCCCCGCCCCATCTTCTTGAGCATGGCCATGCCTCGTTTGAAGCGTGCGTCACGTTCTTTCATGTTCACTCCTTTGTCGTCCTGGTTGTGGTGATTGAATGTAGGCCACGCCTCACACCTCCCGCCTCACTCATTCCGGGTATACATCGGGTCCATAGTGTTCCCGAATCCTCTCGAGGAATGCGCCGGTGGGCGGTGCATACCCGAGGCGCTTGCTGGTGAAACGCCCTGTCAGCGCTCTCAACCTGACCGCCATTTCGCCCATCTTTATGAGCTCGAAAATGCCGTTCACGATGGGTGCCCGGTTTAGCTCGAACAGGCCCGCCTCGATCACGAAGACGGCGACTTCGCCGCCCGCGGGAATGATCACTTCGGCGCCCTTCGCGAGCAGCTTCTCGGCCGCGAACGTGAACCTTGCGATCACGTCTTTGCGCCGCGCCTCGTCCCTGAACGCTTTCCTGAGATCGAGCGGTGAGGTTTCCATCGCCTCGACGGCAGCGAACTTCTGACGAAGACCATACCGGTCGACGTTTTCCATGAGCCGCGGAATCCATTTCTCGCTGATCGCCACGAGCCCGAAAGTCGCCCCCATGATGGATGCGATATGCAAGCTGGTTTCCGAGAGGCCTAGAACCGGGATATTGACCATCTCGCGCGCTTCGCGCATGCCCGCATCGGTAATATTTCCGATCAGGAACGCATCGTAGCCTTCCTTCTCGGCCTTGATCGCGTTGTAGATGACTTCCCTGGTGTCGTGGTATTCGAGGAAGCGGTAATGCGCGCCGATGCCGGCGGCTTCGGACAGGCCCTGCACGTGCACCGTGGTGCCGGGTTCGATGACGGAATTGATGACCGCTTTGAGATCAGCTCCGTAATCGATGGTCTGCGCTTGCCGCGCGAGGCTTTGGTACCAAAGTTTCATGGTTGTCCTTGTTTCGATGTAATGGCGAACCGGAAACGGCACGCCCGGTCCAGCGAGTATAGCGACGTGCCGGCCAGCGGATCAAATACGCGTGTTGACAGCGCCTGTGCGTTGCGCTATTTGAATTCGTCCCACATTGGAGAAAAGGAATCGATCCATGCGGCTGCCGGGCATGCTTCTCAGTGCAACGATGTTCGCGCTTGTTTCACCGATGTGCGCGGCCCAATCCTATCCGGCCAAACCGGTACGTATCATCGTTCCGCAGCCGGCCGGCTCGACGCCGGACCTTGTCGCGCGGCTCATCGCTCCCGGCTTGTCGACGCTGTTTGACCAGCAGTTCATCATCGACAACCGGGGTGGAGCGGGAGGCATGATCGGCACCGAAATCGCGGCGCGAGCCACTCCTGATGGTTACACGCTGGTGGTCGGTACGCCGGGAACGCTCACCATCATGCAGCATGTGCAGAAAAACGTCCCTTATGAAGCATTCACATGGTTCGGCCTGCTTGCGCCAGCCAGGACACCGAAGGACATCCTCAATCGCCTGAGCAAAGCATTACCGGAAATCATGCGCACGCCGGAAACCCGCTCACAGTTCGAGCGTCAGGGAGTAGACCCTGCAGAGAGCAGCCCGGACAAGCTCCTGGCACTGATTCGTCACGAGACCGAGGTTTACGGGAAGCTCGTCAAACTCTCCGGGATGAAAGTCGATCGAGACCACGTCAATCAGAGTGGGCTCGCGCGTTTGCGCGCATTGCGGTGCCAAGAACTGCGCGAATCGCGATGCTAAAAATGGCACAATTGCGGTTTCATCCATCGCCGCGTCCGTAGCGGCTGATCGACAACCAATCACAGGGATGTAAAACATGAGCAGGAAGATTGCCGTACTGGGCGCAGGCGCGATCGGCAGCAGCGTCAGCGCCGATCTCACGAAGGCGGGTCTGGACGTCACGGTCATCGACCAGTGGCCCGCGCAGGTGGAGGCGATGAAATCAGGCGGCCTGCGCATCCAGATGCCGGACGGAGAGCTGCAGGTTCCAATCCGGGCGCTCCATCTGTGCGACCTCTCCTCGGCCAATATGGAATTCGATATCGTGTTTCTCGCGGTCAAGTCGAACGACCATCGCTGGATGGCGGAATTCATCAAGCCCTATCTCAAGAGCGACGGCGTGCTGGTCCCCGTCCAGAATGGCTTTAACGACGACTCGATCGCCGCCATCGTCGGCCGCCAGCGCGTGGTGGGCTGTGCCCTTGAACTTTCAGCAGAAATATTCACGCCCGGGCTGGTCAAGCGCAACACCACCCACAAGACCACGTGGTTCGGGGTGGGCGAGCTCGACGGTTTTTACACCCCGCGCCTGCGGGAGATCGAAGCCATCCTGGGCAGCGTGGGCCGGGTCGAAGCCACCGGCAACATTTACAGTACCAAGTGGACGAAGCTCATCGCCAATACGATGACGATGGGGCCGTTCGGGCTGTTGGGCCTCGGGAACTCGGAGGCGGCCAACCTGCCCGGCATGTTCGACATCTCCGTGCAACTCGGCAAGGAATCCGCCACGGTGGGTGCCGCGCTCGGCTACCGCATGGAGCCGATATTCGGGCTGCGCGCCGACGAGTTCGCTGGTTCTATCGACGAAAATCTGATAACGGCGATGAAGACGCTGCTGGGCCATGTTAGCCGGGGCCGCACCGCCCCCATCCACGATCACATCAAGGGCCGCACAAGCGAGATGGAGTTCATCCCCGGCGTGGTGGCTCGCAAGGGCAAGGAGTTCGGAATCCCCACCCCGTGCAACGACGCCGTGGTCGAGATCGACCGGCAGATCAACAAGGGCCTGCTCAAGATGGAAAGCTCGAACTTCGAGCTCCTTAAGCGGGCTATAAAGCAGCCCGGGTAAAGCAAGAGGTGAAAATGCAGGATTCAGGAATCGGCATTGGGCTCAAAAAGAGCCGGACGTCATGCCCGGCCCTTTCGCATTGCGTGCAGTTGCGCGCTTAAAACTCGTATTCCGCCTGGGCCCGAAAATTCTGGCTTGGCGCATTGCCCGATGTCCCGATCAGCCACGCGGCGTTATATCGAATCGCGTGACGACTGCCGAGTGCGACTTTGCCGAATATGGCAGGCCCCAAGCGATGCGCGCGGTCGGTCACCGGATCCCAACGATTCCAGCTACCGGAATTGCCGAATCCTTGCATTCCAAATTCAAGCGCCGGCTGCCACCGGTATTTTGCCTGCCACTGATAACTGAACAGTGCACGTTGAGTGGAGTCGCTTCGATAGTGCTGCTCCAACAATAAATTCCCGTTGAGCTGGAGTTTTCCTGCCTCCGTTTGGAATAATGGTCCGAAAACCACTTCATATCCCTCGCTATTATCCTGGGGTTTTTCAATTTCCAGGATCAAGCCGGCATCAATCGGAAATCGGCCGGGTTCGGTGAGTTGGAACTTGTTCTCCCACTCCCATGCGTCAAAATGCGTTCCTGCGTCGTCCGTGCGTTCATACTTGCGATAGATCTCGGTAAACCAATTTTGCGTTACGCCATATCCAAAACCGATCGAAGCGGCACTGGAGCGACCCTCTCCGGACTTTCTCCAGGTGCCCATCTTGAAGTCGATCTCTCTTTCACCATAGGTTACGCCCGGAATGAAAACGTAATCCGAGGGACCGGCAGCAGCAATATGCGGGAAGAAAAGGCTCATAAAGGCGAGCGCCGTGTGCCGGTGCATTGCAGAAACCGTTTACCGAGATGGCGAAGATGCAGAGCGTTGAACCCACCACATCCCTGCCGGGATAGTGATTAGCGCCACGGCATAGAACAACACTTGCATACCCATCGGCGCCGCATCGTAGCCCGCCAATGCGTGCAGGAAAGTACCCGCCGTGGAATTGGTCGGCAACACGGCGGACATATCCCACAGCGGGCTGGCAAGGCCCGGAATCATATCCGCCTGGATCAGAAACTGAGCCATGCGGGATGCCATGCCGGCAGCGAGCAGCAAGATGAGAAAGCTTGTGACGCGAAAAAACCATTTCATCGGAATTCGCAGCAATCCCGCATAGAGCAGTAGTCCGAGCAAAGCACCAACAAGTAAGCCGAGAGCTCCACCACTCAGAACCGCGGGGGCGGCCACTTCGCCGTTTGACATCAATCCGTAAAGGAACAACGCGGTTTCGGACCCTTCTCTAAGAACTGCCAGCGAGATCACGACCAGGATCGCGGATAGTTCGCGTCTGCCGTCGCTGACGTCGCGCCCCATTTGTCTGGCTTCGGCGGAAAGCTCGACGCCATGCGCCGACATCCAGACGTTGTGGCATCCCAGCAGAATGACTGCTATGCCCAGCACCGTGGCGTTGAAAAGCTCCTGGCCGACACCGTCGAACAACGCGGCAATTTGTCCCGTAAGAGCGGCTACAACGCATGCGCCGGCGAGTCCGGCGAGTACGCCGCCAGCGACCCAGCGTCCGCGGCCTGCAATTGAGCGCGTTGCTGCCGCGACAATGCCAATGAGCAAGGCAGCTTCAAAAGTTTCGCGTAAAACGATGATGGCAGCACCGAACATGGTTGATCACTCCGCGATGATTACACCGTTGGCTGTCTTTTCGTGAAATTCCCCCACGAACGGATACTGTCCGGGTTTGAGCGGACCAATGAAAACCGGAGCCTTCGACTTCGGTGGGATCACCTTCTCGCGATTCAGCGCGTGGCTCTCGAACTCTTCCGCGGTTGCGTCCTGATTGTCGACAATCAGCTTGATTTTCTTGCCCGCAGGAACGCGAAGTTCAGCGGGGACGAAACGATGGTCCCGAATGGTCAGGACGTAATCAGGATCGGCGGCAACGGCGAGACACGGTAATAGGGCAAGCATAAGCAGCAAGCGGCGCATGGAAATCTCCTAAGAATGATATGGTAATGATAATCATTCTTATTGATTGCCGCAAGCATAATTTTTCTTGAATTATTCAATTCAGAACAAAGAACATTACAATCATATACTTATATATTAAATCACATCGAAGGTTCAAGCTCCGCGTGCCCGTTCACCTCCATCTACGCTCAGCGGTCCACTCCCGTGCACAATGACGTACAGCAAGCCTCCCAATATGGAAATATTCTTCATGAAGTGGATCATCTGGTTCTGCGCCTGGTCCGCCGGCACCGCCCAGAAATTATGAAAGATCAGCGCGGCAAGTGCGGTGAATACGAACATTGCCGCGGCGGCCCAGCGCGCCTTCCAGCCCAACACCAGCATGATGCCGCCGCCCAGTTCGACGATGACGGCGCCGACCGCGGCCAACTGTGGCAGCGGCAATCCCTTGCTGACAATGTAGCCAACCGTGCCTTCGAAGCCGGTAATTTTCCCGAATCCCGAGAGCACAAAAATCAGCGCGATCAGTATGCGGCCCGCCAGCGGGCCGAAACGGTTTAATGCATCCATGTCGGTTCCTTTCGTGAGTAAGTTTGGCCTTAGGCAAGCTATATTACGCCGCCGGCCGGACAAGTTCACCGTTCTGGTAATCCCTGATCGCNNCATCGGCACCGGCGGCCACTTCAACCCGGTCGCCCGCAGATAGCACGCCCGCGCTGTGCGTTGGCACGCTCGCGGAGCCTATGTTCACGCTGCCCTCGTACGGATAAAGAAAAACGTTGTCGGCGGTCCTGACCAGATGCGAGAAGACGGCGCCGGCGGGCAACTCGATATCCAGATACAGCGGGTCCGTGGTCAGCCCCTGGATCGGACCGGGTGTCGATCGGCCGTCCACTGTCAAAGTGCCCGCGTTTTGCTGAACGACGCGAGCGGGCTCGAGCACGCCGCGCGCACGTTGTCCGCAGGATGGGAAGCGGAGATTTACCTGGCTGCGGACATCATCTTCCCCACCTGGCTGCTGCTTCAGTGCTTCGACCGCTTCGGCACGGAAAGCCCGCACACGCGCATTGAATTAATCGAGTCGGTGCTGGGCGGCACTTACGAGGCGCTCCTCCATGGACAGGCCGATCTCGCCATTTCAGGACAAATTCCGCCGGGATTTATGTGGGATGCCTTGATGCGTTTGCGCTTCATTCCCGCAGCGCATCCCGAGGAAAAGGTTCGCGACGAACTGGCCGCCGGCACCCTCAAACCGCTCCTGCTGCGCGAAGGGGGTGAGCGCTTCGTAGAACTGTACCTGATCTTCGCCGAGCGAGACTACGCGGGGCCCGGGACACTGCGCTTGGCCGAGATCATCCGCGAATCGGTTGCAGAAGCCTGTTCGCGGCACGCGGCGGCAGCGCCGGCGCCGAGCCAAACCCTCAAGCGAATGCAATTCGCAAATCGCGTTAAAACGCGCCGCATCACGGATAACTACAGGGAGGCGTAAAATAGTTTTGCTTGCCCTCCCGATACTTGGTCTCAAGCCGCATTTCTTTAGTTTTGCAATCCGGAGGTTCCACAATGGAACTGCTGCACAAGACGTTCCCGCCCTATGTGCCGAAGCAGGGCGAGGAATACATGAATCCGAAGCAACGGGTACACTTCAGAAAGGTTCTCGAATCCCTGAAGGGAGATCTCTCGCAGGAGATCGACCGCGCCGTGCACACCCTGCAGGATGACGCCACGGTGTTCGCCGATCCGAACGACCGCGCTAGCCAGGAATCGGACATTGGTGTCGAGCTGCACAATCGCGACCGCGAGGGGAAGCTGATCAAGAAGATCGAGGAAACCATCGCACGCATCGACAGGCACCAATACGGTTACTGCGAGAATTGCGGCGTCGAGATCGGCCTGAAGCGCTTAGAAGCACGGCCGACAGCGACGCTGTGCATTGAATGCAAGACGCTGGCCGAGCTGCGCGAGCGGGGCCTGGCGAAGTAAGCGCTGTTGCCCAACTCGACATCCAGCGCCCACAAGAAAAAAGCCAACTGCGATAGCTGGCCTTTTCATTGTCGGAGGGCTGGAAGTACTAAAGCCCGGTCTCCGCTGCGATCATCATGGTTTCAGCTGATCACGAATCTCTCCGCCCTTGTTGGCGGCGCTGTGAACGTTTACGTAGAGATTGCCGGCTTTGTAGCTCTCATTCTGTACATCGGTTAACTTCGCGCCTGCCGGCACGGACCAAACGTTATCGGAGGTCTTGGTCAAAGGAACGATGACGGGGCCATTCTTCCCTGACGGACCTTCATGAATATGCGCCGCGGTTGCCGCCACTCCCGTTGTGGTTATGCTGCCGCTGACGGACTTGTCTGCGCCAACCGTAATGGTGCCGCTGCCGGAAGCGGAAGTTGTTACGGGAGGAACTTCTTGACTGCCGCTAAGCGTAACTTTGGTGTCAGCGCTTACAGCCATTTCTGAGTATCCCAAGAGCATGGTGGCCAGAACACCCAGAACTATCCAAAACGACTGCTTCGTGAACTGTTTCAGTGCATTCATGCGTAATCTCCATTCGTGTGGTTTCTGAAAAAGCGTTCTTGGTGACGTCCCCAATGGGGATATCCCCGAGACATGAGGCAAACAGCTGCCCCTGCCATAATATTCCATTACATCAGTTTTCGCTTCAAATCTTTCGGCATGAGCAATACCGGGCCTCCTCAGCGTACGCAAAAGCTTCCGCCTCGCCTCCTCCGCCGTCAAGCAGCAGCTTGCGAAGCAAGCCACCCTCTCACGAACTCATGCGTCCCCGATGAGCGTCACTCGACGCGGATCTTCGCCTCGGCGATCACCTTTTGCCAGCGTGCAAGATCGCGGCGGATCACGTCGGTGAACTGTTCCGGCGTATTGCCTTCCGCATCGAATCCCTGAGCGGCGAGCCGTTGTTTTACGTCCGGGCCGGCGAGCGCCTTCACCGTTTCACTGTGCAGGCGGGTAATGATTTCGCGCGGCGTGCCGGCCGGCGCAAACAGGCCATACCAGGTCACCACCTCGAAACCGGGCAGCGCTTCCGCCACCGTCGGCACTTCAGGCAGCGACCCCGCGCGTTGCAATCCGCTCACTGCGAGCGCGCGCAACCTGCCCATCTTCACGAACGGCGCCAGTCCCGGCAGGGTGCCGAACGACATTGCGACCTGGCCGCCGATCACGTCGTTCAGCGACGCGCCGGTCCCCTTGTAATGCACGATCAACAGATTGATCTTTGCGGATTGCCTGAGCAACTCCGCCGCGAGATGCGAAGGCGTGCCAAGCCCTGCTGCCGCGATGGTCAGCTGTCCCGGCCGCGATCTTGCCAGGGCCACCAGCTCCTTCACCGTCTTTGCCGGAATCGAGGGATGCGCCGCCAACAGATTGGGCGCCGACCCCGCCAGCGTGACCGGCGCGAAGTCGCGCTCGACGTTGAACGGAATATTGGGGTAGAGCCATGGATTGATGGTGAAGATATTGGTTGTCATCAGCAGCGTATGGCCGTCGGGAGCAGACTTCGCCACCGCCCCCGTGCCGATGAGAGCGTTGGCGCCGGGACGGTTTTCGACGACGAACTGCTGGCCGGTACTCGCCGTCATGCTCTGCGCGAGGCTGCGCGCCATGATGTCCGTGCCTCCGCCTGGCGCAAATGGAACGATCAGCCTGACCGCACGTGTCGGGTACGTACCGGGTGCCGATGCGGGTGCAGCCGCCTGCGCGCATGCCGCCGCGACGCCGGCGAGGCAGCAGCACAGACGCCGAACCAGGCGGAGAAAGTTACCAAATAATGCGGGCGTAAAAATGGCGTCGGAGTCACTCCGGTTTGATTCCCGCCAGCCGCGCGATGTCTCCCCATTTTTTGATGCCAGCAATCCCGCGGCGACCAGCGCAAAAGTATGCATCAGCTTTGTCCGTGCAAATCAATGGTCAGCATTAAGAACGACAGGCTCTTGCCGTGCATGTCCTGCGCAAGCGAAACGGTAACGCCGCCGCCCAGCGCATTCTCGATGACAAAATTGAGAGCCCTGAGCTTGGGCAGTTCGTAGCGCGTGACCGGGCCCTTCGCAATCTCCGAGTAGGCGTGCATCACGCGCTCCGCGGTCAGTTGCTCGCGCAGGATGTTCCATGCACGCTCGTCGTAGGCAGTGACCGAGATGTTCGATGTATTGCCCTTGTCGCCCGCACGGGCGTGGCCAAGGTCATAGACTTTCACGCTCATCGCGCGCCCTCCACCGTAACCGAGGTCCTCACCAGCTCGCGCGGAATCAGGATCGATTTGACCGCGAGCACTTCGCGGATGGCGTTCGAACCGCCGCCGCCGCCCGAGGGCCCGTTGACGTGCAGCGTGCGCACCTCGAAGCCGACCGCCAGCGCGGCCTTGCGGTCGGGGCTGCGCGCCGCAATGCGCAGGCGCACTTCGTAGGGCTCGGGCCGCCCTTCTCCCATACCGTGCAGGCTGGACATGCCAATGTAATCGACGCGGATCTCAGGATAGGTGAAACCACGCCTGCGCAGCCGCTCGCGAACAATCTTCTCGGCCAGCTTCGCCCGCGCGACCGCATTGGGGCCGGCGTAGCCCACTTCCCCTTCGCCGATGTAACCGTCGTGATAACCGACAACCACTTTGTAGGTCGGCGTGCGCGGCCGGGCCTTGGCGCCACTCGCGCGCACCCGGTGCCGGCTGTCCTGCGCGAACTCGACATCCGTGATGTCGAGGATGCAGTCGGGCGTGATGTAGCTCGTCGGGTCATGCATCTCATACAGAACCTGCTCGGTACAGGTCATCACATCGAGCCGCCCGCCGGAATCTTCCAGCTTGCCGAGCACCAGGCTGCCGTCCTCCTGGATGTCGGCATACGGAAAGCCGATGTTGACGGCGTCGTCGCAGTCCTTCTTGCCGGGATCGATGAAGCAGCCGCCGGTGACCTGCGCCGCACATTCCATCAGGTGGCCCGCGAGCGTGCCGACGGCGAGCCTGGGGTAATCGTCGTAGCGCCAGCCGAGTCCGTGCAGCATCGTCCCCAGGAACAGCGACGGATCGGCGACGCGCCCCGTCATCACCACCGGCGCGCCGGTGGCGAGCGCATCACGGATGACATCAGCGCCGAGGTAAGCATTCGCGGACGCCATGCGCGGCAACAGCGATTCAACCGGTTCGCCGTTCTCCATGAGGGGGAGGTGGGGATTCCTGCGCACAATGTCGGCGACGTCATCCCCGGTCACCACGGCCACCGGCAGGTCTGCGATGCCCAGCGCCTTCGCTTCGCGCCGCACCGCGCGCGCAGCGCCCAGCGGATTGGCCGCGCCCATGTTCGTGACGATGCGAATGCCGTTCTTCGTGCAGGCGGGCAGCACGGCCTGGAAGCGTTCGACGAGATACGGCGTGTAGCCNNGCGCCGGTGCCGACGCGGATGCTGCTTTTGGGAGAAGACACGAATTTCTTCTTGCGGGTTTGCACGCTTGAAGGCGACTTACCGCTGGAATCTTAGCAGCTTCATCACGCACTGTGTAGTGCGCGGAAATTCGCAGCGCTACTGAGTCCTGCATAAATAATGTCCTATCTGAAGCGCAAAGAAAGATCGCAATGTTTGATGAAGGAACGCAACAACGGCTCGTCATCGCCGATCGCGAGGGTGGCAACTTGGGTCTGGTCGAGCAGCTCGTCGAGCTCGCTGGGTGCGAAGTTCGCCAAAGGATTGGACTTGGTGTGACCCCAGATCAACTCCACGGGATTGAGTTCCGGGGCGTAGGGCGGCAGCAGATGAGCGCGCACGCGGTGGCGGTTGCGCACCAGCCAGGCGGCGACGGGTTCGCCGATGTGAGCGCCCAGTCGATCCCAAATCAGGGCGATCGGTACGCGCAGCGCACGGCACAGTTGCACCACAAATGCGAGGATCGATTCGCCGTCGAAATTGGCATCGGGCAGCAGCCCGAAGTAGGCACGCACCCGCCGGCGCCGGGGCGAGATCACCAGGGCACCGATCACCGAAACCTTGCGCCGCGAACGGCCGCGCTGTATCAGCACGGGGGTGTGGCCGCGGGGCGCCCAAGTGCGCCTCACCAGCGGGGCCATCAAGAACCCGGCTTCGTCGATGAAGACGATCGCCGCGCCCCGGCGGGCGGCGTTTTTTTTACTCGCGGCCAGCGCTCATGCACCCAGCGCCGGATCGCCCGTTCGTCGCGCTCCAAGGCCCGGCGCGCGGGCCTTTGCGGACTCCAATCCAAATCGTGCAGCAGCCGCCCGATTGAATCGACGTGATAGTGCACGCCAAAGCTCCGTTCGATGAGCTCGGCCACCCGAGGACAGGTCCAGAGATCGTTTTGAAATCCCGCGGCCTGTGCTCCTTCGAGCAGCAACGCCTCGAGCCGACGCTTGTGCTCGGAGCCCAGCTTGGGCGGCCGGCCCGGCGCCGCTCGGGCGCGCACGCCCGCTTCGCCGCGTCGGCGTGCCGCCCGCTTCCAGCGCCGCACACTGCGTCGATCAACCCCGACGCGACGCGCCACCTCAACGGGCAGCCGACGCGGCAAACTCGTTTTTCAACAGCGAGATTGCCACGGCATGAGCCAAATCGTCACGAGCTGGCCTTGGAAAAACTTGAGGTATTCGACGAATCGCTGATGATGCCGATCGCGCTTGTTCATCAGCGCGACCAGTGGCCCGGTGTCAACGAGAACTCTTTGCCCTGCCAGCTAGGCACGCACAGCCGGCGCATCGAGAGCACTGCGACGACAAACCCACATTGACAGTGGGTAACGTTTGTGTTACCGTTTGGCATGCTGGAACTGCGCTACTACGTCGATGACATAGGGACAAGCCCTTTTCAGGCTTGGTTTACTGCGCTCGACCCT
>PLYS01000480.1 GCA_003153455.1 Betaproteobacteria bacterium | reverse complement strand
AGACGTCGTCGCCGATCACCAGGCTCACTTCCTTGCCGTCGGGTGAAAGCCGGTACACGCCGTGCACGTCGATATACTGCTGCGCGTCCGCGGGCACCATGCCCGCAAAGATCAGTCCATTGGGCGGATCGGTCCAGTAGATCGAACCGTCGGAACGCGTCACGATGTCGTTCGGTGTGTTGATCTTCTTGCCCTGGTAGTGGGTAACCAGAGTGGTGATAGACCCGTCGTGCTCAACTCGCCAGATGGTGCGTGCGCTCCACCCGGCCACCACCAGCCGCCCCTGCCGGTCGAAGGTCATGCCGTTGGCGTGGCCGGTCGGTTCGATCACGACCTCGCGCCCCACGCCCGGCTTCCACTTCCAAATCCGGCTGCCGATGATATCGACCCAGAACAGCTGCCCTTTGCGGCGGTCCCAGACCGGCCCCTCGCCAAAGCTGAGTCCCGTGGCTATGCAATCGAGAGGTGGTCGAGAATCGACCAGCCGGAGCAGTTCCTCTGAAACCACGTCAATGTCCATGCATATCTCCCAGAAGCAGCATCGGCCTTGCCCCTACCGATGCTCGATGCCTTCCCGATCATTTCACCGTGCCCTCGAGGCCTGCGGGACCGTCGTACATTTTTCGTCCTCGCTCTTGATCTGCGCGGCAAACTGTTCGGCAACAAAAACCCAAACGCCCCTTCTCGCCAAACGGAATGATATCACCGGCCCACTTCTGACACGGGGATAGATTGCGCTTTTTCTATACGAAAAGATCCCATCGATCCCTGTAGTCCTATATTTTGTCGCGGTAGCCTGTTTGCCTCGAAGCCGAATCACCGTGCCGCACCCAAGACCGCGGATGAAAAGCGCGCCCGTCGGGCCATCGCGAACCGCATCCTTAACGTACTCAAGGCGATCCTTATCTTTATCTGAATGGCCCCGGATTACACGTCACTCGTGGTCGTCTCTGGTACTGGGTGTTTTCTTATGAATTCTTCGTTGATGTCTGTTCCAAGACCCGGCTTGTCAGATAGAACTAGACGGTGGTCTTTGAACTTCGGTGGGTCTGTCAGCAGCTCGTTCCACATCGAGTTTACGGGATCGTATTCAACGAAGGTTCCCTCAGTGAGTCCCGAGGTCCATACATGGAACAATGCGAGCGATCCCAGTGACAGCTTGTTGAGTACGTTGGCCGTCTTGTGCACCCAGCAGCGCTGCTCGCGCGTCGAGCCAAAGACTTGGGGGAGTGCTTTCCAGAAACCGAGCGCACCATCGCCAATGGCAAACTTGGGATCGATCTTCAGGCCGCACCGTTTCAAGTCCAGCAACACCTCTTTCCGCGATTGCTCGGATTCGCGAAACCCATCGCACAACGCCACCAGTTCCTTCTTGCCCTCGCCCGTGGCGCCCATCACCACCAAAATGCACTGGTTGGCCTCTTCCAACCGCACGCCGAAGTGAATCCCATCGACCCACAGGTACACATACCGCTTGTGGGCCACGCTGCGTGTGTCCCAGTGCGCGTGCTCGTCTTGCCAGACCGCCTTCAGGCGGCTGATCGTGCCCGCGCAGAGCCCCGGTGCATCGCGCCCCAGCAGCGCGGCCAACGCTTCCGAGAATCCCCCCGTGGAGATCCCCTTCAGGTACAGCCACGGCAACAATTCCTCAATCGTCTTCGTGCGCCGTAGATACGGCGGCAGGATCGAGGAGCTGAAACGCAGTTGCCCGATCCGATCCCGCACCCGCGGCGCCTTCACCGCTACATCGCCAATGCCAGTGGGTGGCGAATTCGCAAATACTAGCGCAAGTAGCCCCTACCGTGCAGTCTTGCGCCGGTTGGCAGGTATGGTAGCGTTCTCTCCATGCGCGAACTCCTCATCCTCGTCATTCACCTGCTTGTCACCTTCACCAAGCTCCTCCGCCCAGGTGGTGTACGAGCCGTCGCCGCAGAGTCTCTACTTCTCAAGCATCAGCTGGTGGTCAGTAACCGCTCCCGACAGCGCGCCCCGAATCTGACCATGCACGATCGCTTTGTGCTCGGACTGACCACACTGTTCTTAAACCCTCGCCGCATTCCGAAGCTTTCCGCGATCCTCAAGCCTGCAACGTTACTCAAGTTCCACAAGGCCTTGATCGATCACAAATACCGCCTGCTATTCTCCTCCTCGTCCCATCGCCGCAAATCCGGTCCCAAAGGTCCTTCCGCGGAACTCATTGCGGCGATCGTCGAGCTGAAACGCCGCAATCCCAAGTTCGGCTGTGTACGCATCGCGCAGCAGATCGCCTACGCCTTCGGCGTGGAAATCGACAAAGATGTTGTGCGCCGCGTGCTCGCGATGCACTACCGGCCGGGCGACTCCGGAACCGATGGTCCATCCTGGCTGACATTCATCGGGCACGTCACGAACAGCCTCTGGAGCGTCGATCTGTTCCGCTGCGAATCCATCCTCCTGCGCAGTCACTGGGTGATGTTGGTCATGGATGTGTTCACGCGTCGGCTCGTCGGTTTCGGCGTCGAACGCGCCAATATTGACGGGGTCTCGGTTTGCCGGACGTTCAATCACGCCGTCGCCGGCCCGCCACTACGGAAGCACGTCAGCACCGACCACGACCGGCTGTTTCGATTCCACCGTTGGCTCGCCAACCTGCGGGTACTCGAGATCGAGGAGATCAAGTCCGTCCCATACGCCCCAGTTTCGCATCCGTTCGTCGAACGGCTGATCGGCACCGTACGCCGCGAGTATCTCGATCGCGTATTCTTCTGGAACGCCGTGGACTTGGCGCGGAAGCTGGGCGAATTCAGGAATTATTACAGCGGGCATCGCGTGCATCGCTCGCTCGATGGCATTACGCCAGCGCAGCGCGCAGGCAAGTTACCTACCGCGCCTGCTTCGCTTGGCCGGTATGCCTGGCAACGGCATTGCCACAGTTTATTCCAGACCCCAGTCGCCGCTTGATTATCATTTCGCCACCCACAGGCAAAATTCCATTTCTGCGCCACCAATCGTCTGTGCCAGCGTAGCAGCGTGTCAGGTGAAACGATGGTGTCGAGCTTCAGCAACGCTTTGCGCCCTACGGCCTTGGCCTTTCTCGCTTGCAGCACCCGTTCCGCGTCGCTGAAGCGGATGCGCTTGCCGCGTAGCCGCTCCTTGAGCAGCCGGTTTTCAGCTTGCAGGTATTCGATGGCAATCAGCTGATGTCGATAGACCCAGCCCGACACAACCATTAGCAGAAACGACAGTAACGGCGGCACAGAACCCATGCCATAAGTCTACATCGGACTTCGTTCGAATAAATGGACAGTACGCGAATGACAGCAATGGCGGCATAGATCTCATGCCAAGAAGTATACTTCAGACTTCGACTGAGTTTTTGGACATTACGCCATTGACCAAAGGGAGCGCACGATGACTGCTGGGAACGCGTCTACTACCATACGTGCTCGACCGCTGGCGGAGGTGAAGGCTGAGATCGCCAGGCGCGCGGGACATTTGAATCCGTTCGACGGCATCCGCGCGGAGGACGCAGCACAGATCTCGGCAGCACTCACGAGCCTTGACCGTGACGAGTGGGCGCGCGAGTGGTCGAAGTTCGGCGCTCAGTATGAAGCAAAGGCAGATGCGCTCGCGAAGAGCGGTGGCGACGCTGCCGCCTGTCGAGAGCTTTACGAGCTCGCCTTCAACTATTTCCGTGTCGGCCGCTATCCGTGCGCCGGCTCGCCCGGACAGGCGCAAGCGTACCGTGACTCGCTGCGCGCCTTCCGTAAGGCAGCGCGCTACTTCGCCCCCCCACTCGAAATCGTCGAACTACCGTTCGGTGACGGCAAGCTGGTCGGTTATCTGCAGGTGCCGCCTGGCGTAGCGCGCCCGCCAGTGGTTATGCATTGGGGCGGTGTCGACGCATGGAAGGAGGATCGGCAGCGCGCGCACGCAAGGTTCATGAAGGCTGGGCTCGCGGGGTTCGCGATCGACATGCCCGGCACAGGCGAGAGCCCCGTGCGTTTCAACGACCCTGACGCCGGCCGCACGTTTTCGGTGCTGATTGACTACTTGCTTACGCGACAGGACATCGACGCGAGCCGTCTCGGCGTTTGGGGCGGTAGCTTCGGCGGCTACTGGGCTGCCAAGCTCGCGTATATCGAGCCACGGCGCTTGAAGGGCGCGGTCTTTCACGGCAGCAATGCGCACTATGGCTTCCAGGAGGAGTGGTTGCGGCCGGCGCTGACCGAGCGAGCGTCCGTAGCAATCTTCGGGCCGATCGGCCTCTTCGAGGCGCGCAGCAAAGCGATGGGCGTTTCAACGCTCGATGAATTCCTCAAGGTCGCACCGTCGCTGTCGCTGAAACAACAGGGCCTCCTCGACCAGCCGTCGGCGCCGATCCTCGGCGTCAACGGCAAGCTCGACGATCAGGCACCGGTCGAGGACATCTACCTGCTGATGGAACATGGCACGCCGAAAGAAGCGCGCATCTACCCGCAGGGCGGTCACATGGGCCGAGGTGGGGGCATCGCGGATGGCCAGATCTGGGATATGATTATCGCGTGGTTGAAGCTGCGCCTCTCGCAATAGAGCTGCTCAAGGGAGGAGATAATGCGAAACCCATTGTGTCATGCAGGAACGCTCTGGATGTATGGAGCGTTCGCCGGCGCGCTGATCACCGCTGGTGCGCTCGCCCAGAGCTATCCGCTCAAACCGATACGTGTCATCGTGCCCACCGTCGCTGGCGGCAATCCAGATTTCGTCGCACGCCCCGTCTTGCAGAAGATGGCTGAAAGCCTCAAGCAGGCGTTCGTGTTTGACAACCGGCCGGGCGCGGGCGGCATCATCGGCGTTGAGGCTGCAGTCCGTTCTGCGCCCGACGGATACACGCTGCTCTTCGCCGCGCGTGGTCACGTCGTCACGCCGGCCGCACTCCAGGAGAAGCTTCCCTACGACGCGACGCGAGACCTCACGGGTATCTCGCGGCTCGTCGATGCGCCGTTCGCGCTCTTCGTGCACCCGTCGCTTCCAGTACGCAGCGTGCGCGAACTCGTGGCGCTCGCCAAGGCGCGCCCGGGCGAGCTTACTTACGCGAGCTTCGGTGTAGGAAGTTCGCCTCATTTCACCACCGAGGCGTTCAGCACCGCGACCGGTATTCGGCTGCTTCACGTCCCCTATAAGGGCAGCGCCCCTGCGGCCACCGCACTGTTGGGCGGAGAAGTGATGATGGGATTCGACGCCCTGCAATCGACGATGCAACACCTGAAGACGCGCCGCCTGCGGGCGCTCGCAATCGGCGCGACGCACCGCGTTCCGGTCGCGCCCGATATCCCGACGTTCGTCGAAGCTGGAGGGCCCGACTTAACCGACTCCGCGTGGTATGGCCTCTTCGCCCCCGCACTCGCGCCACGTGAGGTGGTCGCGAAACTTCACGCCGAGGCGGTCAAGGCGCTGGCGGTTATCGAAATCCGAGAGCTTTTCGAGCGGGCCGGCATGGTGGTCTCCGGCAGCGCGCCCGAGCAGTTCACACAACAGGTGCGCGACGACATCGCCCGCTACGCAAAGATCGCGCGCGATGCGGGCATGCGCGCGGAATAAGGACTTGGGGCGTCCGGCGGATTTACGGTAGATCGTGCGCAGATCCGATTGTTCGTGATAGTGGGAAGCGAGGGGACAGGCCACTAACCCGCTCGCGAAGCACGCTGGCGGAGCCGTTGCCTCAGCCTCTCAACGCGCCTGCCCAGCATCACGGAGATCTCGTCTTTGAATCGCCGATTGCCGAGCGCGAAGCCGCCATTGGCCGCGATTCTTATTTCTTTCAGAACTTCTTCGTCCAGTTCGAATTGAAACAAGCGCCGGTATGCCGCAGCCCGCTGCTCGGGTGTCTCACCGAGCGCGTCATAACTGTCATGTGGAGTCACGAGGGCTGACGCGCAGAGATTGCTGTTTGCTCGGTAGCTCGACCAGGGATAGTCGCCGGGATGCGGGACTATGCTTGCACGGACCGGATTCAGTTCGATGTAGCGCTGGCACTTGAGAAGATAGTCTTGCCGCTGCACCAAGCTGGACTTGAAACGGCCTTCCCATAATGTCCCGCTTCGCCGGTAGACACGGTTGACATATTGAACATAGTGCTGTCCGAGGTGCTTCATGAGCAGCGAGGCGCCATCGTCCTCTGCGGGGGTGAGGAGCAGGTGCACGTGATTGGTCATCAGCACGTAGGCGTGCACGCCGCATTCGAAGCGCTGGGACAGTTCTTGTAGGTGGCGCAGGTAAAGCCGGTAGTCTTCCTCGGCGAAGAAGCAGGCGACACGGTTGTTTCCCCGCTGGATGATGTGCAGGGGGACACCTGCAAACTTCAGACGCGCGCGCCGTGGCATTTCGGTATCTCGCTGGACTATACCTCGGGTATAACGCGGCCATCGGGTCAGACGCTGACAGGTCGGCTTGGCTTAGTGGTCTGTCCCCAAGAGGTCCTTGGATTTGTTTGCTTTTTTTGGACCATCCGCTATAGTGGAAACGGAACTCAGCATTTCAGGCGTTTTCTGAGCCGACTGATGATCGTTATTGCAATCAATCTTATGTGATGTGATCAGTAGTTTGTGAACTTTGAGGGGGTATGATATGCAATCAGTTTCCACGAAAACTACGTACAAACATCTGATTCAGGCATTCGTCAGTTTCGTTATCCTCATGTTAAGCGTCGCCCAAGTCTCGGCGCAAAGTTATCCAAGTAAGCCGATACGTTTCCTCGTCCCGTACGCTGCCGGAGGCGGCGGCGATATCGTTGCCCGGACGTTTGCTGCGTATCTTTCCAAGGAGTTGGG
Organism: Betaproteobacteria bacterium; assembly: GCA_003153455.1. Lineage (GTDB taxonomy): Bacteria > Pseudomonadota > Gammaproteobacteria > Burkholderiales > SG8-41 > PALSA-1004. The sequence continues at coordinate 7,841 of PLYS01000480.1, read as the reverse complement.
GCAGCAATTTGTGGTGGACAATCGTGCTGGTGGAACTGGCATTATCGCGATGGAATATGTTGCGAAAGCCGCCCCGGACGGATACACATTGGTGCAAACGAACATTTCCACGAGCGCATTTGTCCCCTTTACTCATGATGATCCGCCCTACGATGCGGTGAATGACTTTACACCTATATCCCTTACCACGCTGAACCCGACTGTGATGGTAGTCAACGCGAAGTTAGGGGTGCGTTCATTGAAGGAATTCATTGATCTGGCGAAAGCTAAACCCGGAAAGCTGTTATATGGCTCTACAGGTCCAGGAAGCATTTTTCATCTCGCGGGACACATTCTGGGAAAGGAAGCCAAGATCGATATCGTCCACGTTGGCTATAAAGGCCTCGCTCCCGCTACCACTGATTTGCTCGCAGGGCAGATCCACTTCATCATGTGTGGCCTGGGAACGGCAAATCCGCACATCAGATCGGGTAGCCTTATTCCTTTGGCTTTATCCGACACCAAGCGAACGCCGGCGTATCCCGATGTTCCGACTTTCAAGGAGTTGGGCCTGGAAAACGTCCTAATACTTAATTGGAACGGGATCCTTGCTCCAGCAAAAACGCCGGATGCGGTGGTTCGGCGTTTGAATGCGGCAATCAGAAAGGCGGGCCAAGCAGAAGGGGTCGTAGGATACTTGGCGAAAGTGGCAACCGCAGTGGCGACGGACAGCCCGGAAGAATTCGACATATTCATCAAGAAGGAACAGCAACGCTATGGTCCGCTTCTCAAGGAATTGCGCGCCGTAACTCAGTAGTGCACGGAGAGATTTGATGAATGATAGGAAACCGGTTTGTGTAACAGAATCGAGCGATGAAACGATCGCCATCCAACCGAGGAATAGAGATATGGACTTCGCTGATGTTCGCAAAATGGTTGTCGGTGACTTCTGGGTCAACAGCAAAGCTTATGAGCACACGGAGTACATCGTCGATCATTTTGGCAACAGGTTTATGGGAACAGAGAGCGAGAGGCAGGCGAAGGACCATATCTTGGCGCTATTCAAAGCCTCTGGTCTCGAAAATCCCCATGAAGATACGTATCGCTACCACGGGTGGAAACGCGGCCCATGCACGGTGAAAATGCTATCGCCTGTCCAACGGGAAATTTGGGCCTTTGCCCATGCCCATTCCGGTTCAACTCCGCCTGGAGGCATCCAAGCGCAGGTCATCGATCTGGGCAAGGGTGTAAAGCAGGATTTTGAGGCCAAGGCCGGGCAGGTCAAAGGCAAGATTGCCATGGTAACCACAGGTTGGCATCCCGGGCAGAGTTATTTTATCGGTCACAGAACGGGGAAGCATGGTTGGGCGCGCGATTTCGGCGCCGTCGGACTCATCATCAGGAACGAGACGCCTGGAGGACTTATTGAAGCGGGAACAATCGCCACCGGTTATCGAAAAAGCGGCGACATCCCTGTGGTCGGCGTGTCTTTTGAAACCGGCGCGTTCATTGAGCGCCAACTCCAAAAGGGGCCTGTAACCGTAAGCATCGATATGCAGAACGAGGTTTTGCCTAATGCAGTCGGATGGAACGTTGTTGGTGATATCACAGGCACGAAATACCCGGAACGCAAAATCCTGGTCGGCGCTCATTTTGACGGCCACGATATCGGGCAAGAGTCGGCGAGCGACGACCTGTTGGGCGCGATGGTAATGCTCGACGTTGCACGGACGCTGGCCAAGTTTAAAGGTACGTTCCTGCGGACGATGCGATTTGTAGCCTTTGGAAATGAAGAGTGCTGGACCGTCGGCTCAACCAATTATGTCGCCCGGCATGAAAGCGACATCAAAAACATCGACATCATGATAAATGGCGACGGACTCGGACGATACCCAGACCCATTCGTATCTGTGAACAATCCTTCAGGACTCGCCGCTCCGCTATCAAAACTTGTCGAGGTATGGAAGATTGATGCTGCTGTGGGGTTTGCGGATGGTCGGAATCCGGCTTGGTGCACCGCATCGGACAACCATCCGTTCACCATGCAGGGTGTTCCGACTTTGGGAATCGGCGGACGGAAGCGGGCATCCGCCGTGGGCACGACAGGCCGTGGTGCAGCTTTAAGGGATCACACGATTTGCGACACGATGGATAAGATCGATAGGCACACAATCAAACAGTATGCCGTCCTCTTGGCTGAGCTTATGATGGCTCTCGCGCAAACTGATGAACCTTTGATCCGGCACTCGACGAAGGAGGAAGTCCTAGAAGCATTGAGGCAATGCGGCTACATCGACGCGTTGAAAGCGCAAGGGAGGTGGCACCCCGAGTCGATCCTATGAATATAGGCTCTTCTCCCTAGCGAATGGGTAGTTTTGGCATGATTTTAGATCTGCGGGAGCATACAGGTGAGAACCTTGAGGCGTAGGTACTCTTCATCGCGTAGGCCGTAGGCTCGTCGCTGAATGGAAACCTCAGGGACAGACCACTAACCCGCTTGCGAAGCGCGCTGGCGGAGTCGTTGCCTCAGCCTCTCAACGCGCCTGCCCAGCATCACGGAGATCTCGTCTTTGAATCGCCGATTGCCGAGCGCGAAGCCGCCATTGGCCGCGCTTATGATTTCTTTCAGAACTTCTTCGTCCAGTTCGAATTGAAACAAGCGCCGGTATGCCGCAGCCCGCTGCTCGGGTGTCTCACCGAGCGCGTCATAACTGTCATGTGGAGTCACGAGGGCTGACGCGCAGAGATTGCTGTTTGCCCGGTAGCTCGACCAGGGATAGTCGCCGAGGTGCGGGACTATGCTTGCACGGACCGGATTCAGTTTGATGTAGCGCTGGCACTTGAGAAGATAGTCTTGCCGCTGCACTAAACTGGACTTGAAACGGCCTTCCCATAATGTCCCGCTTCGCCGGTAGACACGGTTGACATATTGAACATAGCGCTGTCCGAGGTGCTTCATGAGCAGCGAGGCGCCATCGGCCTCTGCGGGGGTGAGGAGCGGTGCACGTGATTGGTCATCAGCACGTAGGCGTGCACGCCGCATTCGAAGCGCTGGGACAGTTCTTGTAGGTGGCGCAGGTAAAGCCGGTAGTCTTCCTCGGCGAAGAAGCAGGCGACACGGTTGTTTCCCCGCTGGATGATGTGCAGGGGGATACCTGCAAACTTCAGACGCGCGCGCCGTGGCATTTCGGTATCTCGCTGGACTATACCTCGGGTATAACGCGGCTATCGGGTCAGACGCTGACAGGTCGGCTTGGCTTAGTGGTCTGTCCCCAAGAGAGGTCCCTACGCAGCGCGGTTTCCCGCGAGTACTACCTAAAAGGACGCCCGAGGCAGCAATGGTGTCCATTGCCGGTTGTTGACGCTTCCCGAGCTCCAGAAAATAGGCAACGTATTATTCGGCACAGTGTTGTGGAAGGCCATCCGAAGAATCACGCACGAGATATCCGGTCGCAGTGAGAGTTCAGCCGCTAAAACCTGCAGCACGGAGGTCTTTCCGACCCTTTTTTGTCCCCACAAGAACGTCGAAGTACTCGCGGCAACTCGGAGCGACAGGTCTGCAATTACCGCATCGCGACCAAACAAATGCTCCCTGTCCTTAATTGGATTAATCACGTATGGTGGGTTCGCCTGCAGTTGGTCCCAATCCGGCTGCGAACTTTGTTGCTCAAATTGCAGTACCTGTTCAAAATCGCATGTCTTTCCGTTGACTGTTGCACAGGTCCATTGCACCGGTACCGCCAACTTTGTAGCTGGATTCTGAAGGGCAAGTCCCAATGTGACGAGCCGTTCGGTTTTCGGCAGTAGATCGAACGACTGTGCCGGTTCGCACAGCGTCAGCGTCGCGCCACTGTCGGCACCGTTGACGAATAGACGTAAACCATATGCAATACCTTCACCGTCATTTCGAATTCGCACAGGAAACGTCGTAGCTCGATCGGTGACGGAAAGGTCAAGCTTAAAGGTTCCGCCTACAACGCTGATGGATGGGGCAGTGAATTCATCGGTGGCTCGTATTCCTTCCTCAATCAGTGCTGACACGTGATCGAAAATAGGTGAGACCACCGATTGCCACAACGCATACGGCGCGTCAGCTTTGTGTGCGTTCTGAACGCGTTCTATGTGGCGCCGGAGTTCTGCGGCTCGCTGGGACACCTGTTTCGCCTCGTGTCGTTCGCAGCTTTCGCAGAATTTGCGAAAAATGGCACCAAGCAGCGCATCGATGTCGCGGAGAAGAGGAAGCTCGGTTTGCAGACAGAAGTGTGCATTGCGGTGCGCTTGCCTTAGGACTTCGATTGACGGCTGCTTGGCCGTAACAGAAGTTGTTCTCTGAAATCCAGCAACTGCATCTTCTAAGCCCGCAAGCGCTTCCTCCATTTTCGCGGAAGCAGCATCGATAACGTCCACGTTACGTATTCGATCCGAAAGGTCAAACACTTCTCGAAAGGTGTCTAACAGCCGGTATGACAAGTCTCCAAAGTCCGCGGGGACTTCGATGCCCGCCAGCCTTAACCGGGAAGCTGCCCGAGTTGCCGCAAGAGCGAGCTGGATTGCCGGAAAACTATCGACATTGGCGATTAAATCGGCCGTGGACGGAAAGTCCACCGGCCTTACCGACGCCCAGTTAGCGACCGCGTTTGCCAGCATCACGTCAAGCTCAGTCGCCGCTACTGTTGTGAACCGCCGGGCCAGCAGTTCGCCAATAGCCAGTGTGTCTCCGGTTGCTCGATACCTATCAATCTCGTCGTCGATAGGGTCCGGTCCCTGGCGCCATTCTTCAAGACGCGACTCGACTACTTTAGTAAGGCGCCTGTACCAGGGCGTGATCAGTTCAGTTGGCAACTTATCAGTCGGCAACCTGTGAGCACTCCATGCTTGTAGCTTTTCGCGGTCCCTCGGCTCTAATGAATCGGCGAACTGGGTTGCGAAGCTGATCCTCAGCGCGTCAAATTCAGATCTCCCAAGTCTTGGCAATACGTCCGCGTCCGGGTTAGGACGATTTACCTTCTTAACGCACTGCTCGTCCGAGTCCCACACATAGCTGACATTGGTCTCCCAATCGATGACTGCTTTCCAAAGATCTGGCTTTATGCGTTCGCCGTCGAATATGGACGCCGGCTTACCACTCGCTGGTGCGTGCGCGCCGTGAGTGGACGCTTCATTGTCAGTGCCGGTTTCGGACCGCTGGATCAGCTCAACTGTTGGTGGAATCGTGGCCGGGTCAAGCCTTACGTGGTCTGATATGTTCTCAACAAATTCCTTAAGGTTAGCGGCCCCATAATCAGCTTCACGAAAATTACGTTGAGTGATGTCTAAAAGCCGGTTTTTTAGGACGGCCAATGACATTCGATGCCAATCCGGTTTTCCCTTTGCTCGCGCGACCATGAAGGCCTGTCGCACCAGTTCCCGCGGATCTCTCTTCATATCAATCTAGTTCGCCATCGTGCCGTACAAAATATTGAGCACGCCATAACGCGTAGGGCAGAGCGATATTGTGCTCTTTACGAACCCACTTGGCGACATCAACGCCGAGGAAGTTGCGCGCGGCAGATTGGACTGCTTCTGGCCCGATCGCGAACATCGCGCTTTCGGCCCATTTCGGACATTCGCATTTCCGAAAAGCGGCTGTTCAAAAACTTAGCCCAGCGGAAGCGGCATTTGCGCCCCGTCTGCTGGAGCGTTCAGTTGGAAACATCACGGCGGGATGGCTGACGTCGCCAATGCACAATAACTACTTGATTCATTGTGGGCGCTCTGAGGACGTCTGTCCACATGTGAAATAACAATGCAGATCGATGCCGTCGGTATATTTCAACCGTTTTAGCCCCGCTCCGGCGGTCTTCGCTTCTCGATTGCGGTGAAGCGGTGCGTGGTGGGTGCTGGACAATCGGAACGAGGCCAGCCGTGGCTGCAACCTTCCCTTGATAGCCGCGGACATCCTGTAGGTTGAACTTCTAACCACCCCTCACGCCCCCGGCATAGGACACTTCGGATGAACATGCAAGGAACAACGTGGGGCCCGCTAGCTGTCCACCAATATGCGCGAGCGGGGAAACTCGTCACCAAAAATTGCGTATCGCCTGTCAGCGGCCAGCGGATGGGTATCATTGGTCACGAAGAAAGCACTTCCCTCCTCCTGAATTTCATGGGTAAGAAAACCGTCGCGTATTGACGCCGACTGCCCTACGTCGCCACGGCCGCGAAAGACCATCGAGCGAATATGGCTGCGACTGGGTGAAGCCAGAAACATACTTGTCTCGCGCAAAATGTAACTCGGTGTTCCTGGCGACTCACCGTTAGACGCAGTCCCCATGCGTCGTATCTGCTCGTTCGTCAAATCTATGAATTGAACGCAAAGCAGTCCAGGTCGTGTCTTTGAAAATTGTCTATCGGCTGAAGCTTTCAAATCTGCGAATAGACTTTCAATGAGGGTGTCGGGTTGCCTACTTTCTACCGATACGGCCAACGCACGTTTGCCCTTTTCCCCAAGAACGAATATCTCGCGGTTCTTAACATTGAACCGCTTCTCGATGTAGGCGCGGATGCTTGGCATGTCCGATTGACCAGTGGCCTGCTCAAATGGCGTGCCTTCAATCTGAAATTCAAATTGCTCCACATCGCAATGACTCGTGGCACACGCGACACCTGACAGACACGCCTTTCTCACTGCGGCAGCGATAGCCTCGTGGGCAGGAACATTTGAGGTCAGCCGGCCGGGAAGGATAACTCGGAGGAGTAGCCCACGGTTAAGCTTGCCGAATAACGGCTTGACCTGAGCGTGTATGTACTTGTGAAGATTGAGAACGTCCAAGCGCGGAATCTTGCGGCCCAAGCTCAAACCGACACGCTTGCACTCCACCTCGATCTCTATGCTGTCCTTAGTAGCTAGAAAATCAAAGCCGGAGCCAGTCTCAATATCGGAGAAAAAGACATCGAATCCACGCGAGAACAGATGCGCGGCCACACCCATCTCCTGTTGAAGTGGGGTAAGCCCGCCGTCACGCAACCCACCGAGAATCATGCCCCGCAGTCTCTTTTGGCCCTTCGGACTAAGACGCGCGTAGATTGAAACAACGGCAGTAATAAAAGCGAACAGTCGATAACGGTCAACCGTCGTCGATCTTAGATCAATCCGACCAGTGCTTTTAATCTCTTCGAGGACGCGACCGACCTCCAACTCAAGCGCATATATTTGCGCAGTATAGTCGCGTAGAAACTCGTTAGCCGTGAGTTGCTTATTGAGCCAAACTAAGCGCCGCTTCCATTCCTTGACGCCGGTAATTCCAATGAAGGCATTTAGGATGCGTGGGATTTCCGCGTCAGAGACTTCTGTGTGTAGATGCATTCTCAGACGGCATCTGCCGCGAAAATAATGGCAACGAGCGCACCACGGAACTGTGTGGTAAACGCGTGTGGTAAAGTCTTGATACTGGGATTCGCTAAGTACCTAATTGTCTGGGCATAAACAGACTTTCCCATACTTGGCGGAGAGGGTGGGATTCGAACCCACGATACGCTTGCGCGTATTCCGGTTTTCGAGACCGGCCCGTTCAACCGCTCTGGCACCTCTCCGGCGGCGGGTATTTTAGCAGACAAGTTCGTGGTTCGTGGTTCGTGGTTCGTGGTTCGTGGTAAGTGGTTCGTGGCTGGTGGCTCGTGACTCGTGGGTCGTGGGATCAATGCGCCGGCTCGATCGCTTTCAAACCTCCCATGTAGGGCTGAAGCGCAGCGGGAATCTCTACGCCGCCGCCCGCTCGTTGATAGTTTTCCATGATCGCGACCAGCGTGCGGCCGACCGCCAGGCCCGAACCATTAAGGGTGTGCACGAGCTCGGGCTTGCCCTTCTCGTTGCGAAAACGCGC
>PLYS01000274.1 GCA_003153455.1 Betaproteobacteria bacterium | reverse complement strand
ATTCAGCTCATGCTCGAGAACATCCCAGGGACGCTGCCGTTCGTGAAAGCCGGCAAATTACGCGCACTCGCGGTGACCGATACGAAACGCTCGCCGGTGGTCGCCGATTTGCCGACGCTCGACGCAGCGGGGCTGAAAGGCTACGAGCTCATCGGATGGAACGGCCTATTCCTGCCAAAGGGCACCGCGAATCCGATCGTCACGAAGCTCTACAGCGAAACGAGACAGACCCTGATGTTGCCCGACGTCAAGGAACGCCTCGCCCAGATGGGCGCGGAAGGCGTCGGCGACACGTCCGAACATTTCGCCGTTTTCATCAAGGCCGAGATTGCCAAGTGGGCGAAGGTCGTGCAGGCCGCCGGCATCCGGGTTGAATAATTCGTAGCGGAGACACAGAATGACCATCCCATCGAAGCCCGAACAACAGCAATCGCCACGACACAAACTTCCCGCCTTTTGCGGGGCGCACCTGTTTGCAAGGGCGTTGAAGCGGCACGGAGTTGAAGTCATGTTCGGCCAAAGCCTCCCTTCGGCTTTGTATCTGGTCGCACCAGAGTTTGGGATCCGGCAGATTTCGTATCGAACCGAAAACGCGGGCGCCTCGATGGCGGACGGCTACGCACGCGTTTCCCACAAGGTTGCGGTCGTTACCGCACAAAACGGGCCCGCCGCCGCCCTGCTCGTGTCCGGACTCGCCGAGGCGTTGAAAGCCTCGGTCCCGATCGTCGCATTGGTGCAGGACGTCAGACGAACGCAAGCGGACAAGAATGCATTTCAGGAACTCGACCATCTGGATTTGTTCCGCGGGTGCAGCAAATGGATCCGCCGTGTCAGCGACGTATCGCGAATTGAAGACTATGTAGACATGGCGTTTACCGCCGCCGCAAGCGGCCGGCCCGGCCCGGCGGTTTTGCTGTGTCCGCAAGACCTGTTTCTGGAGCCCCTGGCGAACCCTCCCGCGCCAGCGCGGCGGCAGAATCTGGGCAGCTACCCGCTCGATCGGGTCGTGGCCGATCCCGTACGTATCAAAGAGGCCGCGAGTCTGCTGGCGCAGGCAAGGAGTCCGCTCATCGTCGCCGGCGGGGGGGTGCATCTTTCGCAGGCGCATGCCGAGCTTGCCCGGTTGCAGCAGGCCGCGTCCATCCCGGTGGCGACAACCAGCATGGGCAAGGGCGCGGTCGATGAAAAACATCCGCTTTCGGTCGGGGTGATCGGATATTTCATGGGCACGCGCAGCGCAACGAAGGGACTGCGGCGGCTGGTGGATGAAGCCGATGTCATTATGTTTGTCGGCGACCGCACGAATCAAAATGGAACGGATTCGTGGACCCTGTTTCCGAAGACCACGCAGTACATTCATATCGACATCGACGCTCAGGAGATCGGCCGAAACTATGAAGCGCTGCGGTTGGTGGGCGACGCGAAACTCACGCTTGCTGCGCTTGGCGAGGCATTGAGCGGACTTGACCTGTCAATACGCACGCAGAATCGCGGCGCGGTGGAGGGGTCCATTGCCGAGGGGCGTAGCCTGTTCTTGGAAGAAACCCGCGAGGTGATGAATTCCGGGGCGTCGCCGATTCGTCCCGAACTTCTGATGCGGGACCTGAACAGCGTCCTCACCGAGGATGCCATCGTGGTTTCGGATGCGAGTTACTCGCCGATTTGGGCGGCCAACTATCTGGTGGCGCAAGCGGCGGGAATGCGATTTCTCGCCGGCCGCGGGCTTGCAGGCCTCGGCTGGGGACTGCCTGCCGCAATCGGCGCCAAGCTTGCCGAGCCGGGCAAGGCCGTGGTGTGCATTACCGGGGACGGCGGGTTTGCCCATATGTGGTCCGAGCTTGAGACTTCAAAGCGCCTTGGGATCAAGCTCGTCGTGATCGTGTTGAGCAACCAGATACTGGGCTATCAGTGGCATGCCGAGGAGGTGCTCTACGGCGGCCATACCGATGCTTGCGCATTGGGAGCGGTTGATCACGCCGCTATCGCGCGCGCCTGTGGTTGTGAAGGTATTCGGGTGGAGCAAGCGGCGGACTTTAAGGCGGCGCTGGGGCGGGCGATGCGCTCCCCGCTAACAACGGTAATCGACGTTATGATCGATCCCCGCGCTTTTCCACCGCTCACCCTTTTCGAGGGAAAGCTGGGCGTCTGACCGGGAGACGCTCTCTTCGCGGAGGACCTCACGGGCGAGGGGCACTCGGCGCGGGAACTCCTTAGGCCCAGAAAGAGCCTGGTCCTGCCTGTTCCAGACGACTTCGACATCAGGAAACTCGCGCTGAAGTAAGCGATGACAAAAATTCTACGCAAAGTGGGCATCGGTGTTGTGAGCACTTTCTGCGCAGCACTGGTACTAGGTTCGATCACCACTTTCTCGCCAAAAGCTCTCGCCCAAGCCTATCCGACGAAGCCGATTCGGATCGTTGTCGCGAGCACGCCTGGATCGGGTCCGGATATCGTGGCGCGCCTGCTCGGCGGCAAGCTCACTGAAGCCTGGGGTCAGCAGGTTGTTGTTGATGACCGTGCCGGTGCGAGCGGCAGAATTGCTGCGGAGACCGTAGCCAGAGCAGCTTCGGATGGCTATACATTATTGATACTGACGGCACAACTTTCCACGGTTGACGCGATGTATAAGGATCTAAAATACAATCTCGTCAAGGATTTTTCACCCATTAGCCTGATCGGTACGTCGACATCTGTTCTAGTGGTCAACCCTTCGCTTCCGGTGACCTCGGTCAAGGAGTTGGTGACGCTTGCGAAATCGCGGGCGGGAGCGCTTAGATACGGCTCCAGCGGCTCTGGAACTTCTTTCCATCTGGTAGCCGAGCTTTTCAAATTCATGACAGGCACCGATATTTTGCACGTTCCATACAAGGGGGCTACCCCGCCCCTGACCAACACGATGAACGGGGAAGTGGACATGACATTCTCGGCCATAGCGCAGTGTCTGCCGCTGATCCTAAGTGGCAAGTTGAGAGCTCTGGGCGTCTCGAGCGCTAAGCGCACAACGCTGGCTTCCGACTTGCCATCGATTTCTGAGTCTGTTCCTGGTTTTGACTTTACCAGTTGGTACGGACTAATCGCACCAGTGAAAACGTCACCTGCAATTCTCTCGAAGCTCAATGCCGAAGTCGTGAAGGCATTGAATACTTCAGAAGTAAGGGAACGGATGACGAGTCTCGGCATCGAGTCCGTTGGATCCTCCCAGAAGGATTTCGCATTATTTATCAGCGCGCAGTTGGAGAAATTGAGAGTGGCCGTCAAGCTGTCTGGAGCGCATCCAGAAGACTGATTTAATAAGAATCGGGGGAGGAGAGCAGGATGAACAAAATGTGTCCTTTGTCCGTAGATGATCTTTGTCCGGACCCTATCGTTCCTGGTTCGGTGGCCAATGCGCGGATGAACCCGAAGGAGATGGCCTTCCAGGCCATTGAACGGAACATGGAGGAGATCGCTAAGGTCGGCGATTCGATCTTCTATTTTGCAGAACTTGGCATGCAGGAAATCGAGACCAGCAAGCTGCTGGTCCAGGTTCTAAGAGACATCGGTTACAAGGTGGAAACGGGGATTTCCGGGTTCGCGACGGGATTCCTTGCCACCTACGGTTCCGGGAAGCCGGTGATTGCCGTCCATACCGAATACGATGCCCTGCCCAGAGGATCCCAGACTCCGGGGGTCGTAGAGCGGAGGGAACTGGTTCCGGGCGCCCCGGGCCATGCGGAGGGGCATAACACAAATGCAGCCGTTCTGGTCGGCGCTGCCTTTGGTATCAGGGAAGCCATGAACAAGCATCGGATAAAGGGGACTGTCAAACTCTTCGGAGCCCCGGCGGAGGAGCAGCTTGTGAGCAGGCCTTTCTATGTCCGGGACGGCTATTTCAAAGATGTTGACACAGCCTTTCACGTTCATGTCGGCGATCAGTTGTCCGTCGTCTACGGGTTGAAATCGAGCGCCTTGATATCCGTTGAATATGAATTTTTCGGCAAGAGCGCGCATGCGGGAAATAACCCCTGGACGGGGATCAACGCGGCCGATGCGGCAAAACTCATGGATATCGGCTGGGACGTTCTCCGCAAGCACCTCCCTCTGACCCAGAGAAGTCATTCAGTCATCACGGATGGGGGCATACAGCCCAACGTGGTTCCTGACTACGCCAAAATCTGGTGGTACTTCCGCGATGCGAGTGCGAA
>PLYS01000010.1 GCA_003153455.1 Betaproteobacteria bacterium | reverse complement strand
CGCGCGCGAAAGCATCCGACAGGATCTGTGCGGCATCGCGTTCTTCCCCAACTAGAAACAGCGGCATGTCTTGCGCAATAGTGGTTTGCGCTCCGAAGCGGCAGAAGGCCTGCGCCAGTTCGCAGCCGAGCGGACCGCCGCCGATTACCAGCAGGCGGCGCGGCAACTCGGTCAGGTCGAAGATGTTCTCATTGGTCAGAAAGCCAGCCTCGACAAGGCCGGGAATCGAAGGTGTGTCCGGCCGCGCGCCGGTGGCGATCATTGCCTTCCTGAAGCGTAGTCTCGCCCCGTCCACCGTCAGGGCATCGGTCGCGGTGAAGCGTGCCTCGCCGAAGAACACATCCACCCCGGCCGCGCTCAGCCGGTCGATAGAAGCGACGCGGCTGATGCGGGCCCGAATACGGCGCATGCGCTGCATCACCGCAGCAAAATCAACGCGGATATCGGCAGGGATCTGTGCGCCATAATGTTCGGCATTGCGCATCTCGGCATACAGGCGCGAAGTCCGGAGGATCGCTTTTGACGGCACGCAGCCGATATTCATACAGTCGCCGCCGAGCAGCTCGCGCTCGATAAGCGCGACCTTCGCGCCGCGTGCCGCCGCGGCGTGCGCCGCGACCAATCCCGCCGGACCGGCCCCGATGACCACCAGATTGTAGCGGTCTGCGGGCTGCGGATTGCGCCATTCAGACGGATGCAAGTTTTCCAGCCGTTCGCGCTCGTGCACATCCTGCGGGACCGATACGAGGGAGGTGTTGTGCTGAAGCATGATATTTAATCCGTGAATAGAACGAGCCGCTACAGCCAGCCGCCGCGGAAGCCGGTGCGGCGCAAACCGGTGCTGATATAGGGACAGTCACGCATCAGCTTCCAGATCAGCTCTGTGCGATAGTTTTCGATCATCATCAACACGATGCCTTGATCGAGTCCAAATTTGCCGGACGAAACCCAAGCGCGCCGGTCGGTGCTTGCAAGGCTCGGGTTAAACCCGCTCGAGTACTGGTTTGCGGACAGCATCTCGGGAAAGCGCCGACCCATATTGCGCGCAGCACACAAAGCGATCTCGGGCGCAAACGGGAGCGACGCCAACGCGGCCGATCCGGCAAGAGTCCCATCATCTGGCCCGTACGGCACGCCACGAGCAGCGTACCCGAACAAGCGCCGCCGCTCGTTGGCTACTTCCGGCATCTCGTCGCTCGGACCATCACCAGCAGTGAGGCCCCAGCAGTTTTCGTCGTAACCGGCGAACTCGTGCGGGTTGCGCTGCGCGTACTCGCGCTGGATTTGCGATGCACGCCGGCTATTCTCGAAATAGTCGCAGCGCTTCTCGCGCATGAAAAGATCCTGAATGCCGCGAAAATCGATCCATGCATGTGAGAACTGGTGCACGAACAACGGACCCGCATATAGAAAATCGTAACCGTACAGATTTTCCCATTGATAGGTCGCCGTCCAGGCCTCGTAGCAGTCGTCCTTGAGCGGATGCGTCGGCGAGCCCATCGCGAGGACGTACAGGACGATAGCCTCGTTGTAACCATCCCACCCGTAATGCAGGAATCCGCATTCTGGTTTCCAGCCTTGCCTGATCGTTGCAGCCCCACCCTGCGACCATCGCCAGTCGACGCGAAGGTATAGCGTTTCGACGAGTTCGCGCAGCTCGGTTTCCTCGGGCGTATTCGCGGTAAAGTACATACCCGCGCTGAGCGCACCTGCGATCAAAAGCGCCGTGTCGATCATCGACAATTCGGAGCGCCAGACGCGGGCACCCGTTTGCAGATCGAGAAAGTGGTAGTAGAAACCCTTGTAACCGGTCGCCTCCGGGCTGCCGCTTTGATCGCTGTCACGGAAGAAACGCAGCACGCAAAGACTGCGTTTGACCGCGTCGGCCCGCGCCATCCAGCCGCGCTCCACCGCCACCGGATAGGCGGACAGGGCGAACCCGACGACGGCAATGCTGGATGGCGAATTCTCGCGCGAGGTGTCGGCGATCAGTCCGTTGGCCGGATTCACCGCTTCCAGAAAGTAACCGAACGCCGCGCGCTGAAGCCCATCGAGCAACGCCTCGTCTGTGGGCTCGCGGTAGAAGCCGATGTGTCGCAGGGCTGGCACCGCTATGTCGGCAACCGTGGCGATGTGCTCGCCGTGGATCGCTTTGGCGCATTCACCCCCAGCGAGGTTGTGCTGTGCGAGTATGGCTTCACCGTCGACAACGTATGCAGGCGGGCCGTTGCCCTCATGAAAACTCTACCTTGATTCAGTGGCCTTCTCTACGCGACGGACGAGCCGCATCCAACGCTTCTCGAACTCTTGCATGAAGCGCTGCACCCAGCCAAGCAACCTGGTGCACGCGGGGTCGGGAGTCGCTCAGGAGACATGGACTAAAGCTACAGCGAAAATCTTTTGCTGTATGTACGGCATCGCACAGAGCGTCCGGGTTGCGAAGTGGAGAATAACTGTAACGCCCGGTCGCGTCCAGAACTGCTTGGAATCCAACGCTGGCGTGATGTCGGAGGCGCGGATCGGTCGTCACGATTCGCAATAACCATCCCGCGTTTGATCTTACGATCGAATTCGCCTCGGCATGGATAACGAGGCAGCCGATGGATGCTGCGTATTCTGCCGAACTTTTAGTTTCGTTTTCAGACTCATGTCTATGACCGCCAATAATCGGAAGGCCCCGCTACGCATTTTCGACAGTCCAAACTCGCCGATACCGGAAGTACAGTTGCTGTCGAATGGCAGATACCACGTGATGGTCACGAGCGCGGGCGGCGGCTACAGTCGCTGGAAAAACCTCGCGGTTACACGTTGGTGCGAAGATGCTGTCTGCGACAACTGGGGCGCNNATCTACGAAGCAGTGTTTTCGGAGGGGCGCGCGGTATTCCGACGCCGCGACCACGGTATCGAAACGCATACCGAAATCGCCGTTTCGCCGGAAGATGACGTCGAGGTGCGCCGGACGCGCATTATCAACTGCTCTGGCGCACGCAGGATCATCGATATAACGAGCTACGCGGAAATCGTGCTCGCACCGCCTGCCACGGATTCGGCACACCCGGCGTTCAGCAAACTGTTTGTCGAAACCGAGATCGTCCGTGAGCGCCACGCGATCCTGTGCACTCGTCGGCCGCGTGCCCCCGATGAGCCGGCGCCATGGATGTTCCACCTGTTGGCCGCGCATAAGCGGGCAACGGGAGAAGTCTCTTACGAGACGGACCGCCTGCAGTTCATCGGTCGCGGCCGCACCACGGCTGATCCGCAAGTATTGCATGACAAGGCGGCCTTGTCGGGGAGCGCAGGTCCCGTGCTCGATCCGGTGGCTGCGATTCGCTGTTGCATCGCGCTCGATCCGGGTGAAACCGCAACCGTCGATCTGATCAGCGGCATCAGCGAGACACGCGAAGCGTGCGTGGGGCTGGTCGGGAGATACCAGGAGAGGGAGTTCGCGGATCGCGCAATCGCCGCCGCACCGACGTGTAACCAGGCGATCCTGA
>PLYS01000075.1 GCA_003153455.1 Betaproteobacteria bacterium | reverse complement strand
GATGACGCCAGCCCATGCACATAGAGTGCGCCGAGAAGCAGCCATTCTGTTTTCCTCCGCACGGGATCCCGTTATCCGTGCATTCTATCTGCTGCGCAAGTCTTCGGAATAGTGCCGGAACAGGGTCCGTCCAGAAGGGGGGCAGGTTGAGCTGGCCCCATGCGCCCATTTGCCGCCGCGCTCGGCCTGATGGCATGATGCCGGCATGACCCGACTGTAACGATCCGAGTTCTAACCCGTGGTAGACGCCGGCGCCTTGCGGGTCGCGATATGCGCGACGGCCGTGCTCCGGGAGCGGCCCCGTGCATCGCCCAGCAATCGGCGGTGCTCGCCGACTATCCCGTCAATACGATCCGCATCATCGTTGCGTCCTCTCCGGGCACGGCAAGCGATATTTTCGCGCGCTCGCTCCGTGAGGATCTGGGCGCCTTCTACCGGCAGAGAGTCGCCGTCGAAAACCGCCCGGGCGCGGGCGGGCTGATCGGAAATACCCTGGTGTCAAAAGCGAACGGCGACGGATATGGATCGTGATAATGATCTGAATCTGCTGTTCGTCGGCGCACTCCCTTTGGACTTCGTCCTGAAAGAATTGCATAAGGGGCGCAACTGGCGCTGCGGATGAAGATGCGCTTCTGGTTCTTCAATTAGGAAAAGCGGAAACCCCTCTGCTTCCGTCGCCAGTAGGAGCAGTTCGCACGCCATAAAGAGTATGGTTGTTCGATCCGAGTCTGCGACTGAGGGTTCCCTTTGCGTCTTTCGCGTTCTTTGCGGTTCAATCTTTCTAAGGGCTATTTCGTCGCCGGCGAATACCCCTTGAACACCCACTTGTAGGCGCCCGTGCCGCCGCTCTTGCCGTCGGCCCCGGTGAGCTCCGCCTGGACCACGTAGAGATTGCCTTTGTGATCCGCCGTGATCTGGTGCCCCGGGGGATGGTCTTGCGCGCCTTCGCCGACGTCGAACGAGCCCAGGACCTCGAGCGTTTTGCGATTCAGGATGTAGATGACCGGGGTCCCGCCCACGTACAGAAACCGCTGGTCCGGCGAAAAAGCCGCACCCCTCGCCTGCAGGTAATACTTGCTGTCGAGGCCGACAAACTGCTCCGCCACGAATTTGCCTTCGGGGGTAAACACCTGGATGCGCTTGTTGCCGCGATCGCAGACATACACGAGCCCGTCGTCGGAAATAATCACGTCGTGAACGGGAGAACCGAACTGCTGCAGAACCTCCGCGGTGCCGACCCACGGGATCGGGCCGGGCTTGGCGCGTGGCGGACGGTCCTCCTCATCGAGCGGCTTGTTGCCGTACGCGCCCCACATGCGCTTGAACTTCCCAGTGTCCGCGTCGTACACCATCACGCGGCTGTTGCCATAACCGTCGGTGACGAACAGTTCGTTTGTTTTGGCGTAGTAACGCAGGCCCGTCGCTCCCCTGAGGACCTCGGTCTTGTTGCTGCCGGTCTGGCCGCTCCTGCCGATGGCCATCACGAACTTGCCGTCCTTCGTGAACTTGAGAATCTGGTTGTCGTTCGGGAGATTCGCGGGATTGTTTTTCTTGCCGTCCGCGTTGCCCACGATCCACACAAAGCCCCTGGAATCCACGGTGATGCCGTGCTCGTTCGATGGCCATTGATATCCCGGCCCGCTTTCCCCGCCCCAGCCCTGGATGAAGTTGCCCTCGTTGTCGAACTCCATGACGGGCGGCGCGGCCGCGGATTTCAGGTCGGGCTCCGTCGACCGCGGATTGACCAGAGTATGCGGGCGGCTGAGGATCCACACGTGGTCGCGCTCATCGACGGCGACGGCGGACCCGAATCCCATCTTCCACTTGGCAGGGACCTTCGGCCACGCGGGGTCCTTTGCGAACTGCGGCAATCCGCCTTCGCCGATATGAGGAGCCTGTGCCGGGGCGGTCTGGCTGAAGACCGGCGCGGACCATTGCGTGACCACCCCGATCAGAAGGATTCCGACGAGGGCAATGCGGATCAGTGTGCGCTGCATGATTTTCTCCTCACGAATAATAGGGGCAACCTGTCTCGGATCAGGTCATGAAATTGGCCGTCATGTTTTGTCCGCCACGCGTGGCAACGGCATGGTCGTGGCCCAACTTGCATCCCGCTCGCCGCTTGATTGCGAATTCGTCACCGACGGGCGATTACCGCGGTAACGGCACGAGGAGCGGCGGCGGACCTTCCGGAACCGCCGTGCGGGCGACGTTCATGATCATTCCGATCATCGTGTAGTAGCCGACGTTGCCGCAAATATCCATCAGTTGCTCTTCGCCGAATTTGGCGAGAGTCCTGGCGTAGGTCGCATCGCTCACGCCTTTGTTGGCAAAGAGCTCCGTCAGGAAGTCGTAAACAATCTCTTCGTCCTCGGCCATGCCGGTGGGCCGTCGGCCCTCTGCAATCGCATCGATGATGGTCACCTTGAGTCCGGCCTTGATCGCCTGCGGATAATGACCGTGCCACTCGTATTGCTGCGTCCACTGTCGCGACGCGATCAGTGCCGCCAATTCGCTGATCCGCCGGTCGAGCTTGGTGCCATAGCGAACGTATTCGCCGACTTTCTGCACCGGACGCATGAACCCCGGACTGCGCACGATTGACACGAAGGGCCCGATAAAAGCCCCGCGCGGGCCCGCGATGATTTCGGCGACTGCCTGCTTTTGCGCTTCGGTCATCCTGTCTTCCGGAATTCTCGGCATGCGTTCCTGGGCAAAGGCGCAGTTCATTGCGACGCATACGACCAAGCCTACGAATATTTTTTTCACGGTTTCCTCCGTTGAATAATTTGCGCGCACGCCGTGCAAACGCCATTTCGATTCGGCAGGACTGGTCACTTGGGTCACCTTGCGTTTGCGACGGTAATCCTATCGCGACTCTGCCGCAAGCTGCGAATATTTCGGGTTCCGGCGTTGCCGTTCAGCGCTGCGCCAGATAGCCGCGCCAGGGCCGCCAGTAATATTTTTTCCAGCCTTGCATGACGCCGCGGTAGTCCTGGTCCGGCACGTTGACGTGCACGAGGTCGATGCGCCCGTGCTTTCCTTCGGGCGTGAAGCGCAGGATCAGTGTCGAGTCGATGTCGCCTTTCTTGAAGTTGACCGAGCGCCATGCCTGTACGATAAGCCGCCCCGGAACTGTGTGCAGCGTCCGGCCATGCAGCATGCCGTCGAAGGCGCTGAACGGTGAGCCGCGGCGCGCGCCGATCACGACCTTCGCGCCGGTGATTGCGCGGTGTGTTTTCGCAGTGAGGTACATCGCGTACAAGTCGCGGGCGGGCGCGGGCAGGGTCACAGACTGTTTGATCACATTCGACATCATCGCCTCCGTGGTCGGGATAGAAGAGAATAACCGGGAATAGACCGCGTTCGCTGCGGCAACCGCCCCGCCACCCTATTTCAAAACATTGCTCGCTTCCGCCTGAGCAATCAGCGCATCAGCATCTTTCTGCAACAGAAAGCTCTGCGCCACCGTGTTGGCCGCGGCTTTTCTGACTGCCGCGACGTAACCTGCGTGATCGGTATAACGTTCTTCCAGTGACAGTCGCGGGTCGCCGCTGGCAATGCGTTCGGCCTTGGTTTTTGCGAACGGGATCATGCCGCCGGCGTACATGCAGATCTTGTCCTTGTGGAA
>PLYS01000054.1 GCA_003153455.1 Betaproteobacteria bacterium | reverse complement strand
CAAACGTTACCGCCGACATCGCAGCCGGCTTCTATCCGGCCACAGCCAAGGGCGCCGGCGCAAACCTCGCGGCCATAGACTACAAGACGACGGCGGCCACTGGCTTCTGGCATCGCGCGGCAGGCTTCAACACTGCGCAGGGCGCTGCGCCTGGAAACGGCTGTGCCCCCGCGGGAATGGCTTTGAACACAAATAATAATGTCGACGTCGCGACCAGTTGCAGACCCGCACTCGGCCTGCCAAGCGTACTCCTGGTAGTCAACCGCAACACCGGCGCGCTCGTGGCGCAACCGCTCGGAGGTAATGCCGACCAGGTCCAATTCGATGCGGTGGGCAACATGTATTTGACCGCGGCAAGCCGCTGGACTCCGACAGGACTTTCGCCCGGCGGATGTGCTGCCTCGCCCGCGACCCGAGTGTGTACGCCAGTATTGAGCATGGTTGACGCATCGACTTTCGCAATTCGCGGGCGGGTCGGGGTAGGCAACAACGCCCATGGCATGGACTTCGATTCGTCCATGGGTCTCGCCTTCATGATGTATTCCAATTCGACCTTGCCGGCAGGTTGCGGCAACTGCGCGGCCAACGGCTTCGTCAATGGCGGCGTGAGTGTGATCCAGTTCCGGTAATTCGTTATTCGGCAGTTCACATCAGCCTGGCGGCCCAACGGCCGCCAGGCTTTTTTTTGTGGTGCGGGAGGTGGCGCTGCGCAGCTAATCGCCATCGCCTTGCGCGATGCGTCCGGCCCTCCTATCCGCGCCAAACCTTGTCCGCGCGTGCGAGGATCGCCGCAGGAATCCGTATTCCGAGCGCGCCCGCCGTCTTCTGATTGATGACCAAATCCAGTTTCGTCACCTGCTCGATCGGCAGTGCGGACGCCTTGCGACCCTTGAGGAGCTTGTCGACGTAAACCGCCGCGCGCCGGTAGGTGCGTTCGAGATTCTCGCCATAACTGATGAGACCTCCCGCACGAACGTGGTCGCCATCGCCGAACATGGTGGGCAACTTGTGTTGGAGAGCCAGCCGCGCGATCTGCTGGCCGGCGCCCTCGACCACGGGGTCGACCGCCACCACAATCGCCTGCGCCCCCGCTTTGACGATTTCAGAAAAAGCGGCGTCGATCTCGTTCGGCGTCTGCGCATGAAACGGCAACGCGGTGATTCCAGAATTTTTGATGATCGCATTGACGCTGTGTTCTATCATCGGATGCCCGGGAAAGGCCAGGTTCGACAAAACGGCGAGCCGCGCGAGGTTCGGCACCAAAGCGCGCAGCAGTTCAAGCTGCTTCGGCACCGGGTCTGGTGCATCGAGCAGGCCGGTGACGATGCGCGCTCCGTCTGCTTCCGCCTGCGGAGCGCTCGCGCAGGTCGCCATGACGACTGGAATCGAGAGCTTCTGCGCGGCCAACGCGTGCAACGTCTGGAACATCGCAGTTCCGCCATGTATGACGATGACTTCGACTTCGGCATCGATCAATTCCTGCGGAATATCACGCAGACGCCGCTCCCGTCCTTCGGGCCAGCGCGTCTCGATGAGGAGATTTTTCTTTTCGACGTAGCCGAGCGCGCTCAACCCGGCGCGCAGCGCCGCAATCCGCCGGCCCGAAATAACCGGATTGGGCACCACGAAACCCACGCGGCGCATTTTGTCCGCACCGCGTGACATCCCGGCCAGCGGCACGGCAAGCGCACCAGCGCCAGCCGCAACGATAAATCTCCTGCGCGTAATCATGTTTCCCCCCTGTATAGCGCGTTATCGAGCCCCACCATCAGCGTTTCCAGATCTCCCAATGCGTTGAACCGCGGCTGTGCCGTAACCCCAATCGTGATGATCCCATATTTTCCATTAGCCCGAGATCAAGGTCCTTGTTGATGCACGAAAGTAGGGGTGAAGACCACGGACAGATTGAAGCGTTGGGATTGCGTCCACAGTCCTTGTGAACCACTTTCGCTTACGCATCGCAGTGGCTAGCTTCAGGCTACGCTGCCTTCCCTCATGCGTGATATAGCCTGCTTGCGCAAATAGCTTGTAGCGCAGCGTGGCGAGCGTGTGATGTTTAGTGGTTTTGAGCATCACCTGGCGAAACAAGCTCATCAAGTTGAACGCGAGCATCACCACGTTCAAAGCCGCCTCGGTCGCCCAGACCTCTCGCATGCACAAGCTTCCCGCCGCGAAGTCGTACTTCAACTCCTTGATGCGGTTCTCGCAAAATGCACTGGCGTTGTTGGCGCTGGCTGTATGCCTGGGCGCAGCCACACGTTGGCCACCATCTGGATAATAATAATTTCCTTACTGCCGGCGTCGCGGTATTCGCGACGCAGTAGCATTCGAAGCTCGAGTCAAACGAGCCGGGCGGCCATAGACCGCCCGGCTTTTTTTTGGGAGTGCGGCTAGTTTGGGCGCATGGATTCGGTAACGTCCTTGCCGATCCCGCGGTAGCCGGTAAAGCGGCCGGACGGGTCGAAAATCGGCTCGCCGCTAACCATCAAATATTGACGCGAGCCATCGGGTTTGGTCCGGCTGTAGACGAAATCCAGGAACGGCCGTCTGGCTGCTATGTTTGCTTCGAGTGCCGCGCGCTCGGCCTCATTCCAGCGCGCCCCCGGCGCTTCTGTTGTTTCGCCCGGCACGGCGTCGACCGAAATGCCGAGCATCTCGAGTACCGGGCCGGAAACCTTGGTGAAACGCCCGCTCTCGTCCTGCTCCCAATACCAGTCGGACGCCAGTTCGGTCAGCCTGCGAAAGCGCGCTTCGCTTTCCCGTAGTTCGGCGGTCCGTTCCTGCACCGTCTGTTCCAGCACCTTGTTGTAACTATCGAGTTTTCTGTACAACAGCCGCACTTCCAGCATGTT
>PLYS01000364.1:17798-28558 GCA_003153455.1 Betaproteobacteria bacterium | reverse complement strand
AAACACCCCCGGCTACCCGATTAGAACGCATTGTCAACGAGCACTCCCGTTGATGACTGAACCCAATGAGACCCGTGTATGGTGAATAGCCAGACACCATTACTAGGCTCCTCGGAATTAAGAGCAAACCTGTACACGAACGCATCCTCCGCAATCGAATGCTTTTCAAATATTTGGAACTCAGGTAAGGATAGATCGGGCGCATTGGTGAGTAGATTTATCTGAACAGGAATGTCAATTGGCAATATCTTGCCAGCATGCAAAAAATGCAAACCACGAGTCACCCGCTCAAAGACTCGTTGATATAGGCTGACCGGAACGACAAAAGCCAAGCGAGTAGTGGTTGAGCCATCTTCATCTACAACCTCAACTTCGTGTGTTGTGCGCAGTAACGCGGATCGGAGTCTAGTACTGCGCAAAAAGCTTTTGTGCGCACCCATTTCCCAGAGGTGCTTGGCGCCCGTTGTTTGTTTTCCAATTTGGGCACTAATGTAATTGCGCAGAGCTTCATCGTCCTCTGAGCTGCCATTGTTGCAGATGTTGCAAGCAGGGACCGTTCGAAACTGGCCAACAATACCCTTGAAAAAACCTCTCGGGGGTACGTGTTCAACCGTAGTCGCGGGGCGACTTCCGCAGATTACACATATTGGACTCTTAGGCGGCTGCATCGGCTTGTGTTCTAACGTCGTGTTGTGCGGCGGGCTGGCACGGTGGTTAATTGTGGCACGGCGCTTCCGGCCCGTCCGCACCAACTGAAGTTAGACAGCACGCGCCCCGGGCGCCCGCAATGCTGCCTCGATCTTGTCCCAGCGGTCCTTAAACTGACCTGAGTTTAGGGAGCCGTAATTGATGATGCCGCGCGTCGCGTATTCCCGAACGCGAGGCCGCACCTCTTGGCCAGTCGCGATGAAAAACGTAGGTGGATGGTCGTCGGCGTTCAGGCATACAAAGACGTACAGCACCTTTCGAAACACCTTCTTCTTCAAGATTGGCCAACCCACGTTCTTGCGCAAGCTGATCGCCTTCACCTGAACGTTGACTGTGCGCAGATCCTTCTCGGCAAAGAGGTCGATTGCCTTTGCGTTCCCTAAGGTCATCGCTACGGAGAATCCGCGCTTGTAGAGCTCGGCCGCCACGAAGTACTCACCAGCAAGGTGCGAGTTGTTGGAGCTTGGTCGGGTTGTTGTCATGGAGCCTCTATGCTGTCTAACGTAGAGCTAACCGGCGCTGCGCGGCTTTATCGCGCAGCGTCCAGCGACCGAAGGGAGCGAGGTTGAGCGTCGGGTTGGGCGTCACTTTTAGTCGACGTCCGGGACTGTAGGCCATGTTGGACGGTTGGACTTGACCCAGTTTTTCAGCCTGCGCCTCGCAGAGTCGCCTGCAGTATCTATTTTGAGCAGGTTGCAAACTGCTTTCCATGTGTTCAAGCCTTTTCTGCCTCGTAGTTCTGGGATGTTTGCTACCCATTCCGTGGGACTCGGCGTGGGCGCCTTCTTTGCGGACTGTCTGGCGATCGCTATCGGCTCATTAAGCAAATCATCTAATTCGCTACCTTTTTTATCGCGTGCTGTCGGGATTACGTAGTTTTTCAGGACTCTACGCAACGCGTCATTGAATGTGAGATTCTCGAACGGCTTTTCTTTAGCCAAACGTTCTACAAGAACTGCAAGATCATCGTCTACGGGGAACTGTGTCATTTGTGTCTCCTTGGATAGGTTGCACTAGTGTATTACTAGTATGCACTAGTGTCAACTGGTATTCCAGGGGGCCGCTGTGTCCGCTATCTACCCTGTGACGTCCAACGTTTGAGCTCAGGCCGCGGCCCGCCAGGGCCGTCGCGCCTGCAGCGAATTGTTATGCCTCATTCTGCTAAAGCCCACTGTGGATTCCAAACGACCTCCCACAGATGCTGATCAGGATCTTGGAAGTAACCTGCATAGCCTCCCCAAAATGTGTCTTGGGCAGGCTTTACGATGACTGCACCTGCGCTCTTTGAGGCCGCCGAGCCGAATCTGCGTTGATGCTGACGGGATGAACGTGCATGTTCTTCCTGTTCCGTTTTCTTCTGAATTTCGTATCTAACGCGTCTTCTTCGTTTTTATTTCCGTTTTCTTCAGACTGCGCCTGAGGGCGAGCGCGTGGCCGATGGGGCTGCCTTCCTCGACTCTATCGAGGAGCGGTTATGGCGCAGGCGGGACAGCGTAAGTGTTTGTGTTGCGCGAAGTTTTTTGATCTCGACCACCGCAACCGCGAGCGTCAACGTTTCTGCTCAGCCACTCAATGCCATCGCGCGAGTAAGGCCGCCAGTCAGGCCGCTTGGTTGGCCCAACCCCAGAACAGTGGCTACTTTCGCGACCCAGTGCATGTCGCTCGTGTGCAGGTCTGGCGCGCCGCGCATCCCGGTTATGGCAGCGGCAAGCCTCGCAGGCCGCCTGCGTTACAAGATCCCTTGATCACGCAAGTGACGGATACGATTGAAGAATGTTCAATTCGTGGTGAGATCGCTGAGCTTTCCAACCCGACGCTGTTACAAGATCTCTTAAACGCTCCATCGCCAGTGCTGGTGGGGCTGATCGCGCATCTGTTCGAGGTGACGTTACAAGAGGACATTGCCGCCACGACCCGGCGCCTTGTACAACTGGGGCACGAGGTAATCCACCGGAGTCGTGATGAGGACAGTCAAGCAGGTACTGCGGCCCGAGCGGCTGCGCCGGGTGCCAGAGCAGTTCAGTTGGGTTGATCAGGCACTCGTGCAGCGGCACTTCATCGATCGCTGCGAGGCGCGCGCAGCGGCGCTTTATCTGTTCCTCGTCACAGTCGCCGACGCGCAAGGCTTGAGCTACTACGGCGAGTCAACGCTCACGGCGCGGCTGCACCTGAGTAGCGAAGAGCTTGTCGCGGCGCGAGCGCAACTCATCAAGATCGAACTCATCGCCTATCAGGCTCCGCTCTACCAGGTGCTTGCACTTCCAGGAACGGCACCGCGTGTGTCAGCACAGGCACCGGTACGCAACTCGAGTGACGGTGCGGTGAACCTTGCTCAACTACTCGATCAGATGGGGCCTCGCCGTGCTCAACTATGAGATCTTCTGCCAGATCCGCGACCACCTGGGTCGCCAGCGGCTCACCGTGGCACAGACCGCGCGTGCGCTCGGACTGGATGCGCGCACGGTAGCCAAGTGGGCTAGCGCAGAGCAGTTCCACCCGCGCGCGGGTGTGCCGCGGGTGAGCAAGCTCGATGCGTACAAGGGTCAAATTGTGCGCTGGCTCGATACCCACCCGTATAGCGCGCAGCAGATCTTCCAGCGACTGCGCGAGGCAGGCTATGACGGACGCATAACTATCGTCAAAGACTACGTGCACCGCATTCGGCCGCGCCCCCCCGAGGCGTTTCTCACGCTCGACTTCGCCGCAGGCGAATGTGCCCAAGTCGACTGGGGAGAATACGAAACCATCGCCGTGGGCTCCACGCGCCGACGCTTGAGTTTCTTCCTGATGGTGTTGTGCTACAGCCGGCGCATGTATCTGGAGTTCACTGTTTCGCAGACGATGGAGTTCTTTCTGGCCTGCCATGAGAACGCGTTCACTGCGTTTGGCGGCGTCCCAAGCCGCATCATGGTCGACAACCTTAAGTCCGCGGTATTGCAGCGCCTGGTCGGCGCTGCCCCAGTGTTCAACCCGAAGTACCTGGACTTCTCCCGCCATTGGGGCTTCGAGATCAGCCCCTGTAACGTGCGCAGCGGCAACGAGAAGGGGCGCGTTGAGAATGGAGTTGGCTACGTTAAAAAAAATCTTCTCGCCGGCCTCGAGTTGGCTGACTTCGTCGCGATGCAGCCCGCGGCCACACTTTGGGTAGACACGGTGGCCAACGTGCGCATGCACGAGGCGACCCATCAACGCCCGATCGATCGCTTCGAAGACGAACGCGCTCATCTGAGGCGGCTCAACCCCGCGGGCTTTGACCTGGCACGCGTGTGCACGGTGCGCGCCACCAATCGGTTTCGCGTTCCGCTCGATTCCAATCACTACTCGGTGCCTGCGCTCTATGCGGGTCAGCGCCTGACGCTCAAGGCTTATGCCGAGCGCGTGTGCATTTATGCCGCCGACCAGCTCATCGCGCGTCATCCGCGCAGCATGGATCGGCACCAGGACATCGAAGACCCCGACCATGCGCAGCAGCTCCTGGCGCAGCGCAAGAGCGCACGTGAGCAACGCCTTCTGGTGCACTTCTTGGCGCTCTCGCCCCGTGCCCAAGCCTACCGCGAGGGACTCGAGGCCAAACGTGTTAACGCCCGCGTGCACCTGCGCAAAATCCTCGCCCTGGCCGAGATACACGGCAAAGAGGCCGTCGCCCGCGCCCTCGACGACGGGCTGGAGTTGCAGGCCTTCAGCGCCGATTACATCGCCAATATTCTGGCCGCGCGCCGGCGCATTGGACCCGAGCCGGCCGCCCTACAGCTTACGCGGCGTGCTGATTTGCTCGAGCTGGAATTGCCCGAACCCGATCTGTCCATCTACGACCGCGACGAAGGAGACAATGATGAAAACACGCCCTGACCAAGCACATCCCGATGCCGATGCACTGCGCGCACATCTCAACGCGTTGAACCTGTCATTCATGCTTGAGAACCATCAGGCATTGGCGCAGACCGCTGCCGACAAGCACTGGTCGCACCTGGACTACCTCTCAGAGATGCTTAGCGGCGAACTCGCCGCGCGCGAAGATCGTCGCGTACAGCGGTGTATCAAGCTGGCCCGCTTTCCCGTACTCAAGACACTCGATCAATTCGACTGGAACTGGCCCACCAAGATCAACCGGCTGCTCATCCAGAACCTGTTTCACCTGGACTTCGTCAACCAGCGCGCCAACGTCGTGTTCATCTCCGGCACCGGACTGGGCAAGAGCCATCTGATGACCGCGCTGGGCCATGCGGTGTGCCTGCGTGGCAAGTCTGTACTGTTTACCGGCGCCATCGAAATCATCAACACGTTGAGCACCGCGCACGCCAGCGGCAGCATCAAACGCGCGTTGCACCAATACATCAAACCTGACGTACTCTGCATCGACGAACTCGGCTACCTTCCAATCGACAAGTTCGGCGCCGACTGCTTGTTCCAGATCATCAGCCACCGCTATGAACGCGGCGCCACGCTGATTACTACAAACCGCGTCTACAAGCACTGGGCCAGCATCTTCAACAACGACGCCGTCCTCACCTCGGCCTTACTGGACCGGCTGCTGCACCACGCAGAGACCGTGCGCATCGAGGGCAAAAGCTATCGATCGAAGGACCAAGTCGAAATCTGAAGCACCGGTCAGTTAACCGATCGACTGCTTGCACGAACTACGCGCACCCGTCAAAACCCATCAGCAATTTCAAACCGGCCAGATTCTGGCATCTTCGCACCGGCGGCCGCACTCTTGGCCTGCCCCATGACCGCATCAACTTCGGACTTGGACGAAACGTTATGCCCCAGGGAAAGTTCGGTGGCACTTGGCGCAGTTAGAGGAAGCCCGGAATCATGGGCAAGACTTTTGCGGGGCCAAATGGCGAGTTTGACTCCGGCCTGCAGATCGAAGAAGCCGACTGGTCCATGCTCGAATTCCTTTCCGATGATGCCTTCTGTCTTCAGCCCAAGACCATCGCAATAGAACTTGAGTGATCTTTCCAGATCATCGACGCCTACCGTGATAACCGTTACTCGTGGCTTCATGCGCGCCTTTTCAATGAGGCATAACGTCTGAATTGTGCGGCGCCGAAAGGCGTCCGCACCAATGATGGGTGTACGCCCGACATGGGCATGATCTGATGGGGTGAGAGTCCCCTGTGGGAGTACTTGAAATGGAAACATAACCACTAGCCGAAGGCAAGGGCAAGGCCGCGAGGAATTGTCCGTAGGAAGCCCAAGTGCAAAGGTGCGAGCCGACGAACAGAAACTGCATAGAAGGCTTAGTCCTGGGGCGAGTTGGCACTTGACAACGAAGTCCAAGGGTACACGGGATAGGGTAAATGCAGCGGTTGTGCATCGATAGATTATGAACTTATTCGGGGAGATCTGTCCGGCATGGCAGTGCCGCTTACTTGCAACGTATATAGCCAGAAGGGTCCGCTGGCTGAACAAGGCCCAGGCGCGTGGAGAGGCTGCCGATCCACGCGAGCGAAGGAGGCAGCGAACGCGGCAAGACGGCGCGGCGCGCCACGCAGCAATGCGTAGCGTGACCGGATAGAAGTCAGCAGCGGCCGTAGGAGCTGGCAGCCCTCAAGCGAAGAAGGGCGAAGGCAAAGGGCCAAACACGAATGGACAAGGAAGAGCGGTGAGCGACTCGATACGGGTGACGAACCCGACCGGGGGAGCCGAGGATCGGCGTAGGCGCACGCAGCCAGCCTTGCACGAGGTACTCATGGAAGGGATCGTAGCCGCGGATAACATGCGGCGCGCGTGGCGGCAGGTGAGGAGGAATCGAGGTGCGCCCGGCATTGATGGGATGCGCGTCGAGGACTTCCCGGCTTATGCGCGCGGCCACTGGCCGACGATCAAACAAGCCTTACTCGGTGGCACGTATAGCCCCCAACCGGTGCGACGGGTGAGTATCCCGAAACCGGGCGGGGGCGAGCGATTGCTGGGGATACCGACGGTGGTTGATCGGATAATCCAGCAGGCCATCGCGCAAGTGATGGGGCCGATATTCGATGAGGGATTTTCCGAGTCGAGTTTTGGATTCCGCCCCCGACGCAGCGCTCACGGAGCGCTCAGACAGGTACAGGCGAGCATCAAAGCCGGTTACCGCATTGCCGTCGATCTGGATTTGGCGAAGTTTTTCGACAACGTCCAGCACGACATCTTGATGGTCCGAGTGGCCAGGAAGGTGGGTGATGCGGGATTGCTGGCGCTGATCGGCAGGTACTTGAGAGCGGGCGTCATGGTCGGGGAAGCCTTTGAGTCAAGCGAGATCGGCACGCCGCAAGGCGGGCCGCTATCGCCGCTGCTGGCCAACATCTTGTTGGATGATCTGGATCGGGAATTGGAGCGACGGGGGCACCGCTTTGCGCGGTATGCCGACGACGTTCTGGTGCTGGTCAAGACGCCACGGGCTGGCGAGCGGGTGAAGGCGAGTCTGACGAGGTTTCTTACTCAACGGCTCAAACTTCGGGTCAACGAGCGAAAGAGCCGAGTTGCGCCGATCGGACAGTGCGTCTTTCTGGGATTCACGTTCCGCAAGGGCAAGCTGCGCTGGTCGGCGCAGGCGTTTGAGGACTTCAAGCACAACGTTCGCAGACTTACCGGACGAAGCTGGGGGGTCTCGATGCGCTATCGGTTCTACAAGCTCGCGCAGTATCTACGCGGCTGGATGGGGTACTTCGGCATCTCGGAGTATTACCGTCCGGTCCCAGAGATCGACGAGTGGCTGCGCCGACGTGTGCGCATGGGTTACTGGAAACGGTGGCGCTTGATACGCACGAAGGTGCGGCACCTGCTTGCGCTGGGCGTGGACAAACGCCAAGCGATTCAGACCGCTAAGAGCAGCAAAAGCTACTGGCGGCTGTCGAAATCGCCTGCGCTCCAAGTCGGAATGACCAACCTATGGCTGAAGGAACAAGGCTTGATCAGTGTGCGTGCGCTGTGGATGAAAGCGCACGGATACGCCTGAGTGCTAATGGTACTTCCTGTTCGTGAACCGCCCGGTGCGGACCCGCATGCCGGGTGGTGTGGGGAGGGCCGGTTAGAAGCCGGCCCTTACCCGATTAGGCCTCTTCTTCATTTTTGAGTCATCGCAACGTCGTCAGAAGCCGCTTCAAACCAGACTGTCCTTCGAACTTCTTCGCTTCTTCAACACGCATCCAGAAACACGGCCACTCCTTATCTCGGACGCACTGCTTCAGGCATTTCACTACCACCTTCGAAGGGACAAAGAAAACTTCAGGTAGGTGCTCCCCTTGCGGCCAGTCTTTGAGCCAAACGTAGACATACCACAGATTCCGGTCTTCGCGCTTAATCACGGTTGGTGAAGTCCACCAGAGGTAAATCTTTCCCACGTCACGATCGGTCTTGGTCGACTGCGTGCCGGTCTTCACTTGCAGGCGAGCGGCTTGTCCACTCTTCGACGTCGCCACAAGCAAGTCGCATCCCGGAATGCCAGCGCGCGGTATTGCGACAATCAGACCGAATCCCGAGAGATAGCCTGCGACATAGTGCTCACCACACGCACCGGTAATTACGGAAAGACGCTTTGGGGAGATACGCATTTCTTGCCTAACGTTCACGGTGACCCGCGCGCGCCGCATTTGCGCGCGTCGGAATCAACCGTGTTGTTATGCGGCAACTTGCTCGTACGAGAACTGCGGTGCCCCCGCTCGCCGAGAAGCGTGCTCGACGGTGATCGAGCAAATGTTGCCTCTCGCATCGACGTCCAAGATTGTATTTTCGTCGAGATCGCGTGTTTCCGCGACCGGGGCGTCGAGAAACTCGATGAGCAGTGTGTCGGTATCAGCGAAATAGCGAACTTTCATGGCACAAACCTTCTATCAAAAAAAGCGTTATGGACAGTTTCACCATCTGCCAAAAGGATAACACGCAAGAAACGATTTTCCATTTCCGGTACCTGCACCCAACGCCGAATTCGACCATCAGCCTGAGTGGTTTCGCGGATCGGGGCCCGGATGGCGTTTTCAATCCACTCTTCACGGATGATAGCGCGATCAGGGCGATTGCGAACCGCTTCAAAATACCGTGTAACCTTCACGCCGCCAGCGTATCAGATTCCGGCATCGCCGGTTCCCCTTGCCGCATAACGTTCGCGATGACGCGCACGAGCAAGTGCGCGAAGCGGCGCTTGCGAAGTGTCGCTGCCCATCGCGTGGTTAGCTCTCATTTTTCCTTGGTAAGCCCTTCTGATCATGGGACACCACGCAGACGTGGCAGAACTGTTTACCAAGGATGGTTACTCTGAGGCCTCTCCGCTGAATTGTGACGTTCCACTTCTCGTTGGCTTCGAGTGACTCTTTCACAGCGAGGACTTCGGGACGTTTTTCGAGCGGGTCGTAAACGCCTACCGCTGTGTATTCGAAGAACGTCGGAATTTCTGCCAGTCCAAGACGACAAAGGTTATCGATATATGCGGGTGTGAGCTGCGGAAACTCACACCCAGCCTCATA
The DNA here is from genome assembly GCA_003153455.1 of Betaproteobacteria bacterium. Taxonomy (GTDB): domain Bacteria; phylum Pseudomonadota; class Gammaproteobacteria; order Burkholderiales; family SG8-41; genus PALSA-1004. The sequence goes on along the minus strand of PLYS01000364.1, from coordinate 19,403 downwards.
GCCCAGAAGTGAGAAATTCAGGAGCACGTCTTGGCCGCCACGCTCAGTATCTGTCTGAGCCTTGTAGTCCCATCGAACTGTGATCAGCGGGAATGGGCGCGGGTACGCGAAAAGGCGAACGATTCGAGCCTCGTCCGGGGTTAGTTGCCTAATGATCTCGACGAACGCGGGATGAGCACCACTGGCTGTTCGGATATCCATTGAGGCCGCCAGGAGGTTTGCATACATGTCCCGAAGAGTCTCTTCGTGCCCGGTGTACTTGAGGGATTCAAGCGCCGGCCCGGCGACGTTTGGTTTGGGGGATGCAATGTTCTCTGGAGGCACGTCCTTCAGCTTGTCCGCGACCGTCGTTGCGACAAAGTCCTTGATCTGCTCGTAGCCCCAAACGAGCGCACTGACGGGTGCAAGCACGATATGGATCGTTTTCGCCACGGTCTGAAGCGCGGTTCCAAACTCCTTCGCGGCAGGCTGGACCATATCTTGATAGATGGGCACGGCCTCGACCACGCCCTTTATCGCATCGGCGGCGTCTCGGATCTTGTTTTCTTCTGTCATGGTCCGCCCCTACGAGAGCTAACGTAAATTGGTTGACAAAGAATTAGTTGACAATTTAGTTGACATGTTTTGCCTCCGAGAAAATCCGGTCGCCGCGTTAGTTGACATATTAGTTGACAGTGTTAGTTGACACAAAGTCGTCCAACACATCCCCCGTTTGAGTAACACCGGGGGCCACGGATGCAGTGCGTAAAGATATTACGCCGATTTGGTAGTTCTGAACNNCGTGGAGTTGCAAAGCAGCCCTGCGCCGGAGCAGTTTACCGGCTACATCAAGACCGAATTCGCGCGATGGGCCAAGGTCATTCAGGATGCAGGAATCACGGCGGAATGAGTGCTGCGCCGTAGAGTAATGCCGGTTGCGCGTCATAGAGCGCAGCAAGGACGATGCGTGGTCCGGTGTGGGGTTTGAGTCCTACATCTCTACCGTAAAGCGACGATTGGCGGACAGTCGCTTACCGGCCATGACCGGAGACTCACCACCCCGGCACCAGACGTGCCCAACATCTAGCCGGCGAGTTTCCCCTGCATCCTCTAGCCTCGCCCTGCGATCCCAATCTCAAGGCCATTCGGATCTTTGACGGCCAACCCTCCGAAAGCGCTCGGCTTCGAGCTTATGCCGCGGCGATCCAACTCGGCCTTCACCTTGGCCTGATTGTAGTTTTCAACGACGAACCCGAATTCGTTGCAGTAGGGCTTGCCGTCTGCCCCCGCCGGACGCAGCACGAGCGTATTTTCCCCGAACCGCAGCGAAACGTCGTCCTTTTTGTCGGATACGACCTTCATCCCCATCAGGCTCGTGTAGAAGTCGCGCTCCTTGGCGACATCACGGACATGCAAAATAACGTGATCGAAATAGAGGGCTTTGAACCCTTTGCCACTCGCCTTGGGAATCGAATCGAGATTCTTGATGCCCAATTCATACGCCTCCTTGCACTTCGCCGATCTGGCCTCTTCACATGGCTCCGCGGCCCCGGGGAACATGGCCTGGTCCTTAACCGCGACCAGGTGTTGCACGAAGCCGGATGGGCCATTAACAAACCAGCCGGC
>PLYS01000364.1:9741-17732 GCA_003153455.1 Betaproteobacteria bacterium | reverse complement strand
CCCAGCAGATCCACGTAAAAATCGCGGGTCTTCTTGTAGTCCAATGACGAATATGACAAGTGATTGACCGTCGTCACGGGAAATGCTTTGTTTGCGCCAGAGGACTGTCCGGCGTCCGCGGCAAACACGGCCGCCGCCCGAGGTAGCGCGCCCCAAGCAACCGCAGCCGTGGCACTCAAGCCCAGGGCCTGAAGGAGCTGGCGCCGGCTGACCCTACCAAGTTCACAATTGTTCAAAAACTTCGGCACACGATCCATAAGTTACCTCTCGTTAACATATACGGGGTAGTGACTCCTTTGCTCACCGGGAGTAAAGCCAGCGCGCTATTCATAATATGCCGGAGACTTTTTCAAGGTCGCGGTCTGGGCCTGATCATGGTTTATCCAGACTTGCGCCTTGTTGGCAGCAGCCACACCTGCGAGCTTTTCCAGCGAGGCCAGTGTCTGCTCCTTGCTGAAGTTCTGGACCGGTGCGCGCGGGTGGTCCCAGTTGTCCTTGAAATGCGCGGCGTCGCCCGTCAGCAGCACGGTGCCCGTTTTCGGCAGCCGCACCAGCAGCGACTGGTGACCCGGCGTGTGGCCGGACGAGGACAAAATCATCACCGATCCGTCTCCGAACACGTCGTAGTCCCCCTTCAGCTTGACCGTCGGATTGTCGCGCAGTTTCGCGTAATTCGCGGGCGGAGCGGGCGGCTTGCCTTTGGGTCCCAGATAGAAATCGTATTCCGCCTCCTGGATATAAAGCGTCGCGCCGGTAAACAGGCTGCCATTGCCGATATGGTCCGGATGCGCGTGCGAGAACCCGACATAGGAAATCTGGTCGGGCGCCACACCCAATTCGGCCAGCTGCTGCGAGAGCGTCTTCGGCTCGAGCCAGCGCCAGTGCAGCACGGCGGTCGGATAGCCGTTTGGCATCGCGGCGAGTGATTCCGCATAGCCGGTCTCCCACAGCATCCAGCCCTTGGCATGCTTGATCAGGTAACAGCTGTTGCTGAGCGTGATCGGTTTGTTGACGTTGGCGGCAACTCCCGGCGTCCAGCGAGACATGTCGGGCGCGGTGCCCTCGCCGCAGTAAAGCACGTACATGCGCTGCACGCCGCTATCGCCTCGGTCGGACGTGCCGGCGCAACCGGCAATCAGCGCGATTGTGGCAAGCGCCCAAAGCGAAGAGCGCGCAATGACAGTCTTTAGACAATTCATGGTGGCCTCTCGAGGAAATAATGTCAGCAAAAAAAGAATTGTTTTGTAGTTACGGTCGACACGGTGACCAAAGATTAACTCAATTTGAGCGCAACGGGGAGTCGCGAGAGAGAGAATTTATGAGACTTCCAGTCTGGCACATTGATGCTGGTGGGTGAGTAGGAATCAATCCCATGGGAATGGGTCGGCTTGCGACTGTCGGCTGGCATCGCNNGCAACGGATTCGCGTCTATGGTGACCTTGCCATCAACACCGGGACCTACACCTTTATTGGCCCGGCTCGTGACGCCGCCGGCAAGCCAATTAGTCGCCCGGCGCGATTCAGCTTTGTCTACCGCAATCGCGACGGGCGTTGGCTGATCGTGGATCACCACTCATCCGCCGTGCCGCCACCGCCCAAATAGTCGTGTGCCCATCGACAGCCGGCTGTGTGCATAGGGTAAGGGGTGCCAGCCAGCGGTAATGACCGCTATAAAGGGTCGAAAGCTGCCGCCAATAACGTTGACCTTATCGGCGTTCGCCTGCGCATTGATGGCCAACTTGTTCTTGTGACGAGCAGTTAATCAGATCAGCCCGAGTTCCCTGAATACCTCGACCCCTATGCGCACGCTGCCATTGGCGGCGGGCAGGCCGCAGTAACCGCTGGCGTGGTGGAACACCTCCATGATCTCTTCCTTGTTCATCGTTTTCTCCAGTTGAATGTTCCGGAAATGGTTGGGGGAAAGGGGTGAGGGACCGGGCGACGGCTATCAGCTTGCGGTGACGGGTTTCGTCTGCGTGGCCTCGCCGTTAGGCATGAAGAAGATCAGCAGATTGGCGCAGGCAATGGTGCCGGCGAGGAAGTAGAACCCGGTGTAAAGGTCGTAAGCATCGGCAATCATGCCGAACAGTGCGGGAGAGATGGCTGCACCGATGGCCGTAATGCCGAACTGGATGCCCACGCCGGCGCCGGCAAGGTTATTCGGGACGGACTCGACGGCCCACGCCTGCAGCACCGAGCGCATCGCGTAGAGGAAGAAGCCGACCAGCGCGATGAACACCACGAACGCGGCGCTCTTGCCGGCGAGCACCATGCCCACGATCATCACCGCAGTCAGCGTCATGCTCGCGGTGACCACGCGTTTGCGGCCCATTTTGTCGGACAGATGTCCGCCGATCGGGGATGCGATGAAGCCGGCGACCTGCAGCGCGGTCAGGAAAATGCCCACGAGGAACGGCGAATAGTTGAGCTCATAGGCGAGATAGACCGGCAGGAAAGTGAGCAGCCCGACCTGCGTCATGGTGCGGAATGCGGAGCTGCACGCGACCAGTATCAGCGCCTTGTTCCTGAGGAGGGTGGTGCAATCCCGCAAATAGTCTCCGAAGCCGCGCGCCGCGGCGCCGGCGTTGATGGCGTTTTTGTCCCCGGCATGGGAGATCGAAAATGCGCCGAGCAGCACCAGGATCAGCGCCGACATTACCAGGCCCGGCACCACATTGATCACGACCACCGTGCGCCAGCCGTACCACGCGAGCAAAGCGCCGATCACGAATGGCGCGGCTGCTTCGCCGACATTGCCGCCCATGCCGTGGAACGACAGCATCAGCCCTTTACGGTCGGGATAACGGTAAGCGAGCGTGGAAATAGCGGCGGGGTGCCAGAGATTGCCGCCGATGCCGACCAGCGTCACGCACGCGAGCAGCATCCAGAAGTTGTGGGTGAGGCTCATCAGCGCGTACGGAAAGCCGACCCAGAACAGCGACGTCGCCATCAGGTAGCCCTTCTTGCCAATCGTGTCGACGATCATCCCGCCGGGCACGTTGGCGATAGCCCCGGCCAGATTCTGGATGGTCATGATGAGACCGATCTCGGTGTACGAAAGACCGAGCTCCTTGCCGATCAGCGGCAGCAGCAGATAGAAAGTAGCGGTGTACCAATGGGTAAGACCGTGGCCGGCGGAAATCAGCCACACTTCCCTGGAGGACTGCGGCGAGGCTGCGGCGGATGCGGTGGCGGTGTTCATCGTTTTTCCGTCACGTCGGGTGCGGGTTGAAGGCGCGATCATAGCATCGGCTGCCATGCCTGAATATGCCGGTCACGCGCAAAAACCACACTGCGAGCATGCTAGCGACACAAATTGCGGCAGTGGTAGTATCGACCCCATAACGACTTTTTTGGCTCCGGGCGGACGCCAGGGGATTGCAGAGGAAAGCAGGAGGATGCGCAAGGATCTGGAACGGTTTTTCAATCCGCGCTCGATCGCCATAGTCGGCGCGTCGCAGGATCTCGCCACCATCAGCGGCCAGCCGCTGAAGCACCTGATCTCTCACCGCTACCTCGGCAGGATTTACCCGGTCAATCCGAAGTACCCGGAAATCCTTGGGGTCAAATGCCATGCCTCGCTCGAAGCGCTGCCGGAGACGCCCGATCTGGTGATGGTTCTGATCAACGCCGCGCGGGTTGCGGAAACACTCAGGGAGTGCGGAAAAAAAGGTGTGCCTTACGCGATCATTTTCAGTTCCGGCTACTCCGAAGTCGGCGGCAAGGGGGTGGACATGCAGCTGGAACTCGCTGCCATCGCGGATCAATACGACATCGGCGTCGTCGGACCCAACTGCCAGGGCATGATCAACATCGCCGGGAGTGTGTTTGCAGGGTTCGGCTCGGTGTATTACTCCGACTACGATGCGGGCAGCGTCAGCATGGTGTCGCAAAGCGGCGGCTTCGGTTGTTCGGTGATGAACCTTGCCGCGAAAGACGGCGGGCTCAACTTCCGCCAGGTGGTGACGACCGGCAACGAACTTGGCGTGAGCTCGCTCGATTTCATCGATTATTTCATCGACGACCCGCAGACCGACATCATCGTCGGCTATATCGAAGGGCTCAAGGACGCGCATCGCCTGCTCGAGATCGGCGCCAAAGCGCTCGCCGCGAAAAAGCCGATCCTGGCGTGGAAAGTCGGCAACACCGTGCAGGGACAGAAAGCCGCAGCTTCGCACACAGCCAACCTCGGCGGCGCGATGGCGCTCTACCGGGCGGCGTTCCGGCAGGTGGGCATCATACAGGTCGATGACATTCAGGACGTGATCGACTACGGCCGCGCATTCCAGTGCGGCAAGCTGCCGGCGGGCAACCGTGTCGGGATCATCACGATTTCCGGCGGCGCAGGCATCCTGATGACCGATGAGTGCGTGAACCGCGGCATGCAGGTGCCGCAGCTCGCGCCGGCCACGACCGAACGGCTGCGCAGTTTCGTGCCTTCGTTCGGCTCGCTCGCCAATCCGATCGACGTCACGGCGGGCATATTCAACGACCCGGACCTGCTCAAGATGACGCTGCATGCGGTGCTCGAAGATCCCAATATCGACAGCATCGCGATGATCAACGCGTCTCTGCAGGGAGAGATCGCGACCAAGGTCGCCGCCGAGGTTGCCGCGGTCGCGCGGGAATCCGCGAAGCCGATCTTCATGTCATGGAGCGCGCGTGACGAGGTCAATAGCGGCGCCTACGCGCTGCTCGACGCGGCGAAGGTTCCCCATTACAAGTCGCCGGTGCGCTGCGGGCGCGCGCTGGCGGCGCTGTCGTGGTATGTGGAAGCGTTGCATCGCCATGAAGTGGCGCGCGGGGAGACGGTGGCTGTGATCACCAGTAGCCAGGCGCGCTCGACGCTGGCGGGAAGAACAGACGACGTTTCCGAGTACGCGGCGAAGCAGATCCTCGCGCAATATGGAATCGGGATTACGCAAGAGGAAATTGCCACGAGCAAGGAACAGGCGCTTGCAATCGCCGGGCGCATCGGTTATCCGGTCGCGCTCAAAGTGCAGTCCCCCGACATTCCGCACAAGACCGAAGCGAAGGCGGTGCGCCTTGGCCTTGCTGCGGACGCCGACGCCGGTGCGGCGTATGATGAGATTTTGCGCAACGCCAAAGCCTATAAGACCGGCGCGCGCATCGAAGGCGTATTGGTGCAGGAAATGGTGAGCGGCGGCATCGAAGCGATACTCGGCGTGACCAACGACAAGCTGTTCGGTCCGGCGGTGATGTTCGGCCTCGGCGGAATTTTCGCCGAGGTGCTGAAGGATGTCGCGTTCCGCATCGCGCCGGTTACGAAATCGGTCGCACTCGATATGATCGCCGAGATCAAGGGCTATCCGGTGCTGACCGGTGCGCGCGGCGCGGCGCATGCCGATATCGACGCGCTGGCCGATGCCATCGTGCGATTATCGGCGCTCGCGCTCGATCTTAAGGATCACGTTGCCGAGCTCGACATCAATCCGCTGTTCGTGTTTGCCAGAGGCAAAGGCGTCAAGGCGGGCGACGCGCTGATTAAGCCGGTCGTACGCAATTAGGGACACCCATGCAACTCTCCCCCGAAGTCAGACAGCTTTGTGACGAAATCCGGCGCTTCATCCAGAAGGAAGTCGAGCCGCGCTCGCGCTGGATCGAGGAACACGACGAAATACCCGCCGAACTGGTGCAGAAGGCGCGCGAGCTCGGCCTGTTCGGCCTCACGATCCCCGAGCAGTATGGCGGCATCGGCCTCGACCTCGCCGGCAAATGCGCGATCGAGGAGGAGATGGGCAAAACCAATTACGGTTTTGCGACGCTGATCGGCAACCACACCGGCATCAGCTCGGCCGGCATCGTCGCACTCGGCAACGAGGCCCAGAAAAAGCATTTCTTGCCGCGCATGGCAAGCGGCGAGTGGATCGGCTGCTTTGCGCTGACCGAGCCGCAGGCCGGTTCCGATCCCGCCGCGATGCGCACCACGGCAGTCAAGAAGGGCGACCGGTGGGTGCTGAACGGTGAAAAGATTTTCATCACCAACGCCAGCGTCGCGCACGTGTTCACCGTGATGGCGATCACCGACAGGAGCAAAGCCATCAAGGGCATCTCGACGTTCATACTCGAGCGCGACTTTCCGGGGCTGTCGGTCGGCCGCAACGAGCTCAAGATGGGCATGCATGGCTGCAGCACGGCGCCGCTCGCGTTCAACGACTGCGCAGTGCCGGCCGGGAACCTGCTCGGGCCGGAGGGCGCGGGCTACGTGCAGGCGCTGAAAACGCTCACTGCCGGGCGCGTCACGGTCTCGGCGCGCTGTGTCGGCATGATGGACAAGCTGATCGGCCGCTGTGTCGAATACATGAAGGTGCGTACCCAGGGCGGACATAAGCTCGCGGAGTATCAAGGCTTGCAGTGGATGCTCGCCGACATGGCGGTGCAGCGCGACGCCGCACGCGGTCTGACCGAGCGCGCGATCGCGACACTCATGCGCGGGGAGCGCGGCACGCTTGAAGCGTCAGCGGCGAAGTTGTTCTCGACCGAGGCGCTCGGCAAGGTCGTGGATGCCGCGGTGCAGATCCACGGCGGCATGGGCTATATGCGCGAAGCGGGCATCGAGACGACCTTCCGCGATGCGCGCATCACGCGCATCTACGAAGGCTCGTCCGAGATTCAGCGCAACATCATTGCGGCGCAGTTGCTTAAAGAGCAGTGAAGGGTGAAGGGTGAGGGGAAAAAACATGACGAGCGTTAAACAGCTATTTGATCTGACCGGTCGGGTAAGCGTCGTCACCGGCGGCGCGACGGGGCTCGGCTTGCAGATGGCGACGGCGCTCGCCGAAGCGGGTTCGAACGTGGTGATCTGCTCGCGCAAGCTCGAGAACTGCGAGCACGCGGCGCACGGGTTGGAGAAACTCGGTGTCAAGGCGCTCGCGCTTGCGTGCGACGTGACCAGGGTAGATCAGGTCGAGGCGATGAAGGATGCGGTCATGCAGAAATTCGGCCGCGTCGATGTGCTGGTGAATAACGCGGGCCGCGCGTGGGTCGCGCCTCCGGAGGACACGCCGCTCGAGCACTGGCAGCAGGTGTTCGACCTCAATATCACCGCGCCGTTCATCTGCGCACAGGTGCTGGGGCGCGAGATGATCAAGGCGCAGCGCGGCAGGATAATCAACATCGCATCGGTCGCCGGCTTAGTCGGCCGCGACGCGAAAACCTATAACTCGATTGCCTATTGCGCGAGCAAGGGCGCGCTCGTCAATTTCACGCGCGACCTCGCGGTGAAATGGGCGCACCACAATATCCGGGTCAATGCGATCTGCCCGGGATTTTTCGTGACCCCGCTCAACGAGAAAATGCTCGAGCAGACCAGGGACTACGTCCTGCGCGGGATCCCGCTCGGCCGCACCGGCGGGCCGGACGATCTCAAAGGCATCGTGGTGCTGCTCGCGTCGGATGCGTCGAACTTCATGACGGGCGCGATCATCCCGGTCGATGGCGGCGCGACCGCCTGGTAAACTGCAATCGATGCGCTAGCAGCCTGTCGGACTTTGAGGGTCCGACAGGCTGCTAACAGTAAAACCGGCTGACCATTCATAATAAACGTATTCGAAGCGGTCGAATTTGGAGAAAAGCGCGGGTAAATTCGCATATCTATTATCGTTTTCCGCAATTCCACTCGCGCCGGTTTTGCATTAGGAGTTTGTCGGGGCTAAGTCCGACAAACTCCTAGATCCAACAAGAAATCAGTATAAACTTCGAGCATCTATGCGCATAATCGCCGCACTACGCCAAAGAGGGAGACCATGAGTTCCTACGTTGATTCCGTATTGGCCGAGGGTGAACGAATCATCTATCGCGCCGCCATTTCCCATTGGAAGTTTTTCCTTTCCTACCTCATCGGCGGCCTTTTCCTGCTGGCTGCGCTGGGCGCTTACATCGCCACCGGAAACCACGCCGGCGCGTCGCTCGCTCTGGTGACGATACTGCTGGTGATCGGCCTCGTCGTGATACTTTCCGCGGTCATCCGG
>PLYS01000364.1:0-9712 GCA_003153455.1 Betaproteobacteria bacterium | reverse complement strand
GCGCGGGATCGCCAGGCCGCTCGAGTTGCGCAAGAAGCTCGGCGAGGTCGTGGAGGTGGTCGTCCCGAAGAGCAATCCGTGATGCGCGCTGCCGCCGTAATTTTCCCTTGTAATTGTTTTGTTTTTGGTCCGCACCAGTCAACCAAAACCGAAGACCCTCGTTATTGAAATGATGACCCTGAGGGGCCATCGTTCGTCAATCAATCATCGAGGAGTCACCATGAATAAGTTACTTGCCGCTATCGTAGTTTCAACCTTTGCCTTGGGTTCCGTCTCAGGCTTCGCAGCGGACGCTGCCAAAGGGGATGAACTGACCAAGGAACAAAGGATGGATATGCGGGACCGGGCGGATAAGCTGACGACGGAGCGTGCTGCACCGTCCAGGCATGTCATATCGAAAGTAAAGCACGCACCCACGGCGAAAAAGCATCACGCCAAGAAAGCATCCAGGCATAACGCAAGGAATGCCCAACCGCAACCGTAAGGTTGCGTTCTACCTGTCGAAACGGGGGTCAGGCAAGGGGTTCAGCGCCTCGCTCCCTGCCTGAGCATCGAGACGAGGTTCAGGCAGATCAGGTGCGCGATACGCTGCTTGTCCGGGAGAGCCTGCTTGCGGCGGAGTTGCGCGCAGAGCGCGCGTGCTGAAATGAGCTCGGGTGGCACCTGACGCGGGACGATGGAATTGCGGCGCCATTTAGAGGGCACATCTCCGAATAGGTCACGCGATGTTCCGGTTGCGCATGCACGATCAATCATGGGGCACCTCGCATCAATAAACTTGCAATCTCCCCGATCCCGTTTTTCGAGCGCCGCGTAATTACCGCGCTGACGGCGCATCTAACATGCACCCATCGTGCTCCGCATTACCCCGCCAGAACCGATCCAGGTGCACTCACGCGTAACTATCCGCGCCTGCGAGGACGGCGTCTGTGCGTTCGCGCACATAGTCGTATCCATTTCTTACATTTGTTTTTCTCAATCGTTTTGTACGCTGGTATTCTCGCACACGCCGAGGGTGCGGTTGCCGAGGTGTATCCGGCCAAGGCGATCCGCTTCATTGTGCCGCAAACACCAGGAGGGACTTCCGACATAGTGGCGCGAATGGTTGCGCAGAAGCTTGGCGACGCGCTGAAGCAGCCGGTGATAATCGATAATCGCAATGGAGCGAGCGGAACCATAGGGACGGCGATTGCAGCAAAAGCGCCCGCCGATTCAGCCGTACGTTAAATCAGGACGGCTTCGCGCGATTGCGGTCAGCAGCACGCGGCGATCGATCACCGCACCCGACGTTCCGACGGTGGCGGAATCGGGGCTGGCGGGTTTTGAATACATCGGCTGGTACGGCGTGCTGGCGCCCGCGGGAACTCCCCGAACCATCATCGAGCGACTACACGCGGAATTCGTGAAGATTCTTCACTTGCCGGATTTGCGGGAGCGATTGTTGACCAATCGTTCATCCAACACAAAGCCGGCCGCACAAACCGGAACCCATCACCAAGGACGACCTGCTGCGCGAGATGGGCGCGGCAGGTGTCGAGCGTGTCGTGATTGCTCCGCCGGTATGGGAGGGGGTGCGAAACGACGTTGCGTTGGCTGCAGCGCAGATGCACCCGGATCGCTTCGCGGTCATGGGCCGGGTCGACCTGTTGTCGCCCGCTTCGCGCGAGTTGATCCCGGCTTGGCGCGAACAACCCGGCATGCTGGGACTGCGTTACGCTTTCCACAGACCGCTGGTGCGGCCGCTTCTGGCCGAAGGCCGGATCAACTGGTTGTGGCCGCTGGCGGAGAAGGCGGGCGTGCCGATCATGCTATTCACCGCGCACTCCGACTTGCATCTGGTTGATGATATTGCCGAGCGGCATCCAGGGCTCAAACTTGTCGTCGACCATCTTGCGCTCACCCGTGGCAAGGATGAAGAGGCATTCCGCGAGATTGACAGATTGCTCGCTCTTGCCGGGCGTCCCAATGTTGCAGTGAAGGCAAGTTGTTTGCCACTCTATACTACCGATAAGTACCCGTACCAACGGCTGCACCCATACTTGCGCAGGGTCTACGATGCGTTCGGTCCGAAACGCATGTTTTGGGGGAGTGACTGGTCGCGTCTCCCGTGTACCTACAGGCAATGCGTGACGATGTTCACCGAGGAAATGACGTGGCTTTCTAACGACGACCTGGAGTGGATTATGGGCCGCGGCCTGTGCGAATGGATCGGGTGGGCAGTTCAATAGCGACAAAATATGCTTACCCGTATTGGGAGACCTCACGCTTCGGCGAGTGTCGACCCGCTAGGTAAAACAGCGGACTTTTAATCCGTTGGTCGCGAGTTCGAATCTCGCTCCGCCTGCCAAAATCAAAGTTCGGTTGGCCTTGATTCCATAATTTGCGCCAATCCCGATTCCTTGGGAGATCGCGTCCCGGAACGTATTGTTTTGGGTTGGCGCACGCAGCAAGCGGAGCGTAGAATCAATGTCATGCGACATCCGCGCAACGCGGAATCCGCGTTAAGAATGAACGCACATTTTCCCCGCCTGTTCGAACCCATCCGCATTGGCGCCAGGGAATCGCGCAACCGCGTAATGCGGCTCGCGACGACCACTAACACCGCTGAGAACGGCGTCGCAACCGCGCGCACCGTTGCCCTTTATCGCGACATCGCGCGCGGCGGCGCAGGCATCGTCGTCACCGAGTCGATGCGTGTGCATTCCAGCAACAGCGGACGCGATGCCGCCATGCTGTGCTACCGCAAGCAGATCGTACCGAGCCTGCAGACGCTGGCGGAAGCGGTGCGCGCGGAGGGTGCGCTGCTGATCGCGCAATTGAATCATGGCGGCCGCCAACACCATGCGAGCGAGATTCCCACGTTATGGGCGCCGTCGGCGATTGCGTGTCCGCACAGCGGAGGCGTGCCGCACGCGATGACCAGGGCCGAGATCGCCGACGTGGTAGCCGGTTTTGCGACGGCGGCGCTGCACGCAAAGCTGGGTGGCCTGGATGGCGTCGAGATCCACGGCGCGCAGGGCCACTTGATCCAGCAGTTTGTCTCGCCGTTCAGCAATAAGCGTGACGATGAGTACGGCGGCAGCCCGGAGAACCGGCTGCGTTTCGCGAAAGAGATCATCGCCGCGGTCCGCGCACAGGTCGGCGCTGACTTCATCGTCGGCTACCGCATGGGGGTGGACGAGTTCACCCCGGGCGGCATCACCGTCGAGGACAGCAAACAAGCCGCGATCGAGCTCGCCGCGCTGGAAAGCGTCGATTACCTGTCGCTCGCGCAGGGCAATTTCAACACGCTCGATACGCATCTGCCGGACAGCCATTACCCGCCCGTTACATTCGCCGAGCTGCACGCGCAGGTGAAGGCGATGGTGCCTGGCATGCCGGTGGTGACGAGCTCGCGCATCCAGACACCCGAGCAGGCGGAGGCCATCGTCGCTGCAGGACAGGCCGACATCATCGGCTTGTGCCGCGCGTTGATCGCCGACCCCGAGTGGCCACAGAAGGCAATGCGCGGACAGTCCGAGGACATCAGGCGCTGCATTTGCTGCAACCGGTGCTGGAGCGGGATTGTGGCGGGCAAGCGGCTTGCCTGTGCCGTCAACGCGACGCTGGGCTTCGAGAGCGAGATGCCTGCGCTCACGCGAGTCGAGCGGCCGAAACGCGTGGTCGTGATCGGCGGCGGCCCGGGCGGGCTGGAGGCTGCGCGTACCGCCGCGGAACGCGGACATCGCGTAACACTGTTCGAGAAGAGCAAGAATCTCGGCGGGAAATTAAGTATCGCGCGGCACTATCTGCCGTATCACGAATCGTCTTACGCGATCGACTTTCTGGCGCGGCAGGTGGCCACGCTCGGGGTCGAGGTGCGCACGGCGACCGAGGGCACGCGCGAGCGGGTGCTCGAGGAGCAGCCGGACACGGTCATTGTCGCAACCGGGGCCAGGGTATTGACGCCTTCGGTGGCGGGTGACGGCTCCGTGCCGGTTGCGAGCTTCAGCCAGCTTCCCGCCGGCGCCACTGTGCTCGTAATGGACGAGGATGGTTACTTCTGGGCCGCGTGCATGACCGAAGCGCTGGCGCGGCATGGCTGCAAAGTCCTGTACGTGACGCGCTTTCTCGAACCGCTGCGGGAGCTGCCGGAAGTGACGCGCATCAGCACGCTGCGCGCGCTGGACGAACTGGGCGTGGTGCTGCGGTCGAATATGTATGTGGACCGCACTGAGAACGGCGAAGTGGTGCTGCGGCATTATTACAATTCCCGGCGCGAAGAGCGGCTCAGGGATATCGGCGGGATCGTCTGGGTCGGCGCGCAGCGGGCGAACGACGGCCTGGCATACGAGTTGAGGGATGCCGGTCTCGCCGCCGTGCACATCATAGGCGACGCGTACGCGCCGCGCCGTCTCGGGAACGCGATCGCCGAAGGCCACCGCGTCGCACGCAGCCTGTAAGGCACGAGAGGCGAGAGGAGTGGGGCGTAAGGCGAGAAACGAGCGGGATATGAAAAGTGATGTCATTCCAGCGCAGGCTGGAATCCAGAAATTACGCCCGCGCTGGATTACGGATCGCGCCATTGCGCGGCTTGTCCGGAATGTGGAATTGTCACGTTGTGACTGTGTGGCAGCGCTGGCGGCCTTGTCGATTTGCGGCGCCGGCTATGCTACGGCACAAAATTATCCATCGAAACCGATCCGTTTCATCGTCCCATTTGCCGCCGGCGGCGGCACTGACTTTGTCGCGCGGATCGTCGGGCAGCGACTGAACGAAGCGTTGGGTCAGCCGCTGGTCATCGACAACCGCGGCGGGGCGGGCGGCGCGATCGGCACCGATCTGGCCGCGAAAGCGGCTCCCGACGGCTATACGCTGCTGCTCGGCAGCGCCGGTCCGCTCGCGATACAACCCGGACTGTCGGCGCGGCTGCCGTACGATCCGCTGAGGGATTTCGCGCCGATCACGCTGGTGTCGAGCATGCCGTACGTATTGTTGGTGCATCCGTCGCTGCCGGTAAAAAGCGTGCAGGAGCTGATCGCGCTGGCGCGCGCGAAACCCGGGCAGCTCAACTTCGGGTCTCCGGGTAATGGCACGACCACTCACCTGGCGACCGAGTTGTTCAAAATGCTCGCGAAAGTCGACGTCCTGCACGTTCCGTACAAAGGCGTTGCGCCGGCGCTCGCCGATCTGCTTGCGGGGCAGGTGCAGTTCATGTCGGGCGACTTGAGCACGGTATTGCCGCAGGTCAAGGCCGGCCGGCTGCGCGCGCTTGCCGTGACCGGCGAGCGGCGCTCGCCAAACGTTCCCGAACTGCCGACGATAGCGGAGTCCGGAGTTCCGGGCTACGCGGCGAGCGGCTGGTTCGGCGTGTTGGCGCCAGCGGCGACGCCGCGCAGCATCATCACGCGGCTGAACGCCGTGATCGTCAAAGGCCTCATGAACGCGGATACGCGTGAGCGGCTCGTCGCGCTCGGCGGCGAGGTCGTCGCCAACACGCCTACGGAGTTTGCTTCCTATCTGCGTGACGATCTTGCGAAGTGGAGCAAGCTGATCAAGACGATCGGCTTGAAGCCGGACTCGGTGAACTGAGGGATTGCATCCGGCGCGGTCTGGGTGCGCCGGAGGCAGGAGGCAGCAGGATAAAGTCATAACTCTGCCCACGCTCGGCTATCGCTTTTCCCTGACATCCTTCCCGGTGAACAGCTTTTTCTAGGTTTGTCATTCAGCCTTAATTCCGGCAACGCGTATCACCTTGCCCCACTTCGCGATTTCCGACTTGATGAACTCGCCGAACTGCTCGGGCGTGTTGCCGATGGGCTCGGCGCCTTCGGCGAGCAGCCGGTCTTTGAGCTCCGGCAGTCTGATGATCGCGACGATCTCACCATTGAGCTTCATCACGATCGGCCGCGGCGTGGCCTTGGGCGCGAGCACGCCGTACCAGGTGTTCGACTCGTAGCCGCGCACGCCGGCTTCGATCATGGTCGGCACATCGGGCATCGCCGGCGAGCGAAGCGCTCCGCTGACCGCCAATGCGCGCAGCCTGCCCGATTTGACTTGCGGCAGCCCCGTGATGACGCTGATCATCGTGAGCGGGACCTGGCCGCTGATGACGTCGACCAGTGCGGGAGCCGAGCCTTTGTAAGGCACATGCAGCAGATCGATGCCCGCCAGCAGCTTCAGCAGCTCGGCCGAAAGATGACCGCCTGAGCCGTTGCCGGCCGAGGCGTAGGCGAATTGCCCCGGTTTTGCTTTCGCGAGCTGTATCAATTCGCGTACCGATTTCGCGGCAAAGCCGGAATTCGCGAGCAGCACGAGTTGCTGCGATGCGACCAGCGTGACGGGCGCGAAATCGCGCACAGGGTCATACGGCAGATTGCGCGCCAGGCTCACGTTGGTTGCCATCGATGCGATAGTCGCCATGATCAGTGTGTAACCGTCGGGCGGCGCCTTGGCCGTCAACTCGGCGGCGATCACTCCGCCGGCCCCCGAGCGGTTGTCGATCACGACCTGCTGTCCCCAGCGCTCGCTCAAGCGCGGCCCGATGCTGCGCGCGAGCATGTCGACGCTGCCGCCGGGGGTGCTGGGCACGATCATACGGATCGGCCGCGATGGATAGTCCTGTGCCGCGGCGCTGCCAGCCATCAGTAATGCAACTGCGAGAATCTGGATGCCTTTACTCCTCACTCCTCTCTCCTCACGCCTCTCCGTCTGTGAGAATTCTATTGCAAGGTGCGGCAATGCGAAAACGATTTCGACAAGACCCGTTCGATGCGCTGAAGGCGCAACCACGCGCGCAAATCCGCATTGGTGCTCGCAAGCTGCGGGCGTAGAATCATGCCCGAGGAACTGCCCGCGCAACGCGGCGCCTCTACGAAGGAGAAAATTCATGGCTAGCAAAGGCCGCCAGTTCAAAGAATTGATCAACGCACCTGAAATCCTCATCCAGCCGGGCATCTACGACGGCTACACCGCGCGGCTCGTGGAGCGCTCAGGTTTCCATGCGGCGTCGATTTCGGGCGCGGGTGTCTCCGAAAGCCGCATGGGCTGGGTCGATCGCGGCGTCATGACCTTCGACGAGAATCTCGCGAACGCGCGGCGGCTCGCCGACTGTACCGACAAGCTGTTGTTGCGCGCCGATGCCGACACCGGTTACGGCAACGCGATGACGGTTCATTTCGTCGTTCGCGCGTTCGAGAAAGCCGGGATGGCTGCGCTCATGTTCGAGGACCAGGTGTGGCCCAAGCGCTGCGGCCACATGGCCGGCAAGTCGTGCATACCTGCCGAAGAAATGGTGCAGAAGGTCAAGGCCGCGGTGGACGCCCGGCGCGACCCCGATTTCGTCATCGTTTCGCGCACCGATGCGGCCGGGCCGCTCGGAGTGGACGAAGCGATCCGCCGCCTCAACCTCTACGCCGAGGCGGGCGCCGACGTCATGTACGCGGATGCGCTGCTGTCGAAGGAGGACATCGCGAAAGTCGCAAAGAACGTGCCCAAGCCGCTCATCGTCAACATGGGGCTGGGCATGCGCTCGCGCAAAACCACGCCGCTCATGTCGCCGAAGCAGTTGCAGGACATCGGAGTTGCCGGCGTGAGTTACCCGCGGCTGCTGTCGACGGCGGCGCTGAAAGGCATGATGAACGCGATGGCGGTGTTCAAGGACGAGATCCTGCAGCACAACCGCGTCATCGACCGCCCCGATCTGCTGGTGTCGTTTGACGAACTCAACGATCTGATGGGGATGGCGCAGCTGGACGATCTGGAGCGGCGCTTCGCAAGCAAATGAAGCTGCAAGAATGGGTAGTTGGGGTGAACGGGTGAACGGGTGAAGCAGTGAAGGAGTGAAGGAGTGAAGGATTCTCTTCTCCGTCGAATAATGGGGAGGAACGGGGAGGAAGTGCACACTCGTTCACTCGTTCACTTGTTCACCCGTTCACTCGTTCACGAAATGTGACGGACTTTGGGAATCTCTTATGGGCATGACCATCGCGGAAAAGATCCTCGCGCGCGCAAGCGGCCGCGACCGCGTCGCGGCCGGCGATCTTGTGACGGTCAAGGTCGACACCGTGGTCCTGTTCGACAACAATTTCATGCCGAGCATCTGGCAGGAGATCCTCAAGCTCGATCATCCCGAGCGCGTGGTCGTCATCCTCGATCATCGGGTGCCGGCGCCGACGATCCAGAGCGCGGGTGCGCACCGCACTGCGCGCCACTTCGTCGAGAAATTCGGCATTGCACGTTTTCACGATGTGGGCGGCACCCAGGGCATCTGCCATCAGGTGGTGGCCGATCAGGGCTACGCACTGCCCGGCACGGTGCTGGTGTGCAGCGATTCGCATACCTGCAGCGCCGGCGCGTTCAACTGTGTCGCGCGCGGCGTCGGCGGTCCCGACGTGATGTATGCCGCGGCCAAGGGCGAAACGTGGTTTCGCGTCGGCGCCACCGTGCGTTACGAGATGACCGGTGCTTTGCACCACGGCGTGACGGCAAAGGACGTGTTTCTGCATATCGCCGGCACTTATGGCGAGCACGCGACGCAGAACGTCGAATTCGGCGGTCCGGCGCTGGCAGGCTTGAGCATCAGCGCGCGCAAGACGCTCGCGACGATGGGCGCCGAGCTGTCGTGCGAATTCGCGACCTTCGAAGCCGATGCGATGCTCGCCGCGCACCTGCGCGCGTGCGGCAGGACCGGTTTCGAGACGATCCGTCCCGATGCCGATGCGGATTATCTGGAAGTGCGAGCAATCGACCTGGGCTCGCTCGAGCCGCTGGTTGCGCTGCCGGACTCGGTGCTCAACAATTCGCGTCCGCTCGCCACGGTCGCCGGCACGCGCATCGACCAGGCGTTCATCGGCTCATGCGCGAACGGCACGCTGGAGGATTTGCGCCTTGCCGCGCAAATCCTAATGGGCAAGAAGGTATCCTCTAAGGTCCGTCTCATTATTACGCCCGGCTCGCAGAAGGTCTATCTCGATGCGGTGCGCGAGGGCATTGTGGAAACGCTGGTCGAGGCCGGCGCCGTCATCACCAATCCGACCTGCGGCGCGTGTGGCGGCGGGCACATGGGCGTGCTCGGCCCCGAGGAAATCTGCATCACCGCGAGCACGCGCAATTTCAAGGGCCGCATGGGCGACCCGANNCGCAAAGGACGCGAAGGACGCAGAGGAAGGGCGAAACACGAAAGACGAGGAATGTGCGCGAAGCGCTCCAGCAGCGAAACAATATTTTGCGCATGATTTGTAGTAGTCGCGACTCGATCTGACAGACAGTGTCCGCTCCCCATCAAAAGCTACCGCTCGTCAATGACTGCGTTCGGCCAGAAGGAGACGATCGACCATTTCCTCCATAGCAGGCTCTCGATCACGTTATTGGCCGGCTGAGGCCAGCCGCGGGTGCGCATTGCGCACGCGACTTGACGCATGAATCACATGACCGCCATGATCCCGGGATGTCGCGTTTTGATTGGCCCTATTCAACGTTCCATCGGTATGTGAGGCGCGGAATTCTCCCGACTGATTGGGCGGTTGAGCCAGGCGAGGTGATCGGTGATGCTGGGGAAGAACCGCCGTGCGCGAAGCGCACCCTTGCTGGCTGCTGTTTTTGGCGTAAGCGAGCATAATAGGCGCGCAGATTAGGAAGGGATGAATGAACAATCGCCGCAAATTACTCTTTGCGCTTGGCGCGGGCGCACTCGCAGCGCCGCTCTGTTCTTTCGCTCAGCAACAGGGCAAAG
>PLYS01000341.1 GCA_003153455.1 Betaproteobacteria bacterium | reverse complement strand
GCCGCCGTCGTCAACTTCATCTCCGGGCCTGGCTACATCACCCTCTATCCCAGCAACGCTGCGCAACCCTTGGCCGCCAACATCAATTACAACGCCAACGACATCGTCTCTACCGCCTTCAACGTCGGCTTGGGCAGTGATGGGACGTTCAATATCTTCGCCAACAGTACGACCCACTTCATCGCCGACTTGACGGGCTACTTCGCGCCGTAATTGTCGCTCAGGCGCGGGCGGCAGGCGCGGACGACCAGACCGTGGTGCTGGAAACGACACCCTACAGCTATGGTGGGGTTCCTACTGGTTCCAATGTGCAGATTGCGCGCGGCCAGGGGTATGGAGCCGGGATCCGTGATAATAATCGTGGTAACTATGGAATTGCCGGATTGGAATACCTATTATCCGTGTGGGTTTCAGGACGAAATATGAATGATACCTTGGCGTTAGGCGGCCATCTCCGCACTTCCCGGCAGCGTAATAATTTTTGCCCCGCGCTGCGCGGCGGCGAGCTGCTGGCCCCACCAATTGAACAACTGCACTCGCTGGGTGAATCGTTCGCCCCGGTCATAGGCGCGGGCCACCTCATTGTCGTGTGCGTGATCGAGGGCGAGTTCCACCACATCGCGGGCAAAGCCGTTGTCGCGGGCCAGGGTGGAAAAGGCGCTGCCCCAGCCGGACAAGGGTATCCGGGTTTTGCCCCATCGGGCTAGGCGCGGCAAGACGAGCTGAAAAGCTGGTTTCAGATTTTCGACGCCGCGCCAGTCGGTGCAAGAAATGCTGGGACGGTGAAGCTCTACGCTGCCTTGAAGGGGATTACCTTCGCGCCATGGCGCAATGCTTCGATGTGCCGCGCCCAAGCCTGCATCATCTTCTTACGCTCCGGCAGGTATTCGGCACGGTTATAAGCGCCGCGCACTTCGTTCCGCTCGGAATGCGCGAGCTGGCGCTCGATCACGTCCGGGCGAAACTTCCCCATTTCGTTGAGCATGGTGCTCGCTACCGCCCTGAATCCGTGCCCTGTCATCTTGCCCTTGTAGCCCAGCCGGTAGAGCGCAAACAGCAGCGTGTTATTGCTTATCGGCTTATCGCGGTTGCGACCAGGGAAAACAAAGCGGCTCCCGCCACCAATCTCCTTCAGTTCCTCAAGGATCGCGAGCGCCTGCGTCGAGAGCGGCACCAGATGCTCGGTCTTCATCTTCATACGCTCGGCCGGCACGACCCATATTCCTGCGTCCATGTCGAACTCGTTCCACGTTGCGCCGATCAGTTCATTCGTTCGCGTGAACGTCAACGCCAGCAATTCGAGCGCAAGGCGCGTCTGCTTGTCACCTATCTGCTCATAGCTCGCGATAGCGCGTAGCAGATTAGGAAAGTCCTCCGGACGCACGGCGGCTTGGTGCTTTTTCTTATGGGGTGTGACGGCGCCACGCAAATCAGCGGCGAGATTGCGCGAACATCGTCCGGTTGCGATCCCATACCGGAACACCTGCCCGCAGACTTGCAGCACTCGGTGCGCAAGATCAAAGGCGCCACGGTCCTCGATCGGTCGAATTACCGCATTTAGCAGCTCTGGCGCATCAATCTGCGAAATGGGCCGGCGCCCGATCTTGGGGAAGGCATTGCCCTCCAACCGCCGCATAACGTCATCAGAATGTCCCTTTACCCACGTTTTCGCCTGCTTTTCGCACCACTCTCGTGCGACGGCCTCGAACGAGTTTCCAGTAGCGACAAGTTTGCGCACCTTGTCAGCCTGACGCTCAGCGGCGGGATCCAGATTATTGTCTAGGTGACGTCGCTCAACATCACGCCGCATGCGAGCCTTCTTGAGCGCGATTTCAGGATAAACCCCTAGAGATAAAGATTTCTCGGAACCAGCAAGCTTGTAGCGAAGGCGCCAATACTTCCGGCCGTCGGCGTAAATCCACAGGTAAAGACCCCCGCCGTCATGTAACTTGCGGATTTTATTGCCATTCGTCGTAGCATTCTTGCACGCCGCATCACTGAGAATATTGAGTTGGGCCATGGTGTGGTAACTTTTAGCGATGCTTAGTTACCACACTATTTACCACACACTTGCGCCGGATGCAATAGGACGGCTATGGATGCCGATGAATACATTTACGTAGGTAAAATCGGGAGGGGAACACCTTTTCAGGACAATCTTGGACGGCATTGAACAGCAACTTGGCGGAAGGTGTGAGATTCGAACTCACGAGGGCCTTGCGGCCCTGCCGGTTTTCAAGACCGGTGCATTCAACCGCTCTGCCAACCTTCCGAATCTGGCATAATTTTGATTCCTGTTTATAATACCACGCATTATCAACTGCTTGCGAAATGCAGGCCGGTCGCCATGCAACGCTATACTGATTGAAACTTTGGACCGCTTTGGGTAGTCTTATGCAAGAGCCGGAGTCCCGGCGCTACGAGGAGAGAGAATCGATGCAACCGAACCAGAACTCATATCAAACCCCGACTGCGGTCAATGAAGTCACGCTGCAGCAGCAGCAAGTGCTGCGCAATACCTATCTGCTGCTGGCACTATCACTGATCCCGACGGGAATCGGCGCGCTGATCGGCGTTAACCTCAACTTCGGCTTCATGCGCGCGAGCCCGATGGTGTCGTCGCTCGTGCTGCTCGCAGTCATCTATGGCATGTTCTTCGCGATCGAGAAGAACCGCAACAGCGGGCTCGGCGTCGCGTTGCTGCTCGCCCTCACGTTTTTTCTCGGCATCATCCTGGGGCCACTGCTGCAGATGGCGATCGGCTTGCGCAACGGCGGTCAGCTGATCGCACTTGCCGCTGGCGGCACCGCGACCGTGTTCTTTGCGATGGCCGGTATTGCCACCGTCACCCGCAGGGACTTCGGCTTCATGGGCAATTTCCTGGCGGTCGGCGGCATCGTGCTGATGCTTGCTGTGGTTGCCAACATCTTCTTCGCGAGCCCGGCGCTGTATCTGACGATTTGCGCAGTGTTCGTGCTGTTCAGCTCGATGATGATACTGTGGCAGGTCAGCCAACTCGTGCATGGCGGCGAGACCAACTACGTGTCCGCCACGCTCACGCTCTACATGAGCATTTACAACTTGTTCACCAGCTTGCTGCAGTTGCTGATGGCCTTGACCGGCAATCGCGACTGACAAAGCCGGCGGCGGAAAAAGGGCGTCTGCGGACGCCCTTTCTTATTGCCGGTCGAACGCCGCGATCGATTCGATGTGCGAGGTATGGGGAAACATGTTGACCACGCCGGCCGCGCTCAACACATAGCCCTTGGTATGAGCCAGCACGCCGGCATCGCGCGCGAGTGTTGCCGGATTGCACGAGATGTAAACAATGCGCCGTGGCGCACCGCCGGCGAGCGCCTTGATCAACTCGACTGCACCATCGCGCGGCGGGTCGATCAGCATGCGGTCGAAGCGGCCCAGCCGCAGCAGGCTGTCGCCGTCGAGCTTGAACAGATCGGCCTGCACGAACTCGGCCGATGCGCTCAAGCCGTTGCGCTCGGCGTTTGACCGCGCGCGCGCAACCAGGCTGCGGCTGCCTTCGAAACCGACCACGCCAGCGCCGCTGCGCGCAATCGCCAGCGAGAAATTACCGAGCCCGCAAAACATGTCGGCGATGCGCTCGCCGGCTTGCGGCTCTAGCAGCGCAAGCGCGCGCCGCACCAGCACCGCATTGACCCCGGGATTGACCTGGGTGAATTCAGTCGGGGAGAACCCGATGTTGAGCGCGAACTCGGGCAGCGAATAGTAAAGCACGCCGTCATGCGCCGGATGAAACGGCTTGGCCGATTCGGGACCCTGCGGCTGCAAAAAGAACTGCACGTGATGGCGGTCGGCGAATTGCCTGAGCAGGTCCTCGTCGCCGCTGCTGAGGGGCTGCAGGTTACGCAGCACCAGCGCGTCGACGCCGTCGCCGATTGCAAGCTCGAGCTGCGGCAAGCGGTCAGGAATCGAGAGTGCGTTGACCAGCGCGCGCAGCGGCGTGAGCAGCGCCGCGATGCGTGGCGGCACCACTTCGCAGGTCGTCATGTCGGCGACGTGACTGCTGTGTTTTTCGCGAAACCCAATCAGCGCGCCGCCTTTCTTCACCACGTAGCGCGCCGAGAAACGCGCGCGATGACGGTAGCCCCACGGCGCGCCATAAATCGCCGGCAGGATGCAGTCCGGACGGATCTTGCCGATATGCCAGAGACTGTCCTCGAGCACGCGCTGCTTGACCGCAACCTGCGCGCGCGCATCCAGGTGCTGGATGCTGCAACCGCCGCAGATACCATAATGCCGGCAACGCGGTTCGGTGCGCGAAAATGACGGCCGCAAGACCTGCTGCAGCTGCGCCAGTTCGTACTTGGGTTTCTTCAGATACGGCGCATAAGTGACAAGTTCACCGGGCAGCGCGCCGTTGATGAAAATCACTTTGCCGTCGGCATGGGCGATGCCGCGACCTTCCTGGTCAAGGGATTCGATTCTGACTGGCTGCATTAAACGCAGTAGAACTAAACCGCGCTCCAGATCTCGAGGAATTCCTTCCAGTGCTGCCCGGGCGACTTCTCGAGGGTTGTGCGCACCAGGCTGATCTCCTGCTGGTATTTGTCCTGCGGCAGCGCGCCGCGCATCAACTGGAAGCGCAGATAGACGAGATAGGTATTGGCGACGTCGGCCTCGCAGTAGCTGCGGACCTGCGCGAGCTTGCCATCCTGCCATGCCTGCCATACCTGCGAGCCCTCAAGCCCGAGCTTGCCCGGAAATCCGAGCAGGCGCGCGATGTCGTCAAGCGGCGCCGCGCCGCGCGGCTGATACAGCGCCAGCAGATCCATCAGGTCGAGATGCCGCGCGTGGTAGCGGCTGATGTAGTTATTCCATTTGAAATCACGGTCGTCCTCGCCCTGGTCCCAGTAACGTGCTGCGCGCACGCCGTGCAGCATGCCACGGTAATGCAGTACCGGCAGATCAAAACCGCCGCCGTTCCACGACACGATTTGTGGCGTGTATTTCTCGATGCCATCGAAAAAGCGCTGGATCAGTTTGCCTTCGTCGTCCTCGGGTTCGCCGAGCGACCAGACGCGAAAGCTGTCGCGGTCGCGCAGCGCGCACGCGATGGCAACGACGCGGTGCAGATGGAGTTGCAGGAAATCGCTGCCGGTGGCCTGGCGGCGGCGCTGGAACGCCATCGCCGCGACCTGCCCGTCGCTGACGCCGGCATCGATGTCGTGGATTTTGCGCAGCCCCGGGATATCGGGAACCGTCTCGATATCAAAAACCAGAACGGGGATCACTTACGCGTCCACGCTCCGGCATTATTTTGATAGTGCCAGCCGCCCTGTGCCTTATCGATCCAGCGCTGGGCGAAGGTGGTGCGGATATCGTTTTCCCACTCCGGTTTGCCGTTGGCGCGCGCGATTTCGCGGTAGAGCGCGCTGCGGTCCTGGTTCTCGGCCGCAATCAGGCCGTTGATCTGCTGACGCTGCGCGAGCGGCACCGCGTTGGCGTCGCGCAGGGCGACAAAGCCATCGCGCGTGAGCCCGATCGCGCCATTGGCGTAGAACGGCGCCAGTTCGACATGGCGCTTTTGCATGCTCGACTGCAGCGCCGCGATCGCCGGCGTATTGACTTCGAGATTGGCCTGCGCCCACGCACCGCCCGCCAACAGCAACAGCAGCGCCAACCAGCCGCAGCGGGAAATATTCATGATCCGCATGTGATGCTCCTTATTTGGATTGCGGTGTATCGGATGACGGTGTAGCGGGCTCCCCGGGCTTCTTGAGCTGCCACACTTCATCGATGATTTTATCGGCTGCTTTCTCGGCTGCCGCAGCGGGAAAGTAAATGTTGATAGTCACGCACCCTTGCAGCAACAGCGCGCAGCCTAGCGTAGTGCAAACGGTCAGACTTCGCATGTCAATTCCTTGTTTATTTCACAATGACATTGCCCTGAGTCACACGCTTCAAGCGTTCGATCAGCTCGCGCCAGCCAACCTTGCGATTGTAGCCCAACACGGTAATCGCCGGTATGCCGCCGCCTTTTACGATCAGATAGCCTTGCGGCACATTCTCGATGCCGCCCATCCGGCACACGCCGCTTTCCAGCTTACAGCTCAGGCCCAGCGCGGAATAGCCAAAGTTCTCGAAGAAACGCAGGAAACTGCGCTGAATCGCGGCTGCCGCTCCTGCTCCACCCAAAGCGGAAATATTCTGCACCGCGGCCTGGCTGATGCGGCGCGGGTATTCACCCGCGCTGCTTGCAAGGCGCGCGTCAAAATGCACCGGCTCCCAATTGACGAGTTCGAGCGCCTTGACCTGGGCATCGATGCGACCGGTGATATTGCCGAACGAAAACGTGCTCGTCAGCAAATCGAGATCGAGGTTACGCATGTCGACATCCGTCGTCAGCCGCGGCACCTTTCCCAGCGGACTTTCCAGTGCCAGATTCTGCGCCACGACCGTGCCGTCAAACACCCTGAATAACAACGCGCCATCGATCTTGAGCGTTGACTGCTGATAACTAACGGTCGGAATCACTGCCGACAGCGTGCCGTGCATGACGGGCAGACCGAGCGCGGTCGTGAACTGCTGCATCGACACCGGCGTGATGCCGCCGCTATAGCGCCAGCGCCAGGTTGCGCCTTCGCCGTCGGCGGCGAAGTCACCGATGGTCAATCTGCCGTCGAGCACCGGGACCTGCACCTGCCGGGTACGGACTCTGACACCGCGCATTTCGAGCGGCAGCTCAAAAGCGCCGAATGGCAGGCGCAGAACTTTGCCCCCTGCGATACGCAACTGCGCCGAGCTCGCCTCGTCGCTGCGCCATGGCAGATTGCCGTCAAGGCCAAACAGCGCGAAACGGAGGCCTTTATCTTCGAGCAAAATTTGCTTGAGTCCCAGGTCGACGGCCGTGAGCTTGCCGTCACGCAGCTCGACCGCAATATCGGCGCGTCCATCGCAGCGCAAGTCGCCGAACGCCGTCGCCTGCAGCATCGGTTTCAGCAGTTTTTCGTAGAGTGCCGCGACCTCGAGGTCGCCGCTTTTCAAGCTCGCAGCCGCGAGCTTGGCGCCGGCGCGCTCGAGCGTACCATGAAAATCGAAATCGCCGATACCCGCCAGCGCAAGCCGGCCGTGTTCGACCGACACGCGTTGCGCGTCCAGCGTGCCAGTAAGATTCAACGCATGGCCAACGCCGCCGATGAACAGCGGCTGCCAGAACACGTCGCCGCCGTGCCACGCGAGCTTGCCTTGCCATTGCCATTGCCCGCCGCGCTGTTGCGCCTGCAGCGCGAACGTGGCGGCGATCTTTTCGCCGGCATGCAGCCCGCTGTCGTCGCCGAAACCGAAGTTGGTAACCGTCAATTCTGCGCTGGCCTGCGCATCGCGCTCATCGCCGAACACCAGCTTGCCGCTGACGCTGCCGGCATTCGGTTTGGGCCAACCCACCGGCCACCATGAGTCGAGCCGCGTCAGCAGTCCGTTGCTGATGGCGAGCGTGAACGTTTGCGCCGCCGGGCGCGATTCAAGCGTCAACCGCCATTCCTCGCCCGCCGCCGGCTTGAGCGCGAGATCGAGGTTTCGGGTCTGCGTCGAGTAACGCAAGCTGAGCGGGATCTTGGCCGGGGTTTCGAGCACGCCCTGGGCGCAGACCAGCTGATCGCGCTCCTGCTTGAGCTCGGGGCAACGGATGCGCACGTTGCGCCAGGTGCTGCCGGCGATACTGACCTCGGCAACCTGGAGGTCCAGCGCTATCGTGCCCGCAGCGCCCAACATCCCCGTGATCTTGCTCGCGGCAAAGGACGGCCCATCGATGCGGTCAATAGTGAGCGCGATTTGCTGCGCCGTGGCGCAAGCGCCGAACAGCATGCCTGCGGCAACGCATAGTATCCGCAGGTATAGCACGGCTGACGCAGCGCCTTGAAACTCAGGCAGGGAAAATCCCGGTGGAAAGATAACGGTCGCCGCGGTCGCAGATGATGGAAACGATGATCGCGTTTTTGACTTCGGCCGATACCAACAATGCCGCCGACAACGCGCCTCCGGACGATACGCCGGCGAATATGCCCTCCTCGCGTGCCAGCCGCCGTGTCAGGTCCTCGGCATCCGCCTGCGTCACCTCGATCACGCGGTCGACGCGGGTCCAGTCGCAAATTTTTGGCAAATACGCCGGCGGCCACTTGCGTATCCCGGGAATCTGCGATCCCTCAGTCGGCTGGCAGCCGATGATCTGAACCGAAGGATTTTTTTCCTTGAGATAGCGCGACACTCCCATGATGGTGCCGGTAGTGCCCATGCTGGAGACGAAATGCGTGATCTTGCCGCCGGTGTCGCGCCAGATTTCGGGACCGGTGCCTTCGTAGTGCGAGAGCGGATTGTCGGGGTTAGCGAACTGGTCGAGGATCACGCCGCTGCCTTCGTCGCGCATTTTTTCTGCGATATCGCGCGCCATTTCCATGCCGCCGCTCTGCGGCGTCAGCACGATTCTTGCGCCGAACGCGGCCATCGTCTGCCGGCGCTCGACCGAGAGGTGCTCGGGCATCACCAGCACCATGCGGTAGCCCATCATCGCGGCTGCCATCGCCAGCGCAATGCCGGTGTTGCCGCTGGTCGGCTCGATCAGCGTGTCGCCGGGCCTGATTTCGCCGCGCTGTTGCGCGCGCTTGATCATCGACAGCGCCGGACGGTCCT
>PLYS01000462.1 GCA_003153455.1 Betaproteobacteria bacterium | reverse complement strand
TTGTTACGGAAGAACTCGCTGTAGGAGACGTAGGTGTCGCTGCCACCCTCGCGCAGACATCAGCTCTGGGTCACCTGCTGTTCGATCAGGCGATGACGCCCGTGCAGCGCGCGCGCTTTCTGCCCCAGTTCCTGGCGGACGATAGATATCACCTCGCGTTTGCAGACCATGAGCCCAATACCGATGCCGGGTGGAACTACTATCGTCCGGCTGTTACGCAAACCGGCGTCAAAACGACCGCAGTGCGGGATAGCAAGCGCGACTGGGTGATCAATGGCGTCAAAGATTTTATTACCAATGCCCCCATTGCCAAGCTGGTCGCCGTCCAGGTCAGAACCGACCCTAAATCATCGGGCATGAATGGCGTGAGTACCCTGCTGGTGCCACGCGACACGCCCGGTCTTACGGTACGCGAACCCGAACAGGTTCCCGTTTGGTACCATGGCACACGCGGCGAGCTGGTTTTCAAGGATTGCCGGGTACCTGCGGAGAGTTTGCTTGGCGAAGAAGGGAAAAGTCCGCTGAGCGGCGGCGCAGCAATAATGGGGCGCGGCAACCCGTTGATCGAAGCAATGAACCTGGGCCTCGGCCGGGCCGCGTACGAAGCCGCAGTCGAATACGCAAAACTGCGGGTCCAGGGGGGACGCGCTATTATCGGGCACGAGGCCATAGGGACGATATTGGCCGAGATAGCGATCAAGCTGGAGGTGGCACGCAACATGATTTGGCAGGCGGCCTGGGCCTCCGACCATCCGGGCGCCTACGCCGACCGCAGCCTCGCAGATCTGCCGCTTGAGACCATTGCGAGGGTCTTTACTTCCGAAGTGGTCCACCAGGTTACTTTGACCGCCGCGGAGGTCTTCGGCGCCATGGGCGTGATGCGGGATATGCCGATGCAAAGGTATGTCGGCGACGCGTTGATCTTCCTGCATTCCGGGAACAGCAACAGCGCTGCGAAACTCCAAATTGCCGAGGCACTGGCAGGATACCAGCGGCCAGTGGCCGCCTAACGGCAGGGACAGCATGGATTTTTCGTTGAACGAAGAACAGCGCGCATGGCAGCTGAAGGCGCGGAAGTTTGCGCAGGAAGAGATACGTCCAATTTCGCTGCAGCGCGATCAGATTTCCGATCCGCGCGAGCGATTCGATTGGGAGATCATCCGAAAAGGCTCCAAACTCGGATTCCGCACGGCGGCGGTGCCGAAGGAGTGGGGCGGACACGGCATCGACTTCGTGACGCAGGCCGTGGTGATGGAGGAACTCGCCAAGGGCGACAGCTCCATCTCCAAGACCTTCAGCCAATGCTGGAAGTGGAGCCATCTAATTGCCGCCGCCTGCACCAGGGACCAGAAAGAGCGTTTCCTGAAGCCTTTTCTCGCCGACGATACGTATTTGCTGGGCAAGGGCGGAACCGAACCCAATGCCGGTTCCGACAACCGACTGCCGCCCGCAGATGACCCGAAGGCCGGCTTTAAGCTCAAGGCGGAACGCAAGGGCGACGAGTGGATCCTGAACGGCGAGAAGTGCTTCATTGCAAACGGGAGCGTGGGCAAGCTGTTTTTTGTAGACGCGCGGACGAACCCGAATGTCAGTATTCGGCAAGGCGGCACGTTATTCCTGGTGCCGAGTGACACGCCCGGCTTCCGAGTCGGCAAGGTGTACAACAAGAGCGGTTGGAGTTTCTACCAGAACGCGGAATTGATTTTCGAGAACGCGCGCGTGCCGCACGCCAACATCGTAGGCGAAGTGAACGGCGGCGTGAAGGCGCGCGCCGGCGACACCTCGGATTTCGGCGACCTCGAGCTTGCGGCCAACGCATTGGGCGTTTGCGAGGCGGCCCTCGAATCGGCCATGCGGCACGCCCGGACGCAGTTGCAGGACGGCAAGGACATTGCCGAGCACCAGGTCATTCAGCTTAAGCTCTCCGAGATGCACATGCTGACCGAAGCGTTACGTTCATTCGTGATGCGGGTCGCGTGGGAGAGAGACCGGACCTTGCCCGACACGTCGAACAACGTTCTCGTGATGAATTATTCGACGGACGTCATACAGCGGGTCACCCACCTCAATATGGATATCCATGGCGCAGCGGGTTTCACGATGGATGCATGCGCCGACAAGCTGGTTCGCGACAGCATCATATGGACGCATTTGGCCGGTGACACCGTGCAACGGATGAAGGTCGTCAAGCGCCTCGTGAAATAAGCGACAATTTTCAGGCAGGGGGAAAGATGACGATGCAGCGTTTGGCCGTTCTGATGTTGGCGGGGCTTGCATTCATTGCTTGGACTCATGCCTGGGGGCAGCCCGCTTCGTCCTTCGACGAAAGCCCAGGAGGTTCAGGGCCGGATTATCCGAATCATCCGATCCGCCTCGTCCTGCCGTTCCCGCCCGGCGGTAATGTCGACACGTTCGCGAGAGTGCTGGCGCGACAACTGGAGTCCCAGTTGGGACAGACCATAGTGGTGGACAATCGGGGCGGGGCGAACGGCATCATCGGCTTCGATATCGTGGCGAANNCCTTACGACACCGAAAAAGACTTCGTCCCGATCACGAATTACGTCAATGGCCTGGGCTATCTGTTTGTAGCCCATCCTTCGCTGACGGCGCACTCGGTGAAAGAGGTGATCGCGCTGGCGAAGGAAAAAGCGCTGAGCTACAGCTCGGCAGGAATCGGCAACGGCCAGCATCTGGCGGGAGAACTCTTCAGCCTGAAGGCGGGAATCCATTTGCTGCACGTGCCTTACAAAGGCGGTGGGCCGGCGCTCAACGCGGTCCTGGGCGGTGAAGTTAATCTGCATTTTCCCGCGGCGATTGTCGCCATACCGCATGTCAAGGGGGGGCGGCTGCGGGCACTGGGTTTTACCGGCGCTTCGCGCCTGGCGTCTTTGCCGGACGTGCCCACCATTGCGGAAGGCGGCCTGCCCGGATTTATTTACGATACCGGCTGGCACGCCTGGTTCGCGCCTGCAAAAACGCCTGCCGCAATCGTGAACAAACTCCATACCGAGATACGCAAAGCAATTCAGGAGCCGAAGCTGCAGGAGTTTTTCATCTCCGGCGGATACGAGCCCGCCGGCAATACCCCGGCGGAATTTCAGAAAATATTGCGGGCCGATATCAAGCGCTACGCGGAAATCGTGCGCGCGGCGAAGATCGAAGCGCAGTGATAGCTGAAGGCAGAAAAAAGGGGAGGAAATGAAAATGCGTCCGCACTTGTTCCAGCTTGCTCTGGCATTCCTGGCCGCGACAGCGGGATTCACGACCGGTCAAGTTGGCGCGCAATCTTATCCCAGCAAGATAATCCGGGTCATCAACCCCAACCAGCCGGGCGGCAACAGCGACATCATTTTCCGGCTGCTCTCGCCGAAGATGGGCGAACAACTGGGACAGCAGCTGGTCTTCGATTATCGTCCGGGCGCAGGCGGCAATATCGGGGCGGAGATTGCCGCGAAAAGCGCGCCCGATGGCTACACGACGCTTATCGCCGCCGCGAGCTTTCTGATCAATCCCTCGCTCATCAAGAAGCTGCCGTTCGACGCGATCAAGGACTTTACGCCGCTGGGGCTCATCGTCGACATACCAACCTCGGTGGTAGTGCACCCATCGCTGCCGGCGAAAAACGTGAAGGAATTCATTGCGCTCGCCAAGACGCGGCCAGGGCAGATTTTCTTTTCCAGCTCCGGTCAGGGCAGTGTCGGCCATCTGGCGGGAGAACTGCTCAACGCGCAGGCCAACATCAAGCTGGTGCACGTGCCGTACAAGGGCATCGCCCCGGGGATAGTCGACCTGATAGCGGGACACGTGCAGCTCGCGTTTCCAAGCATCCCGGTTGTCATCGAGCATATTCGCGGCGGCAAGCTGCGCGCGATTGCGCAGTGCGGAGCGACACGCTCGCCGTCTCTACCGGATGTTCCCACCATGCAGGAATCCGGCGTCTCGGGCTTTGTCGTCAGCAGTGGATTCAGCTTTCTGGGGCCAGCGGGAATGCCGCGGCCTGTCGTGGAGAAACTCAACTCTGCGCTCGTGAAAGCCCTTCAGGATCCGTCTACTCGCAAGGAGCTGCTCGATCGCGGCGCCGTCCCGGTCGGCAATACACCCGAGCAGCACGCCGCATACATCAAGACCGAGATCGAGAAGTGGCAGAAGGTGGCGAGCCACGCCGGCATAAAGCCCGAATAACCGCACGGATCACCCACTGATAGATTGAGAATATGGCGCGATGCAGGATATTCAGGAAAGTGACATGAAGCTTCACGGTTTCAATCATGTGAACATCGGCTGCAGTCCGCGCGATTTGCCTGCGATAAAGAAATTTTACGGCGATGCGCTCGGACTCAAATGCGGATTTCGTCCCGCATTTCCAAACGAGGGGGCGTGGCTCTACCTCGACGAGCGTCCGATCATTCACGTCGTGGTGCGCTACCCCGAGGGCTGGACACCAAAGGACGCCCACAAAGCGAGTGTCGATCATATTGCGTTCACCATGAGCGGCGCGGCGGAATTTCGCGAGCGCCTGATACGGCTCGGGATTGTGTTCGACGAGCAAAACGTTCCAGACGCGGGTTACCAGATCTTCCTGCGCGATCCGGTCGGCAACAAGCTCGAATTCAATTTCGTCAACGCGGAAGCGCCGCAAACGCTTGCGCCGGGCACCCTTGCGCCGATGCAGTTTCCGGCGTAGCGCCGGCTGATTATTGATTAATCCGTCTCTGAAGGAGCGTACGATGAGTCAGAAAGTCTTCCTGATATCGCCCGAAGCGCCGCTGCACCAATTTGCAGGTGCGGGTGAGGCGCGTCAGATCAAGGCGGGTGGCATCCGTCTCGGCACGCTCGACAATACCAAAGGCAACGCCGACCATCTGCTCGCCTTCGTGATGGACGGCATGCGTAAGCTGCTTCCGGTTACCTCGGTAGTGTCCCTGAGAAAAAATAATCCCAGCACGCCTGCTCCCAAGCAGGTGCTCGATCAACTCACCGCGGAGGCTGACTTCGTCGTCAGCGCAATGGCCGACTGAGGATCGTGCACGTCGTGGAGTGTCCACGACATGGCAGAACTCCGGAAACGTGGTCTCATCACCGCCGTCATTTATTCCGGACCATTTCTCAAGCTGGGCAAGGCGCAGGCGCGCACCTTTGGCGTGCCTGAGCTGCCGTTGCTCGAGATCACGCATCCATTGGGCGGGATTTCTCTCGAAGAGGTCAAGGCCCGCGCCGGGCAGGCGGCCCCCCAATTTGCCGACCTGGTGAGGAAGCATATCAAATGAGCGCTCTTAACGTGCTGATGAAGGCGCCGGGTGCCGGCTTTGAAGCCGATGACGACTTCGAGAGCATCAACGAGTTGTACCGTGAAAAGGGCTGGAGCGACGGTCTGCCCATCGTGCCGCCGAGCGCCGAACGCGTGGAACGCATGCTCGATTACTGCGACCGGCCGTGGGACGAACCGATTGGCCTGGTCGCCCCGCGCTACGGCGCAGCCACGCCGCTGCGCCTTGCAGCCAATGCCGTGATGGCCGGCTGCCGGCCCGAGTATTTTCCGGTCGTAATGACCGCGATCGAGGCGTTGTGCGCGGAAGAGTTCAATCTATACGGCGTAAACGCAACCACGCATCCGTGCACGACGCTGCTCATCGTGAACGGCCCGGTGGCGAAAGAGCTCAGGATGAATTCGGGGTACAACGCATTTGGCCCGGGCAATCAGGCAAACGCTACGATCGGACGCGCGGTGCGGCTTGCAATGCTCAACGTCGGCGGCGCGATCCCGGGTGCAGGCGATATGGCGACTTTCGGCTCACCGGCCAAGTACACTTTTTGCGCCGCCGAGAACGAGGACGCGAGCCCCTGGGAGCCGCTCCACGTCGAACTGGGCTTTGCCCGCGATGTCAGCACCGTGACGGTGTTCGGCGCCGAGGGCCAGCATAACGTGAACGATCACGAGAGCATCACCGGTGCGGGCCTGCTCAAGATGATGGCCGGAGTCGTCGCGACGACCGGCGCGAATAACCTTTATTTCGACGGTCCACCGGCGCTCATCTTCGGTCCGGAGCACGCAGCCACCATCGCGCAGGACGGCTACTCCAAGGCCGACGTAAAGAAATATATCTTTGAGCATGGGCGGGTTCCGCTCGGCGCACTGTCGGAGGAAAACATCGAGCGCCGCATACGCCAGTGGCCGGTGTTTAAGAACGAGTTCGTGGAAGCGGGTCCGGACAGGCTGATCCCCGTCATGAAGAGCCCCGACAACGCGTATGTAATCGTGCTCGGAGGTGCCGGCAAGCACTCGGCCTACATCCCGACCTTCGGTCCGACCCGGCCTGTCACGCGGCCTTTGAAACGCCGCGACGGCCAGCTCGCGCGCTCGGTTGCAGACTTCCGCAGATGAACGATACCTCCACAGTCACCCTCATGGGCGGCCGCTTCGACTGGCAGGATCCTTTTCTGCTCGAACAGCAGCTGACTTCGGAAGAAAAGCTGATCCGCGATACGGCGCGTCAGTATGCGCAGGAAAAGCTGATGCCGCGCATCCTGCACGCGAACCGCACCGAGACCTTCGATGTCGAGGTAATGCGCGAAATGGGCGAGCTCGGTTATCTCGGCGCACCACTCGAAGGCTACGGTTGTGCGGGCATCGGCTATGTCGCCTACGGTCTCATCATGCGGGAACTCGAGCGCGTCGATACGTCCTACCGCTCGGCGTGCTCGGTGCAGGGCGCGCTGGCGATGACGCCGATTTATGCCTATGGCAGCGAGGAACAACGTCAGAAGTATCTCCCGCGCATGGCCACGGGCGAACTGCTCGGCTGCTTCGGACTTACCGAACCCGATCACGGTTCAGACCCAGGCAGCATGATATCGCGCGCCCGCAAAGTCGACGGTGGATATGCATTGAGCGGCACCAAGCTGTGGATCACGCACGCGCCGATCGCCGACATCATGGTCGTGTGGGCGAAGGACGACTCCGGAGTCATTCGCGGATTCATCCTCGAGCGCGGCATGAAGGGACTGTCCACGCGCAAGATCGAAGGCAAGTTCTCAGTACGCGCATCGCCCACGGGCGAGATCGCGATGGACCAGGTGTTCGTGCCGGAGGAAAATCTGCTGCCACACGTGTCGGGGCTGAAAGGGCCGTTCGGCTGCCTCAACAACGCGCGCTTCGCCATCTGCTGGGGCGCGCTCGGCGCCGCTGATTTCTGCTGGCACGCAGCGCGCCAGTATGTACTCGACCGCAAGCAGTTCGGCCGGCCGCTTGCGGCCAATCAGTTGATACAGAAAAAGCTCGCCGACATGCAGAGCGAGATCGCGCTCGGCCTGCTGGCGTGCCTGCACGTGAGCCGGTTGCGCGAGCAGGGCAAGGCAACGCCGGAGATGGTGTCGCTCATGAAGCGCAACTCGACGGGCAAGGCGCTCGAGATTGCGCGCATGGCGCGCGATATGCATGGCGGCAACGGCATTTCGGACGAATTTCACGTGATTCGCCACATGCTGAACATGGAGACCGTGAACACGCTCGAAGGCACCAGCGACATCCACGCGCTGGTGCTGGGCCGCGCCCAGACAGGAATCTCGGCTTTCAGCTCGTGATTCGTGGTACGTGATACGTGGTTCGTGGTACGTGGCTGGTGTGGCGTTTCACGCTGTCATTGCGAGGACTGCAGCGACGAAGCAATCTCGTGGCACACGCAACGGCCGTATCACTCGTGGCGATCCCGTCTTTCCAACAACGCGATTGCCACGGCCCTCCGGGCCTCGCAATGACAGCGAAAGTCAGCAGTTTGCAGTCAGCAGTCGCTAATCACGAATCACTAATCACGAACCACGAGCCACGAGCCACGTACCACGAACCACGTATCACGACGCGGTTAAACCCTACCTGAATGATAAGGGATTATGCTATAATTCTGGCATGGTCAAGCGTGCCGGGCAGGGCGCAGCATCGCATCTTTCCGTATCGCAATTCGCCGGGCGCGAAGGGGTGAGCCGGATACGCGTCCTGCAACTGCTCGCCGCCCGCCGCATTCCCGGCGCGCGGAAAATCGGCCACCAATGGATCATTCCGGTCGCCGCGGTGATTGTGCGGCGCGCTGCGGGACGCCCCGCAAAACGGGCGAGTGCCGGCAATCGTCTGCTGCGAACGCTGGCCCGGCGCTACGTCTGGTGGCTTTCCCCCGCTGCGGCACTGGCAAGGCCGAACTTCATCGCCACCCACGTCATGGAGATGGGCGACTATGACGACGTCTTGAAGCTCGAAGCAACGCTTGGGCGCGAGGCAATGGTGCGCGCGCTGCGCGAGGCCGAAGCCGGGCGGTTATCCGAGCGATCCTGGATCTATTGGCATCATCGGCTGGGCTTGACGCGCGGGCGGATTCCGCCTCTGCCCCGGCGCACGCTGCGCTGAACGCATTGCGCGCCGATGGCTGCCACTGCAACTCTCTCGCCGAATTTCGCCGCGCTGGCGCAGCCGCAGCGCGAGCTGTGGCCGGAACTGCGTCCCAGCGTCGGACTCGGCTTTGTCTTGTACGGTGGAACCGCGGTTTCGCTTCATCTCGGGCACCGCCGTTCCGTTGACTTCGGTTTTTTTCACGACCGGGGGCTGGTCAAGGACGAGATCAGGGCTGCGTTCGCGTTCATGCGGCGAGCGACGACGCTGCAGGATTCAAATGACACGCTCGTGGTATTGGTGCCAGGGCCCGGACCGGGCAGCCGCCACGGCGTGAAGGTGTCCTTCTTCGGCGGCATGTCGTTCGGCCGGATCGGCGACCCGCTGCTTTGCGACGACGGCGTCGCGAGAGTCGCCTCGCTCGACGATTTGATGGCGCATAAGCTCAAGGTCATTCTGCAACGAAGCGAACAAAAAGACTACCGGGACATCGCGGCAATGATCCGGGCCGGCTGTCCGGTGGCGCCGGGGCTCGCCGCGGCGCGCCTGTTCTTCGGCAACGCCTTTCAACCCGCCGCATGCCTCAAGGCGCTGACCTACTTCAAGGACGGAGATCTCGGTAAATTGTCCGGCGCCGATCGGACCACGCTGATCGATGCAGCGAAGTCGGTGCGCGCCCTTCCCCGGATCGCGAGGCGATCGAAAAAGCTCTAAAATCCAGCATGGGGCTCGAGGCGGCAGGTCACCCTTGCAAGAAGTATGCTTGATTGCCGGCGATCAGAGGAGGACAAAATGAATTCCACGTTGCTTCGTTTTTTGTCGACGTTGTGGTCCGTGTCGTTGATTTACGCAGGTTCTGCCGCTGCGCAAGGTTACCCCGCTAAATCAATACGCGTCATTATCCCGTTTGCGGTCGGGGGTTCAACTGACGTGGTGTTTCGGATTCTCGCGCCGCGGTTGTCGGAACGCCTCGGCCAGCAGGTCGTTGTCGACAACCGCCCCGGCGGCGCCGCGACGATCGGCATGGACATGGTCGCGAAATCCCCTCCCGACGGCTATACGCTGGGAGTGGCCAACCTCTCGTTTGGCGCAAACCCGTTCATGCTCAGCAAAATGCCATTCGACACGGAAAAGGACTTGGCGCCCGTGAGCCTGGTCACGCTGGTGCCGATGGTGCTGTCGGTGCACCCGTCGGTGCCGGCGAGATCGGTCAAGGAGTTGATCGCGCTCGCCAAAGCGAAACCGGGCAGCCTGAATTATGGTTCAGCCGGCAATGCCAGCGCCAATCATCTGGCAACCGAGCTTTTCACTTATATGAGCGGCGCCAAGATGGTGCACGTTCCTTACAAGGGAGGTGGACCTGCCGTAATTTCGATTCTCGGCGGCGAAACCGCGGTCCTGTTCGCGACTATTCCGTCGTCGATTCAATATTTCAAATCCGGAAGGCTGATAGGGCTGGGCGTGAGCACTCTGAAGCGCGATCCCGCGCTTCCCGAAATCCCGACTGTTGCCGAAGCCGGCGTGCCCGGCTATGAAGTGTATGAATGGCAGGGCGTGATGGTTCCCGCGGGAACGCCCAGCGCAGTGATCAGCCGGCTGCATCAGGAAATCGTCAAAACCCTGGCGGTTCCCGAGGTAAAAGAGCGCGTTGCGGGCGTTGGCGCGCATGCGGTCGGCAGCACGCCGGAAGAGCTTGCGACGTTCATCAAAAAGGAACTGGCCACCTGGTCGAAGGTGATCAAGACCGCCGGTATCCGTATTGACTGACAGAGGATCGTGGTACGTGGATCGTGACTCGTGGTACGTGAACAGCAATACCAACTCCAACGGGCTGCACGTATCGAACCACGAACAACGAACCATGAACAACGAACCATGAGCAAGTTGTCGACACCGCTGAATGAATTGACGGCGACGGAGATCGTAGCGGGAATCAACGCCGGCAAGACCACCTGCGAAGCGGTGGCGCGCGCCTGCCTCGAGCGCATCGCTGCGCGCGAACCACAGGTGCAAGCGTGGCATTACCTGAACCCGGACCAGGTGATCGCGCAGGCGCGCACGCTCGACAAAAGCGGCAAGCGCGGGCCGCTGGCCGGCGTGCCGTTCGGCGTCAAGGACATCATCGATACTTGCGACATGCCGACCGAGTACGGCTCGCCGATCTACCAAGGTCACCAGCCATGGAACGACGCTGCCTGCGTCGCGCTCAGCCGCAAGGCCGGCGGCTTATTGATGGGCAAAACCGTCACCACCGAGTTTGCGAACGTTCATCCGGGCAAGACCCGCAATCCGCACGACCCGGCGCGCACGCCGGGCGGCTCGTCGAGCGGCTCCGGCGCCGCAGTGGGTGACTACATGGTGCCGTTGGCGATCGGCACACAGACGACCGGTTCGACGACGCGGCCCGCTTCGTTCTGCGGCGTATTCGGCTATCGCCCGACGTGGGGCGATTTGCGCACTACCCGCGTCATGGAAGCATCGGGGTCGCTCGACACGCTCGGTATTTTCGCGCGCTCGATGGAGGACGTCGCGCTGTATCGCGACGTGCTGCTCGGCGTCGAGCCCGTGCCGATTCCGGACGATGTGCCGGCACCCCGCATCGGTTTTTGCCGCACTCACGCGTGGCCGCGGCTGGAACCGACGACGCAGCAGCTGCTCGAGAATGCCGCGCAACGACTGGCACGCGCCGGCGCCAGGGTCGAGGAGGTCACGCTGCCCGGAGATTTCGAAGGTCTCGAGGCGGCGCACCGCTGGATTTCCGGATTTGAATTCGCGCGCAACTTCACCTGGGAAATCGAAAACCGCTGGGAACAGATCAGTGAGACTTTGCGCAACGGGCGGCTCAAGGACGGCCTGGCGTGCAGCTACGAACACTATGTCGGCATGCGCGAATTGGTCGAGCGCTGCCGGCAGTTGCTCGCGCCGATAATCGGTAAGTACGACATACTCCTCGCGGCGTCGGCAGCGGGCGAAGCGCCGATCGGGCGGGATCCGACAGTCCACCCATGGGTGTACATGATCTGGACGACCATGCACGTGCCGTCGGTAACGCTGCCGGTATTCAAGGGTCCCCATGGACTGCCAATCGGCGCGCAACTCATCGCCAGGCGCAGTGACGACCGCAGGCTGTTTGCGGCGGCGCGCTGGGTTTACCAGCGGCTGGGAGTTTGTCAGACTTAGCCCCGACAAACTCCTAATGCAAAACCGGCGCCAGTGGAATTGCGGAAGAGGATAAGCGCATGAGCGATTTCCCGCATCTTTTCTCACCCGGCCGCATCGGGCGCCTCGCTGTGCGCAACCGGATCATCATGGCGCCGATGGAAAAGAATCTCGCAACGCCAACGGGGGCCGTCACTCAGCGCTACATCGATTACTGCACCGCTCGGGCGGAAGGCGGAGCAGGGCTCATCATGCTGGAATCGATGTACGTACACCCGGCGGGCATGGGCCACCGTTACCAGCTCGGCATGCATGACGACGAACTCATAACGGGCTACCGCCGTCTGGTCGAGGCCTGTCATCGCCACGGCGCGCTCGTCGGCGCCGAAATTTATTTCGCGGGCCGGGAAACTTCCTCGGCGGTTACGATGACACAGCCGGTAGCGCCGTCGGCAGTGCCGTGTACTGCAATCGCGGGCGGCGAGATGCCGCGGATTCTGACCATCCGCGAAATCCGGGATCTGGTCGAAGCGTTTGCAGCCGCTGCGGTGCGTGCGGTCGCATCCGGGTTCGATGTCATCGAGATCCACGGCGCGCATGGCTATATGATCGGCCAGTTCCTGTCGCCGTTTTCCAACCGGCGGGAAGATGAATACGGCGGCGATTTCGAGCGGCGCCTGCGCTTTCCCGTCGAAGTCATACGCGCCGTACGAGCCGCCGCCGGAACCGATGTCCCGCTCCTGTACCGAACATCGGCAGATGAGCACGTCGAAGGCGGCTTGACGCCTGCCGACGCGCGCCGCATCGCGCCCCATCTGGAAGCAGCGGGTATCGATCTGATCGACGTCTCGGCCGGAATTTACGAGTCGGCGCCGTGGATCGTCCAGCCGATGGAGATGCCGCAAGGCTGTCTTGCTTCGCTGGCGGCTGCGATTCGGCCAGCGGTTAAAATCCCCGTGAGCGTCGCAGGCCGGATCAGCGACCCGCACGTCGCGGAGAGCATTCTGGCAGCCGGCACCGCGGATTTCGTGACGGTGGGCCGGGCCCTGCACGCCGATGCCGAATGGCCTCGCAAAAGCCGGGAAGGGCGCGCGCATGAGATCTGCTACTGCGTAGCGTGTCTCAAATGCAGCGATCTGCTTGGCCAGAACGAGCCGGTACTGTGTCTCGCCAACACGCAAACGGCTCGCGAGCGGCACTACGCAATTCGCGCCGCAGCGCGCCGGGAGCAGATCGTGGTCGTCGGAGCAGGTCCTGCGGGTCTGGAGGCTGCACGCGTGCTTGCATTGCGTGGACACGCGGTGACCGTGCTGGAACGCGAATCCGAGCCCGGGGGTCAACTCCTGCTGAGCCGCCACATACCGGGTCGTTCCGATTTCGCGGCGCTTGCCGGGTATCTCGCAGGCGCAGCCGGCCGCGCGGGCGCCAGCATGCGGTATGGCGTCGACGCGGACGAGAACCTCGTCCTTGAATTGCATCCGCACGCCGTGGTGGTCGCAACCGGAGCGGCGCCTGGCATGCCGTGCATCCCCGGAATGGACGACGCACCGGTCGTGGCCGCGTTTTCCGTGCTGCGAAAGCGCAGCGGCGATATCCGGCGAGTGTTGGTCATCGGGGGCGGCATGCTGGGCGTGGGCATCGCACATGCGCT
The DNA here is from genome assembly GCA_003153455.1 of Betaproteobacteria bacterium. Taxonomy (GTDB): domain Bacteria; phylum Pseudomonadota; class Gammaproteobacteria; order Burkholderiales; family SG8-41; genus PALSA-1004. The sequence continues at coordinate 917 of PLYS01000462.1, read as the reverse complement.
CGCCGAGCGCGCGGGAGAAGTCACCGTAGTGGAGCCTGGCAATGACCTGTCCGCCGAGCTGGGGGTGCGCCCGCGCTGGCAGTATGTGGCCAACCTGCGCGCGCGCAGGAACGTCAGGATATACTTGGGCACGACAGTCGAAGCGCTTGGAAGTGATCGCGCGCTGCTGCGACAGGCAGGGCAGGACGTCGAACTGCGCGGCCTTGACCTCATCGTTCCAGCGCGTCCCATGGTGCCGCAAATGAAGCTCGCCGCAATCCTGAAGACGGTTGCTGGCGGTCCTGCTGTATTCGACGTGGGAGATTGCGCACTACCGCGGACCGCTTTCGAGGCGATACAGGACGCGGCCGCTTTGGGACATCGTTTGTAAGCGTCCGTTTATCCAGTCATAGCCACATGACAGACACTGTCATACTCAATGTGAACGGCATCGAGCACTCCGTTACCGCGGAAGCCGACACCCCATTGCTCTACATCCTGCGCAATGATCTGCAGCTGAAGGGCACGCGCTTTGGCTGCGGCCTCGGCCAGTGCGGAGCCTGCAATGTGCTGATCGACGGCCAGAATGTGCAGTCATGCGACACGCCGCTGTGGGCGGCCGCCGGCAAGCGCATCACCACGATCGAAGGGCTTGGCACGCTTGAGCGTTTGCATCCGTTGCAGCAGGCCTTCNNGCAACCTCTGCCGCTGCGGCACGCATACCCGCATCGTGCGCGCGATCCAGCGGGCAGCGCTGAGCATGGCTGCAGGCGCGCCGCAATGAGTACGCCAATAACCATGCTTCCGCCCACGCTCAACGCCAACCGGCGGCTCGACCGCTGGGTGCGGATCAATGCAGACGGCACGGTCACGGTGCGCACCGGCAAGGTAGAAATCGGGCAGGGAATCGTCTCCGCAATGGCGCAGATCGCCGCCGA
>PLYS01000528.1 GCA_003153455.1 Betaproteobacteria bacterium | reverse complement strand
ATTCGGCCTACATCGTGCAGAACGCCGACATGCCGGGCTTCTCGCAGCGGGAGCAGTGGCGGCTTGCGACCCTGCTGCTCGCGCACCGCCGCTCGCTCAATAAAATCTTCACGCGTGGCGTCGAAATCAACGACTGGCGCATGGTGATGGCGCTCAGGCTCGCGGCGCTGATTTATCGCAGCCGCGCCAACATCGCGCTGCCGCAAATCGACGCCGAGGTGCAGGGCCGCACGCTGCGTCTCGGCATCGACCGCGGCTGGCTCGCCCACAACCCGCTGACCGCCGCCGCGCTGCAGGAAGAAATCGAGGAATGGGAGACTGCCGGCTTCAAGCTCGACATCAAGTCGCTGCGCGAGCTCGATGAAGCAGGCGAAGCGCGGGCGGCGTAAGCGGTCTGCTAGGAATCGCGCGTAACCCAGGCGTCTTGCGCCAGCGATAACGGCGTGAACCCAAGCGGGTTATGGCAGGAGTCTGTAACCCACCGCCGTCTCGCTTAGCAAATGTCTCAGCTGCTGGGGGTCATTTTCGAGCTTTATCTCCAGCCGTGCCGAACCTGCTCGAGCTAGCTACGCTCCAGGACATTATTCATTGGACCAGCGAGTTCAAGGAAATTCGATTCAAAGTAGATCACCGGACGGAGTGATTGCAACTACATACCCTTGCCATGCTGATACCAAAATGAGCAGCGCAAACGAATATTCAGGTTTCACGCTGATGACGCAAACACTGAAGGCAGATTGTTTACAAGGTTTCTAACCGATTTTGTGAACAACTGGATGAGGAAAGGCCGACCGTGCCATGCGCTTGGCATAAGCATTCTTTGACTCATGGCGCGTCGGCATTGCCATTTCTTGACGCAGGAACGTCAGCAGCGATTCTCCATCTACAAGCCCGGTAATTCTCACCGTCCAGCGTCTTGAGCAAGCAAGGATGGAACAAGGTCACGGGTGCACACCATTGCATGCGCATTTCAACGGCTCACACAAAATATGTGACACCCCGGTCGTCCTTTCGCCCCTGGTGGCTTGCACGAGGTGCGGCGTGGTTCGCGGCCTTCTCCACGTCTAAAGTGAACCGAGGTATCCAGTTTCTGAGGTCTTCGTCGAGAAGATCCCTTGAAAGTTTTCGGTACGTATCCTCTTCCCCCGAACCTGTTTCAATCTTTCCCAACCGTCCGGGCCCGCAAGGACCCGCGCAAGGGAGTGTAACAAATCCGCAATACGACTCTGAGATGATGCACAACAATATGGCAAGAAGAGATGATGATGCGCCGGTGACGGCCAATGGCGTGAGTTACCGCTGGCCGGAGCAGCCGGTGGTCGTCGTGTGCATCGACGGCGGCGACCCCGCCTATTTTCAGCAGGGGCTGAAGGAAGAATACATTCCGAACATCGCGAAATTCATGCAGCAGGGCTTCAGCGTGGTCGCGGACGGCACAGTGCCGAGCTTTACCTGCCCCAACAACATGTCGATCATCACCGGAACCCCAGCCTCGAAGCACGGCATCTCCGGCAACTATTACCTCGACACCGCGACCAACCAGGCCATCGTCATGACTGGGCCGGATCTGCTGCGCGGCGATACCATTCTTTCGCAGTTCGCGCGCGCCGGCGCGAAGGTCGCCTCGATCACCGCCAAGGACAAGTTGCGAAAGCAGTTGAGCAAGAACCTCGACCNNAACGTGCTCGAATTCGTCGGCAAGCCGCTGCCGCACGTGTATTCCGCCGACCTGTCGCTGTTCGTGCTCGACGCGGGCATTAAGATCCTCGAGCGCGACCGCCCGGATCTCATGTACCTGTCGCTCACCGATTATATCCAACACAAGTACGCGCCGATCGAACCCGAGGCGAAAAAGTTCTACATGGATCTGGACCAGCGCTTCGGCAAGTTCGCTGCGCTCGGCGCGGTGGTGGCGCTCACCGCCGATCACGGCATGAACGACAAGTCCAACGCGGACGGCAAGCCTAATGTGATCTGGCTGCAAGACATACTCGATAAAGAGTTTGGAAAGGGCGACACCCGCGTAATTTGCCCGATCACCGATGCTTTCGTCGCGCATCACGGCGCACTCGGAGGATTCGTCCGCGTGTGGTGCCGCGGTAAGGCGACGCCGAAGGAGATCATCGACGTGGTGCGCGGGCTCGACGGTATCGCGTCCGTGTACGACAAGGTAACAGCGTGCAGGATGCTTGATCTTCCGGCGGATCGCGAGGCGGACGTGGTGGTGATTTCGAACGTCGACGTGTGCGTCGGCGCGGCGCAAGCGGATCACGATCTGTCGGGACTCGAAGGGCACCGGCTTCGCACCCACGGCGGCGTGACCGAGGCGAAGGTGCCGTTCGTGGTGAGCCAACCACTGAGCGATGCGTATCGCCTGAAGGCCGGCGCGACGATCCTCAAGAGCTACCAGATCTTTGATTTCGCGATTAACGGTCCGGCGCATTGACACCATCCATGACCACGTTCATGAACCCATCCATGCCGAAAACCGGCAAGCTCGCCGTTTACGACGCGCCGAACCAGC
>PLYS01000233.1 GCA_003153455.1 Betaproteobacteria bacterium | reverse complement strand
ACACCAACTATCACTACCTCGTCCCGGAATTCGCATCCCGTACCGTGTTTCAACCGGGTTCGAATCATTTGTATCAGGAAGTAGCCGAGGCGAAGGGTTTGGGCATCCAGCCCAAGGTCGTGTTGGTGGGGCCCATCACATATCTCTATTTGGGGAAGGAGAAAGAGTCCGGATTTGAACGCCTGAGCTTGTTGCCGCACTTGCTGTCCGCTTATCGTGACATCCTCACGAACCTCGCCGCGCTTGGCGTGGAATGGGTGCAAATCGACGAGCCGGCATTGGTGACGGATTTGCCACAGGCATGGTGGGCAGCGCTCGACCAGGCATATGCAGCGTTGAACGGCGCCGGCGTCAAGTTGTTGCTGACGACTTATTTCGGCAGTGTTGGCGAGCATGCGGCGCAGTTGAAAGCGTTGCCGGTAGCCGGCCTGCATCTCGATTTGTGCCGCGCGCCGGAGCAGCTCGCCGCTTTTGTGCCGGGTTATCCCGCTGACAAAATATTGTCGCTGGGCGTGATCGACGGCCGCAATATCTGGCGTGCTGATCTTGAACAAACCCTGTCGATGCTGGAGCGCGTGCATGCGGTCCTCGGCGAGCGTTTATGGATTGCGCCCAGTTGCTCGCTGCTGCATTGCCCGGCCGATCTCGAACTGGAAACCAGACTTGATCCTGAACTGCGTGGCTGGCTCGCGTTCGCAGTGCAAAAACTGCGTGAAGTGGCGACGCTCGCACGCGGCTTGAGCGAGGGCCGCCACGCGATACAATCGGCACTGCAGGTATCGGCCGAGGCGAGACGCAGCCGCAGTGAGTCCGCGCGTATACACAATCCCGATGTTCGGCGACACGTGGTCGGCTTGACGCGCGCCGACACTGAGCGTCAAAGTGTTTTTGCGGTGCGGCAGGAGCGACAGCGCAGCCGCTTCAACCTGCCGCTGTTTCCGACCACGACTATCGGGTCTTTCCCGCAGACGCCGGACATCCGCAAGGCGCGCGCCGCCTTCAGGTGTGGCGAAACCGGTTACCTGCAGTATCTGGAAACGATGCGCGCGGAGATCAGGCTGGTAATCGAAAAGCAGGAAGCGCTGGGACTGGACGTGCTGGTGCATGGCGAAGCTGAGCGCAATGACATGGTCGAGTATTTCGGCGAGCAGTTATGGGGCTTCGCGTTCACCGAATTTGGCTGGGTGCAGAGTTATGGCTCACGCTGCGTGAAACCACCGATTATTTTCGGCGATGTATGCCGGCCCGAACCGATGACGGTGGACTGGACCCAGTACGCCCAGAGCCTGACCAAGAAACCGATGAAGGGCATGCTGACAGGTCCTGTCACCATTTTGCAGTGGTCATTCGTGCGCGACGATCAGCCGCGTGCCGAGATCGCGCTGCAAATTGCGCTGGCGATCCGGCAAGAGGTCGCCGACCTCGAGAAGGCCGGTATCGGCATGATACAGATCGATGAGCCGGCATTTCGCGAGGGGCTGCCGCTCAGAAAATCGCAGTGGGACGAGTATCTGCAGTGGGCGGTGCGTGCGTTTCGCGTCGCGAGTGCCGGCGTTGCGGACGATGTGCAAATCCACACGCATATGTGTTATTCGGAGTTCAACGACATACTTCCTGCGATCGCGGCGCTGGACGCTGATGTCATCACGATAGAGACATCACGTTCGGATATGGAGTTGCTCGAAGGATTCGGCCGTTTCAAATATCCGAACGAAATCGGGCCCGGCGTTTACGATATCCATTCGCCGCGAGTGCCGGATACGGTCGAAATGCTGCGGTTGCTGGAAAAGGCGGCCGAGGTCATCGATCCGGCCAGGATTTGGGTCAACCCGGATTGCGGGCTGAAGACCCGCCGCTGGCCGGAAACCGAGGCCGCGCTCAGGCACATGGTCGAAGCAGCGAGGACTCTGCGCGCGCAGCATACGTGAGTTGCCGGTTTGTCCTTGGCGGGATTGGCTTTGTTGGTAAGGCAGATCGGGCAAATATTCATGGTTTCCGGTGTTGCCCAAACAAGGGTATTGGACAATGGAACAGCTCCGTTTACCTGCCCAACGCGTTTTTCTTACTTGCAACGAGTCGGGAAGCAAAACTGAAGTCTCACCAGAGTAACCGGGAAATTCGCCGGCATGGCAGGGTGGAGAGGATTGCAGGCATCATCTCCATTGCAATGCTGATGGCGAGTTTTGCGTGGACTTGAACGGGAGGGTAAGGCCATTCCTGTAAACTGCGATGGGGAATGGCAGTGACGATGCACAACCATCAGGCAGGTTCGGACCGGTCGGCCGAGCACGGACGCAAAGCGAACTCGCATCGGCGCGTCGCGGGCAATATGGTCTTCTTCCCGGCGGCGACGGCCTACGCGATCTTCGTCCTGCCCGCGTCCGTGTTCGCGATGCTCGGNNCTCGGCCCCATGGCCGTGCCGCGCCTCGCCCTGCTGGCCGGGCTCTGGGTGATCGCGCGCGCAACGTTTCTCTCTGCCCCGCAAAGCATGACGGCGGCCGCGGCGAATATCGCGTTCGCCGCGCTGCTTGCCGTGCACCTTGCGCCGCGGCTGCTCGGGGCCGCAAAGAAGCTGCGCAACCAGGCGCTCCCGTTGGTGCTGACGGCGATTTGCGCGAGCAGCATCGCGTTTCAGCTCGCCCCGCACGCCGGCTTCGCCTCCGCCCGGCACACCATACTCACCGTTGCGGTCCTGCTTTTCGCCCTGCTGATGCTTTTCATGGGCGGACGGCTCATCGCGCCGACGGTCGCCGGCCAGTTCTACCGGCAAGGCGGCAAGCTCGATGCCCGGGTACAGCCGCGCATCGAAGGCGGCCTGCTCGTCGCCATGGCGGTCGCCGCCGCGGCATCGGTGTTCGCCAGCCGGCCGCTGTTCGTCACGTTGGCGGCCGCTGCAACGACCGTCGCCGGAGTGCTCTCGGCGGTGCGCCTGCTGCGCTGGCGGCTGTGGGCGCTGCGCGGCAGGCCTGATCTTCTCTGCCTCGCTGCAGGTTACGGCTGGCTCGCCATCGGCCTGTTGCTGTACGGCGCCGCGCTCGCTGCGGGCCGATACCAGACCGCTGCGCTGCACATCATTACGGTAGGCGCCCTCGGCACGCTCACGCTCAACGTGATGGTCATGACGTGGACACTCAAGGCGCGACAGGATCCGTCGCGTGCCCGCGCGCCGGTCTGGGCTACGATCCTCATCGGTGCGGCGGCGTTGGCGCGCGCGCTGGCGAGTCTCGGCGTCTACGATCCGCCGGTGCTGCTGCAACTTGCGGCGCTCTGCTGGAGCGGCGCGTTCGCATTGCTGCTCATCCTGCTGGTGCGCGTTCGCGCCTACCGGAACTGAGGCGGCTGATCAACGATGTATTTCTTGGAACCCGGTATGAAACCGGATTTTGGAACGATCAAAGCGATTGCGCTCACCATGGCGCTTGATGCCTGCGCCAAGCACTTCGATCATCCCGGCTGGCGCGCACTGAACTGATGGCGCTTGGCTGCCGCGTGGCGCTCCGGCGTTATGGCCGGAGCGCCGTTGTTTGCAGGATCAGCCAACAGTGGCGATCTTTGATAAGCGTCAATAAGACGAAAAATGGCGCTCGTATAATGATTAAATCGGCGGCGGTATCTCATGCGCCGCCATCATTCGAAGGCGGACGCCATGAATACGCGAAATCTATTGAGGTCCTGCGCGGCGGCGGCTGTGCTCGCCGCGATTTTGTATGTCGCCGGAAAATCGTTGGCCCAGTTTCTCGGGTTGAATGATCCCGTTGCCGGTTTCTTTGCGCAATCGCCGGGGATCGGCGACACCGGGTTGTTGCTGGTGTGGGCGGTCGGCCATTGCGACGGCGTGGACGGACCGGTAGTGATGCTGGCGAAAAAAGCGATCGAGACCGGCAATGTGAACCTGGTGCTGCCGTGGGTGCGGGCGGAAGACGAGGCGGAGATCACGCACGCTTTCGACCACGCCATGTCGGTTCGCAAACTCGGTCCACAGGCACGGGAACTTGCCGACCGCCATTTCTTCGAGACGCTGGTGCGCATACATCGCGCCGGCGAGGGCGCGCCATTCACGGGGTTGAAGCCGGCGGGCCGCGATCTCGGGCCGGCGATTCCGGCTGCCGATCGTGCGCTGGAGGACGGTTCGGTGGATACCGTGGTCAGGCTAGTCACGGATGCCGTAGCGCGAGGCATCCGCGAGCGCTTTCAGGCTGCCTGGAGCAAGCGCCGCTTTGATCCGAACGATGTCGAAGCGGGCCGCGAGTATGTCGAAGCCTATGTTCCCTACATTCACTTTGTCGAACGGCTGTATGGCATGGCAAAGGAATCAGCCCACGGCCATTCTCACGAGTCCGGACAGTCCGTGGCCCATGTGCATTAGCGGTTTATCACAGCTAGGAAGAACTTTGGCAAAGACGATGTCGCCGCCGGACAGCGGTACATCGGGGCTTACGTCGAGTACATCCACTACGTTGAGCGGGTCTACGAGGCGACCAAAGAAGCCGCACATGGGCATTATCCCGAGAAGGCGCCTGCTCACAAGGATTGATAGTGCCGGCGCGGGAATATCGCGCCGCAATCATCGTCAGGCACGATGATAAAATCATTCCGATATTCAAGCGCGGAGGGTATAGGCCGTGAACGATTTCGTATTGGCACGCGTGCTGCACGTCATCGGCGTCGTGTTGTGGATCGGCGGCGTGGCGATGGTGACGACCGTGCTGCTGCCGGCGGCGAAACGCCTCGCGACCCCGGCCGAGCGTATCGCGTTCTTCGAGCGTGTCGAGCATCGTTTCGCCGCGCAGGTCAGGCTCACGACGCTGGTGACCGGGCTCAGCGGTTTTTATCTGGCGTGGCGGTTCGACTTGTGGGGCCGCTTTGCTGACGCGCGCTTCTGGTGGATGCATGCGATGGTCGCGGTATGGCTGCTGTTCACGCTGGTGTTGTTCGTGCTCGAGCCGCTGGTGTTACACCGCTGGTTCAGTGCGCGCGCCGCGCGCAACGCGGAGGGAACTTTCGCGTTGGTGCAGCGCTTCCACTGGCTGCTGCTGACGCTGAGCGTGGTGACCATCGCCGGCGCCGTCGCCGGCAGCCACGGGGGATGATGGTAGGCGATGGAGTTCGCCGTGCTGAAGGTGATCCACGTCACTGCGGCGGCGGTGAGCTATGCGCTGTTCGTCGTGCGCGGCATCTGGATGATCAACGGCTCGCCGCGGCTTGGTGAGCGCTGGGTGCGCATCGTGCCGCACATCAACGACACACTGTTGCTCGCGGCGGCGATCTGGATGACCCTGCTGCTGCACCAGTACCCGGGCAGCCATGCGTGGCTTACGGCAAAAGTCGCCGGCCTGCTGGTCTACGTCGGTCTCGGCATGGTGGCGTTGAAGCGCGGCAGAATGCGTCGCGCGCGGATCGCGGCGTGGCTTGCAGCGCAGGCGGTGTTTTTTTATATCGTCGCGGTCGCGCTGACGCGTAATCCGCTGCCGTGGTTTTGAGCGCCGCAGTGTTTTCTATGCGGGTATCAGCGCCGCGCGCGCCGTGCCTGTGTTGAAAGCGGGCATTCTGCCTGTCAGGAAATAGTCGATGAGTTCGGCCACCGGCCGGATCGCGGTTCCGAACGGCAGGCTTTCCGAGCCCCGGAAAAATAGTCCCTTCATGATGTCGCCTTTGAGCGCGAACGCAAGCCGCGTGTCGATGCAGAACTGGCCGATCGCCGCGATGCCGTCGCGCAATCCGCAAACAGTCAGGCAGTTGAGCGCCGGTACGCAGCGGCGCGGATCGGCTTTAGCGTGCGATTGCAGCGCCTTTTCACGCTTCAGATAATTTTTGAGCCACGGCGTCAGCACCGCGCGCGCGGGCAGTCCCGCCGCGCTCATGAAAGTGACGATGTCTTCCGGTTTCGCCTCGGCGAGTACTTTCTTGAAGTTGGGATGCGCGTCGCCTTCCTCGGTCACGGCGAAGGGCGTGCCGATCTGAACCGCGGCCGCGCCCAGCGTAAGCAGCCGGCGAACTTTATCATGAGTGTTTATACCTCCGGCGGGAATCAGCGGAATGCGCTCGCGCTCGATTCCGAGTTCGCGCAAGAGGTTGAAGATTCCTGCGAGCACCGGCTCGAAATCGAAGCGCGGATCGTTGATTTCCTCCGGCCGCGTCGCGCCAAGGTGTCCGCCGGCGTAGCGCGGGTGCTCGATCACGAGTGCATCCGGCAACCGGTTCTTGCGCAGCCATTTCTTGAGCACGATGGTGACGCCGCGCACGTCGGACAGGATCGGCAGCAGCGCGACGTCGGGAAAATCGCGCGTCAGGTCCGGCAGATCGAACGGCAGGCCGGCGCCCATCACGATCGCGTGCGCACCGCTTTCGCAGCTCTGGCGCACGTGGGCGGCATACTCGGAGACCGCTTTCATCACGTTCACCGCGAGCGCGCCATGTCCGCCGGCAATCTCGAGCGCCATGCGGATTTCGCGATCGAGCGCCATCACATTGAGTTTGTCGAGTTCGTCTTTGTCGGTGCAGTGTTTGGCGCGCTCGATCAGATCCGGGTGATGGTGACGCAAGTCAACGCTCGAAATCGTGCCGAGCGCGCCGAGGCGCGCGACGCTGCCGGCGAGCCGGTGCGCCGAAATGCCGACGCCCATGCCGCCCTGCACAATCGGCAGCAGCGTGCGTAATTTGAGTTTCCAAAGGGGGAGGTTTGACGTGGTCATCAGCTGGGGATGGTCTGTATAGCGGCCGCGCTGCGGCGCGGACAAGCGTTAATTATATGCATTTATGGCGCCCATGGCGATTTGATGAAAATCAAGAATCGGGATCCCCAACTCCCGTCCGTCAGGCGCCGTAGATGCGTAGCCGGGCGATGTCGAGGATCGTCACCCGCGGTCCGTCGACCTCGATCAGGCGCGCCTCGATCAGTTCGTGCAGGATGCGCGAAAAATGCTCGTGCGTCAGATTGAGGCGCGATGCGATTACGCCTTTCCTGGCAGGCAGCGTCACGCACAGCGCGTTGACTTTGCTGGGCGCGGGTTCGTCGCGCAGCAAGTAGCCGATCACGCGCTGCGTGCCGGAGCGCAGCGAAACGGCTTCCAGATCGGCGATCAGGTGCTGCAGGCGGCGGCTCAGTCCGGCGATGATGCGGCGAGCGAATCCGGGATCGCGCTCGATCTCGGCGTAGACGACGTCGCTTGCGACGTGCAGCAGCAGCGAGTCGGCAAGCGTCATCGCGCTCACCATGTACGGCTCGTCGAGGAACATCACGGGCTCGCCGAAACTCATGCCGGGTCCGATCAACTCGACGACTTTCTCGCCGCCGTTCGGCGCCCGCAGCGCAAGTTTGACCTGACCGAAAATTACGATGTGGAAGCCGCGGCACGGGTCGCCGCGGTTAACCAGCACGGTGCCGCGCGGCGCATCGATCTCTACGCTGCCCGCCGCTATACGTGCGATCTCGTCGGCACTGAGCTCTCGAAACAGCGGCAGGTTGGACAGGAAATCCCGGACGTTGATGGGTTTGCGCGGCATGGGCGGATCGTGTGTCAGCCGATATGCTGCGCTTACGGCTGCACGTTCAGCCTGTGGCGCGCCTTGGCGCTGCCGGTTGCGCCTGCTCGCTCGAGTTGGCGGTTAGCTGCAACTGGTGGTTGGCCATTAGCGCGGATGTCAGCAACAGCAGCGCACCGGCCTGATGCGCGGCGGCGAGCGCGACCGGCACCGCGAGCAGCAGCGTCACGATGCCAAGGGTAAGTTGCAATATCAGCACCGCGGGCAACGCATCGCACCACAGCCGCGCCCACGGTGTCAGGGTCACGTGTCGCGAGCGCCACCAAAACCACGGCACCAACGCGGCCAGCAGCCACGCGATCAGCCGGTGGTCGAATTGGACAGTTGCCGCATTGTCGAAGAAGTTGGAGTACCACGGCTCGAGCAGCAGGATTTGCGGCGGGATCCAGTAACCATTCATCAGCGGGAACGTATTGTAGACAAGCCCGGCACGGATGCCTGCAACGAGTCCTCCCGACAAGGACATCACGAAGATGATGGCGGTCAGCACGAGCGAGAACGGCCACAACCCGCGGCGCAGGGCATCGTGCGGCGGCGCGCCGCGCGGTGCGAGCAATCCCAGCGCCACCCATAACATCGCGGCGTAGATCGCAAATGCGAGTGCAAGATGCGCGGTGAGCCGGTATTGGCTCACGCGCGGATTGTCGACGAGGCCGCTTTTCACCATGTACCATCCGAGTGCGCCCTGCAGCCCGCCGAGCACGAAAATTGCACCGAGCTGCCAGACGCGCGTGCGGTCGAGTTTTCCTCTCAGCAGGAAATACAAAAACGGCACCAGGTAGATGAGTCCGATGGTGCGCCCCAGCAGACGATGCCCGTATTCCCACCAGAAAATGCCTTTGAACTCCTCAAGGCTCATGCCGAGGTTGACCTTCTGGTATTCGGGGGTCTGCTGGTATTTCTGAAAAGTCTCTTGCCACGCCTGCTCCGAGAGCGGCGGGAGCGTGCCGACGAGCGGCTGCCATTCGACGATCGACAGGCCGGAATGGGTGAGGCGCGTGACGCCTCCCACCACGACCAACGTGAAAAGCATGGTGCAGCACAGCAAAAGCCATGCGGCGACCTGTTGTTGCGACCTCTGGTCCATTCCGGCTAGGTTCCCATGATTCGTGACAGCGCGCATCAGGGCTTGATGCCAACCTGATTTATCCGCGCCGCGGTTCGCATAATGATGCCTTTCCGATTTTTTGAAACCTTGATTTGCATCAAACTTTTGCGCCGTGGCGTGCAGTAGATTTGACAGCTGGCGCTGAACCCCATGTCCTGCGCCACCGAGATCAAACCAAGGAGAGGGAACCCCAATGGCCGATACCAATCGTAATCCTGACCCGACTGCCGACGAAATGGACGAAGGCATCCCGATTATGCAGCAGTTACTCGATAACCCGTTTTTGCTGCTGTTTCTCGGCATTGCGATGCCCACCGTGCTCTACATCGTGTGGGGCGTGATGGAGATCGTCACGATCCCGGTCGCCAAATGAACCTGGCTCACTCTCGGACATTTCCGGAATATTCAGCAGGAGTACACCCGTCATGAGCGCAATCCAATCCCCTTCACAACGCGTATGGTGGAAGCAGCCTCTCGATCGGCTCGAAGGATTATGGATCGTGTTGTCCCTGATCTGGTGCCTGATCATGTTTTTCATGATGCCGTACTGGCACATCTACGGAAAACAGAATCTCGCCAACGAGGCCTACCGCACCACGCCCGAGGCGTACACCAAGAAAGCGCAGGCGGTTGTCGATCAGTTTACCGTGCGCAAAGAGACAGCACAGGAAATTCCGGTGGTGCATCCACCGGCGGGCAGCGATGTCTACCTGATTGCGAGGCTGTGGCAATGGTGGCCGCTGCTCGAGCTCGAGCAAGGCAAGAGCTATCGCCTGCACTTGATGTCGATGGACTGGCTGCACGGCTTCTCGCTGCAGCCGGAGAACATCAACATCGAGGTGCACCCGGGCTACGACCACGTGCTTACGATTACCCCGACCCGGCCCGGCACCTACTCGATCGTCTGCAACGAGTACTGCGGGATCAACCACCACACCATGACCAGCAAGCTCTACGTGGTGAACAAATAAGGGGAAGATGATGGCAATCAACAGAATGTATCGGACCTGCCCGACGACCGGTTTGCAGTTCCACGAGCCCGCCGAAAAACTGATGCGCTGGAACGCGGTCGCGGCAGTGGTTTCGCTGCTGGTGGGCGGCGTGCTCGCGCTGCTGGTGCTGCTCACGCGCTGGCCGGCGGTGCACTTGCTGCCGGCTGACTGGTTTTACCTGGTGCTGACCGCGCACGGGGTGGACATGCTCGTATTCTGGATCATTTTCTTCGAAATCGCGGTGATGTATTTCTGCTCCTCGACGCTGTTGCGCTGCCGCCTGGCGACGCCGAAGATGGCGTGGGCCGGGTTCTGGCTGATGGTGCTCGGCGCGCTGATGAACAACTACTCGGTGTTCCGCGGCGATTCGAGCGTGATGTTCACGGCATATGCGCCGATGGGCGCGCATCCGACGTTCTACCTCGGGCTGATCCTGTTCGCGGTCGGCGCGCTGATCGGCTGCTTCGTGTTCCTCGGGACGCTGGTCGTTGCCAGAGCCGAGCGCACCTACCACGGCTCGATTCCGCTGGTAACGTTCGGCGCGCTGACTGCGTGCATCATCGCGGTGTTCACTATTGCCGCCGGCGCCATCATCCTGATCCCGACCTTCCTGTGGTCGCTCGGGCTGATAAGCCAGATCGATTCGTTGATGTACCGCACCGTTTTTTGGGCGTTCGGTCACTCTGCACAGCAGGTCAACGTCGCGGCGCACGTCTCCGTGTGGTACGCGGTCGCGGCCATCGTGTTCGGCGCCAAGCCGCTCTCCGAGAAGGTGAGCCGCACCGCGTTTTTTCTTTATATCCTGTTTCTGCAGCTCGCGTCCGCCCACCACTTGCTCGCCGACCCGGGCCTCAGTTCGAACTGGAAGATCTTCAACACCAGCTACGCGATGTATCTTGCGGTGCTGGCCTCGATGGTGCATGGACTTACGGTGCCGGGTGCGATTGAAGTCGCGCAGCGCGAGAAGGGCTACAACAAGGGGCTTTTCGAGTGGCTGCGCAAAGCGCCGTGGGGTAATCCTGTATTCTCGGGAATGTTCATGTCGCTCATCGGCTTTGGCTTTCTCGGCGGCATTTCGGGCGTGGTGCTCGGCACGGAGCAGTTGAACCTGATCATGCACAACACGCTGTACGTGCCGGGGCACTTCCACGCCACGGTGGTGATCGGCACCACGCTCGCGTTCATGGCGCTCACCTATTTCCTGATACCGGTGCTGTTCCGGCGCGAGGTGATGTTCCCGAAACTTGCACAGTGGCAGCCGTACCTTTTCGGCATCGGCATGAGCGGGTTTGCGTTGTTCATGATGGGCGCGGGAACCCTGGGCGTGCCGCGCCGGAACTGGGACATAACAATGGCCGGCAATCTGTTTCCGCATGAATGGCCGGGCACCGCCTACCTGATGATCGGGCTCTTCGCGATCTGCGGCATCGTCGCGGTGATTGGCGGCGCCGCTTACCTGCTGATCACGGTTTGTTCGGTGTTCATCGGCAAGAAAATCGAAACGCCCGGATACAACCGAATTCGCGCGATCGAGGGAATCGCTGCGCCGGCACCGGTGCAGCCGGTCGCCGCGGCGATTACTGGCCACGGCAGTATCGGCGTGGGTGGCATGGTGGCGCCCGGCACGTTCGTGCTGGCGATGGTGCTGCTGGTGTCGTTCGTGCTCTACTACTTCGTCAACTGGAAGTACCTGTCGCAGGTATGGCCGCTGAGCTGAAAGCGGCGGGCGGCGTGTCCAGCCACGAGGTAACCGCAGCGCGCGGTATGACCGTGAACATCGCGGTGAGACGGGTATTCAACGTCTTCAAGTTGAGGATCGGAATCGTCATCGCGTTCACCGCGCTCGCCGGAATCGCGGTCACGCCCGGTGCGGCGCTGCCGGCATGGCAGGTGTGCGTGCTCGGGCTTGCGGTGCTGGTGTCGTCAGCGAGCGCCGGCGCGTTCAACCAGTATTACGAACGCGATCTCGATCGCCGCATGACGCGCACGCGGCGCCGGCCGTTTGTCACCGGCGCGTTTCGCGCCGGCCGCGGCTGGCTCGCGCTGATCGCCGCGATGGTCGCAGTCTCGACGCTGGCAGCGGCGCTGGCGTTGAACCCGTGGGCCGCACTCTACACGTTCCTTGGCGCGTTTTTCTACGCGATCGTCTATACCGTGTGGCTGAAACGCCGCACCTGGCTCAACATTGTGATCGGGGGCCTGGCCGGCAGTTTCGCGGTGCTCGCCGGGGCGGCGGCGGTGACGCCGACGCTGGGCGCGGTGCCGCTGCTTCTGGCGCTGGTGCTGTTCCTGTGGACGCCATCGCATTTCTGGTGCCTTGCGATCGCCTATCACAAGGACTATGCCGCGGCCGGCGTGCCAATGCTGCCGGTGGTGGTCGGGGATGCGCGCGCCGCGCGCATCATTCTCTTCAACACCGTGCTGCTGGTCGCCGCATCGCTCGCACCGGTATGGTACGGGATGGGCGGCATTTACCTCGGCGGCGCCGTGCTCGGCGGCGCGTATTTCCTGAAGAAAAACGTCGAGCTTGTGCGTCAACCCGACGCAGCCACCGCGATGCGCTGCTTCCATGCGTCGCTCGCGCAACTCTCATTTCTATTAACCGCAGCGATGGTCGACGCGGCGATTGCCGCCTGATGGCGTGATCATGCTGCGGCGGTTAGCGTGGGGCCTGGTTGCGTCGACGCTCGCGCTTGCTGCGTATTCTGCGCGCGGGGCAGAACCCGATGGCGCGGCCGTTTTCGACCGTGCGGCGGCGGTCAAATTAAGCCAAAGCGTGATTGGCAACGGCGTCGGCGATTACGTACTCTACGATCGCGCCGGCCGGCGCGTGCTGCTGTCTTCCTATCGCGGCAAGCCGCTGCTGGTGAGCTTCGTCTACAGCGGTTGTTTCCAGGCGTGCCCGGTTGCCACCAAGCTGCTCGCCGCCGCAGTGGCGAACGCCCAGCGCGCGCTCGGCGCCGAGCGCTTCAACGTGATCACCATCGGTTTTAACCTGCCGTTCGACACGCCGCAGGCGATGGCCGATTTCGCCAGGCGCCAGGGCGTGGCATTGCCGAACTGGGAATTCCTGAGCCCCGAGGCGGCGAGCGTCGAACGACTGACGCGCGAGTTCGGCTTCACTTATCGCGCCATGTCCGGCGGCTTCGATCACGTCACGCAGGTGACGATCGTCACCGCCGGCGGAAAAATACTGCGCCAGGTATACGGTGACAGTTTCGAATTGCCGATCCTGATCGAGCCGCTCAAGCAGCTGGTGACCGGATCGCCGGCGCAGTTCGAAGGGCTCGCGCAAATGATCGAGAAGGTGCGGCTGGTGTGCACGGTCTACGATCCGGTGTCCGGTCAGTATCGTTTCAACTACACGGTGCTCATCGAAATCTTCGCTGGGCTCAGCATCTTCGCCGCGGTGCTGCTGTTCCTGTTCAGGGAATGGTGGCGCAACCGCAAGATCTCAGGTGGTTAGCTCGGTGTAACCGGTCGTGCCTGCGCACGACGGCGCGGGCATGGTATCGTTGCGCGTGCCTCAGGCGGAATTCCAGGAATCAATGTGTTAAGACGCATACAACTGGCGGGGCAGTGGCTGTTCCTGCGCGTGGAAGCGCTGTTCAACCTCGCTTTCGGCGACCGCGTGAATCCGCTCTACTATCTGGGGCCGATCGCCTATTTCATGATGTGGATCGTGGTGGTGAGCGGTCTCTACCTTTACGTCTTCTTCAAGACCGGAGTCGACGAGGCCTACGCCTCGGTCGAATACCTCACCCATCAGCAGTGGTATCTGGGCGGCGTGCTGCGCAGCGTGCATCGCTATGCGTCGGATGCGATGGTGCTGACGATGGCGCTGCATATGCTGCGCCACTTCACGTTCGACCATTATCGCAGCTTCCGCTGGTTTTCGTGGGTGACCGGCGTGATCCTGCTGTGGCTGGTGTACGCGTCCGGCATCAACGGTTACATGCTGCCGTGGGACGATCTCGCGCAATTCACCGTGATCGCAACCGCCGAGTGGTTCGACTGGCTGCCGATATTCAACGGCACGCTGGTGCGCAATTTCATCTTCGAACACAGCGTCAACGACCGCCTGTTCTCGCTGCTGTCGTTCATCCACATCGGGTTGCCGCTCGGCGTGCTCGCGCTGCTGTGGATCCATACCCAGCGCGTGCCACACGCGAAAACCAATCCGCCGCGGCCGATCGCCGCCACGCTGGTGGCGGCACTGGTCGTGCTGTCGCTCATCAAGCCTGCGCTCTCCGGCGCGCATGCGGATATTGACCACGCGTTAACGGCCATCAACTTCGACTGGTTCTACCTGCCGGTGTATGCGCTGATCTACCGCTGGAGTCCGGGTGAGGTGTGGCTGCTGGTGGGCGGCGCGACGGCTCTGTTCCTGCTGCTGCCGTGGCTGCCGCCCAAGCTCGCACGCAAGGGCGCAGTGTTCCACGTGCTGGTGCACCCCGACAACCGCATCGTTACCGCGCGCGCAGACGACACAATCCTTGATGCCGGGCTGCGCGAGGGCATCGCGCTGCCGTTCGAATGTCGTAACGGCGGATGCGGCGTGTGCAAAGGCCGCGTTCTTTACGGCACTGTTGACTATGGCGTCTATCAGCCCGGATTGCTCACCGATGCCGAGAAGCGTGACGGCAAGGCCCTGTTCTGCTGCGCTAAGCCGCTGGCGGATGTCGAAATCGAGTATGTGCCGGTCAGCGCGCCGGGCGGCATTCCCGTCAAGACCTACACTGCGCGCGTGCACAGGTTGGTGCGGCTCACGGAGGACGTGATGCAGGTCTTCCTGAAGCCCGAGGGCGACGCGATGCTGCATTACTACGCGGGGCAGTACATCAACATCATTCTCGACGACGGCGAGCGGCGCAGCTTCTCGTTCGCCACCGCCCCCCATGATCCGGCGTACGCGAAGGGATCCGGCAAGCGAGTGGGGAGCAGCGGGCGCTTCCCGCGAACGGGCGCCTCCGGCGCTAACGTGTCCGCACCCGCACCCGGCGACGGCGATCTTATCGAACTGCAGATTCGCTGGATCCAAGGCGGGCGGTTTACGACGCACGTGTTCACCGCAATGAGGGAGGGGGACGTGGTGCGCTTCGAGGGCCCGCTCGGGTCGTTCTTCCTGCGCGAGGACAGCACCAAGCCGATCATTTTCGTCGCAGGCGCGACCGGCTTCGCGCCGGTGAAGAGCATGGTCGAGTACGCATTTCGCACCGGCATGAAGCGCCAGATGATCCTCTACTGGGGAGTGCGCTCGCTCAAGAACCTTTATCTTGGGGAGCTGCCGGCGCGCTGGCAGCAGGAACACGCCAACTTCAAATTCGTGCCGGTGCTGTCGGAGCCGAGGCCCGAGGACCATTGGACCGGCCGCACCGGGATCGTGCACGAGGCGATTCTGCACGATTTCCCGAATCTGAGCGCGTATCAGATTTACGCCTGCGGTTCGGCCGCCATGGTCGCGGCGGCGCACCCGGCATTCATGGCCCACGGCCTGACGCAGGATGACTGCTTTTCGGACGCGTTCAAGCTCGTGCCGCATCTCAAGACCGCGACGCCGCAGGCCGACATGGTGCGGCTGGGAGGGGGTGCATGAAGAACGTGTTGCGCTACCTCGCGCAGGCGCTGCTCTACGTGCCGTTGATGGCGATCATCGGTTATTTTTCGACCTCGCCGGCGTATCATCATCTCGCGCCCGGCCAAGCGCTGATCAGGCTGTCCATAAGCCACGCGGCGCAGCGCAAAGCTGAATGCCGCGAGCGTACGCCTGAGGAACTGGCAAAGCTGTCGCCCAATATGCGCGCACCACTGGATTGTCCGCGCGAGCGCGCTCCGGTCACGGTCGAGCTCGATCTCGACGGACAACGGGTAGTTCAGGCCGTCGCGCCGCCGTCGGGGCTGACCCGGGACGGCGCCTCGACGATCTACCGCCGCCTGCCGGTCGCCGCCGGCACGCACCATATCGTCGCGCGGCTCAAGGACCACGTCGGCGGCGATTTCAACTACGTGCGCGAGGCCGAGCTCGAGCTCAGGCCCGGGCGCGTGCTGGTGATCGACTTCCACGCCGCCAAGGGCGGGTTCGAATTCGAAATGTGAACGGCGTGCCAATTGCGGCCCGCATCGCGGCGCTGCGCCAGTTGCAGAAACTCGAGCGCTGGTACGATAGCGCATTCGATGCGAAGGACAATCCGTGGCGGCATCTCGGTGCGCTCGGCTTCTTTCTGTTCTGGGTGATCACGGCGAGCGGCATTTATCTCTACGTGTTTTTCGATACCAGCGTCGAAGGTGCGTATCGCTCGGTCGCTGCGCTGACGCGCGAGCAATCGTACGCGGGTGGCGTAATGCGCAGCCTGCATCGTTATGCGTCTGACGCGTTCGTGGTGGTCGTCGCCCTCCATCTCGTCAAGGAATTTCTGCATCGCCGCTATGCGGGTTTCCGCTGGTTCTCGTGGCTCACCGGCGTGCCGCTGCTGTGGTTCCTGTTCGCCTCCGGCATCGGCGGATACTGGCTCGTGTGGGACCAGCTCGCGCAGTTCATCGCAATCGCCACTACCGAGTGGCTCGACTGGCTGTCTCTGTTCGGCGAGCCGCTCGCGCGCAACTTCCTGACCGCCGACAGCGTCAGCAGCCGTTTTTTTTCGCTGCTCGTGTTCCTGCACATCGGTATTCCGCTCGCGCTCCTGCTCGGCATGTTCATCCACGTGCAGCGCGTGAGCCAGCCTGACACCAATCCGGCGCGCGCGCTCGGCTGGGGCACCTTTGCCGCGCTGCTGGTGCTGTCGCTCGCCGTGCCCGCCGTGAGCATGGAGCCCGCCGATCTTGCGGTGATGCCGCGGCGGCTCGAATTCGACTGGTTTTATCTGTTCGCCTATCCGCTGCTCTACTCGTGGTCGCCGGCGGCGGTGTGGGCGCTGGCGGGAGGGGCAACCGCCGCGCTCGCGGTACTGCCGCTGTTCGCGCGCAGCCGCGCCGCCGCGGTGGCGCAGGTCAACATCAACAACTGCAACGGCTGCGCGCGGTGTTTCGCCGATTGCCCGTATGAGGCCGTGGTGATGCAGCCGCGAGCAGGCGGCAAACCCGGCCAACAGCACGCGTTGGTAATGGCGGGCCTGTGCGCAAGCTGTGGCATCTGTGCCGGCGCCTGTCCGTCTTCAACGCCGTTTCGCAGCGATGAACAATTGGTGACCGGAATCGACATGCCGCAACTCACCGTCAACCGTCTGCGCGCGCAACTCGAGGCCGCACTGGCCCGGCTCACCGGCGAACGCCGCGTGGTAGTGTTCGGCTGCGATTGCGCCGCCGATGTCAGAGTGCTCGCAGCGCCGGACGTTGCGGTGTTCAGCCTGCTGTGCACGGGCCAGCTGCCACCGTCATTCGTCGAGTACGCGCTGCGCAGCGGCGCCGATGGTATATTGATCACCGGCTGTCGCGCTGGCGATTGCCAGTACCGGCTCGGCAACACCTGGACCGGCGAGCGCCTCGAGCGCAAGCGCGAGCCGCATCTGCGCGCAAACGTCGCGCCGCAGCGCGTGCGTTTGGCATGGTATAGCGCAGGCGAAGAGGCGGCGCTCAGAAGAGAACTCGAGCGCTTCCACGCCGCATTGAGCGCGTTGCCGCGCAGCAGGGTGGTGCGTACCTCGCGCACGAAGCGCGTTCCCCAGTCGGCATGACAAACGCAGCGACTGGCGTCAAATACGGAGCAGAGCGGTGACGAAAAGCGTAAAACCAGAGCTTGCGGATACAGCAACCGGCGCTGGGACAGGGGCGCTCGTGCTGCCCGATATTCGGTACGATCTCGCGGTTCCCGCCGGCGCGCGGCGTGCTCTGGCACTGGGCTGGCTGCTGCTGGCACTGGTGTCGCTGCTCGGTTCAGGCGTCTTCTCGGTCCTGCTGGTGGTCGCGCGAGCGCCGTATTTCAAGGATGTGTTCCCACTCGTCGACTTTTTCCGCGTCGCGTTGGTGCTGCACGTCGATCTGTCGGTATTGGTGTGGTTCCTCGCTTTGGGCGGCGTGCTGTGGAGCATCAACAGCGCCGAGCGCCTGATCAACACCGGTTGGAGCGCGCTTGCGTTTGCGACTGTGGGCACGCTGCTGATGTGCATCGCGCCGTTTTTCGGCCGCGGCAATCCAATCATGAGCAACTACGTGCCGGTGCTCGACGATCCGCTGTTCCTCGCGGGCCTTACGACGTTCAGCGCAGGCTTCCTGCTATTGGTGGTGCGCAGCCTTGCCGCGGCGCCGCTGATCGGCGTGCGTTTCGATGGCGCCGGCGCGCTGCGTTTCGGTTTTAACGCGGCGGCAGTGGCGGCAGCGGTGACGCTGATCGCGCTGGCGTGGTCGTACTTCGAAATGTCGTCCGGGCTGCCCGCGCGCGGCTATTACGATATCCTGTTCTGGGGGGCGGGCCACGTGGTGCAATTCACCTACACGTTGCTGATGCTGGTGGCGTGGCTCTGGCTCGCATCGAGCTGCGGCGCGCGCGTGCCCCTCACGCCGCGCGTGACGGTGCTGCTGCTCGCGATCGGCCTGTTGAGCGTGTTCCTGATCCCGGTCATCTATCTGGCCTACGGCGTTACGTCGGTCGAGCACCGTCATATGCTGACGTGGCTGATGCAATTCGGCGGCGGGCTTGCGATCGTGCCGCTCGGCGCGGCGGTGGGATGGGGAATGTGGCGCGGCGGCGTGGTGCCGGAATCCGCGCGGCCGCTGCGCGCGGCGTTGATCGCCTCGGTGGCGCTGTTCGCGGTCGGCGGCGCGATCGGTTTCGTGATCCAGGGCAGCAATGTCAAGATCCCGGCGCACTACCATGGCTGCATCGTCGGCGTGACACTGGCGTTGATGGGGATAGTGTATCTGCTGCTGCCGCGCCTGGGCTTTGCCGAGCCGGCAACCCGGCTCGCGACATGGCAGGCGTGGCTGTATGGCGCGGGCCAGTTGCTGCACATCATCGGGCTGGTATGGTCGGGCGGCTACGGCGTGCAACGCAAGATCGCGGGCAGCGAGCAGGTGCTGCGCACCAGCGGCGAGATCGCGGGCATGGGTATGATGGGACTGGGCGGATTGATTGCAGTCATCGGCGGCCTGCTATTCGTGGTGGTAGTGGCGCGCGCGTTGCTGCAACCCCGAGGCGAAGGCCAGGTGGGTGGTAATGTCCGGTAGCGACCGCGCACAGCGCACGGCGCGTCTGGTAGCTGCGCTTGCCGCGCTTGCCGCCGCGCTGGTGCTGGTAGTGATCGTCAGCAGTGCGTGGCTGCGCATCGCGCAAAGCGGCCTCGGTTGCAGCGGTTGGCCAGCGTGTTACGGCGCGGTTACAAAAACGGATGACACGGCCCGCATCGCGCCATCCCCGCAGGCAGCGTATACCGCCGAGGTACGTGCGGCGCATCGTGTCGCCGCCAGCGCTGTCGGCATAGTGATTGCGATTGGGGCTGTGATCTGGCTGAGCGGTGAACGCAGTCAGCGCGGCGTGACGGCTGTCGTGCTGGCGTTGCTCGCACTGACGGTGTTCCTGGCGCTGCTCGGCCGCTTCACACCGGGCGCGGCGATACCGGCGGTTACACTCGGCAACCTGCTCGGCGGCATGGTGCTGCTCGCGCTGCTGTGGCTATTGCGCCTGAAGTTGATTGCACCTGCGCCGCCGCCGGTGTCGCGTGCGCTGGCCGGCGCAGCGCGGGTCTCGTTGCTACTGCTGGCGGTGCAGATTGTACTCGGCGGGTTGGTCAGCGCCAACTATGCGGCGTTAGCGTGCGCCACGTTTCCCGACTGTAACGGCGCGTGGTGGCCGTCGCAATGGTCGTGGGTGGCGTTCAATCCGCTGCAGTCGTATGAAGCACTGCACGGCGACACTGCGCAGTCGATGCGGCACACGCTGCACATCGCGCATCGCTGCGGCGCGGTGCTGGTCGCCTGCAGCATTGCAGTGCTGACGGTGTTGATATTGCGCAAAGGTGGTGCGCTGCGCACGCCGGGCACGGTGCTGGCAGCGTTATTGCTGTTGCAGATCGCGCTTGGCGTAGCGCTGATCGTGGTGTCACCACTGCTCGCGCTGACGGTCGCGCACGACGTCGTGGCGGCGCTGCTGTTGGCGGCAGTTACTGCGATCTCGTATCGACTCCGTGCCGGCTAGAGACGCTTCTTGATGATCGCAACCAACACGCAGACCGACACAGCGATCGGGATTTGAGATTTGATCCGCATTCTCCGAGGTAATGAAGAAGGCTTTGATACGAAGATGCTGTTTGGTCCACTTGAAGGACAACTCGACCCGCCAGCGACAGCGATGAAGCTCGGTTATCGTCAATGGGTTTTACGTATTTGGCAGCATTCGCCTGTTGTTCGCGTTGTTCGCGGACGACGACGGCACGGCATGCCGAAACGGCCACGGTGTACAATTGATACATTCACTACGTACTGACGGAAAAGGCACATTGAATTCACGCATCGGAGAAATCCTCGTCGAGCAGGGGCGCCTCAATCCGGAAAACCTGCTGCAGGCGCAACGCCTGCAGCAGGACGAGCCGGGAACGCGGATCGGCGAACTGCTCCTGCGCATGGGCCTGGTGACGGCCTTGGATATCGCACAGACGCTGGCGGCCCAGCTTGACCTGCCCTTGATGGCGACGACGGACTACCCGGAATTCCCGGTGCTGGAGGAAAAGGTTTCGACGCGCTTCCTGCGCGAGACGCAAACTCTGCCGGTGGCCGAGGATGAGACCAGCGTGGTGGTCGCGATGGTGGATCCGCATGATGCGTTCGCCATCGGCGCGTTCCGCGTGCTGACGGGGCGCGTAGTGGCGGTGCGTGTCGCCGCACGCGATGCTTTCGAGGCGGCGTTCGAGCGGCTCTACGGCAGCGGAAAGACGGCGATGGGCCAGATCGTCGAGAACATCGAGTCGGTGGATGTCCATGATTTCGATGGCGATGTTCAGCACCTCAAGGACCTGGCCAGCGAGGCGCCGGTCATCCGCCTGGTGGGGCTGATCATCCGCCGCGCGCTGGAGACGCGGGCTTCCGACATCCACATCGAGCCTTTCGAGAACCGCCTGATCGTCCGCTACCGCGTCGACGGGGTGATGCACGAGGTGGAGTCGCCGCCGCGCCGTCTGTCGGCCGCGGTGATTTCGCGCGTGAAAATCATGTCCAACCTGGACATCGCCGAACGCCGGTTGCCCCAGGACGGGCGCATCAAGCTGCGCATCCAAGGCAAGGAGATTGATCTGCGTGTGTCCACCGTGCCGACCATGCACGGCGAGAGCGTGGTGATGCGGATNNAAGTCCTGCTGCGTCCTCACGGCATCCTGCTGGTGACAGGGCCCACTGGCAGCGGTAAGACGACGACGCTCTACACGGCGCTGTCGAAGCTCAATCAGCCGGACGTGAAAATCCTCACCGTGGAGGACCCAGTAGAATACCAGATGGAAGGCATCAACCAGATCCAGGTCAAGCCGCAGATCGATCTGACCTTCGCCAATGCGCTGCGCTCGATCGTCCGTCAGGACCCGGACGTGATCATGATCGGCGAGATTCGCGACCTGGAAACGGCTCAGATCGCGGTGCAGTCAGCGCTGACCGGACACTTGGTGCTATCGACGCTGCACACCAACGACGCGGCGAGCACGGTCAACCGCCTGCTTGACATGGGCATGCAGGATTACTTGCTGACGTCCACCGTGATCGGCATCCAGGCGCAGCGCTTGGTGCGAACGCTCTGCCGCGAGTGCCGGCGCGCCTACCGGGCGCTGCCGGAAGTGGTGGCGGAAACCGGGCTGGGCCGCTTTGTAGAGGCCGGGAGCGAAGTGACCTTGTTCGAGCCGGTGGGCTGCGAGGCCTGTGCCCAATCGGGCTTCATCGGCCGCGTGGCAATCATGGAGATCATGCCAATGTCGGACGGGATCCGCAGCCTGGTGATGCGCCACGCGAATTCCGGCGAGATCCAGAAGCAGGCGGCGGCCGAGGGGATGATGCCAATGTACGATCACGGCCTGCGGAAGGTGCTGGCGGGAACGACGACGCTGGAGGAGGTTCTGCGTGTCACTCGTGAGGCATAGCCAATAGCAATGACGCTGTTCCATTACAAGGCGGCCGGCCGCGCCGGCGAAGTGGAGACCGGCGAGTTGGACGCGCCCGACGAGGCGGCCGCAGTGGAGCGCCTGCAGGCGTCGGGGTTCATTCCCATCCGCATCGAACCGGCGGAGCCGGCAGCGAAGTCGCGCGGGGGTGGGGTGTTCTCGCGCCGGCGCATCGGTCAGGAACAAGTGGGCGTGCTGACCCGGGATCTGGCCACCTTGCTGCGTTCGGGCCTGCCGTTGGACCGGGCGACGGAAATTCTCATCAGCCTGGCACAATCACCGCAAATGCAGACGCTGCTGACGCGAGTGCGGGATGACGTGCGTGGCGGGGCAGCCTTTTCCAAGGCATTGGAGGCGCATCCGGGAGTGTTCAGCCGCTTTTACATTGGCATGGTCCGCGCTGGCGAGGCGGGCGGCGCCTTGGGCGCAGTGCTGGCGCGCATCGGCGAGTTCATGGAGCGCTCGAAGGAACTCAAGGAAACCGTGAAGTCGGCGCTGATCTATCCGAGCATCCTGGTGCTCGCCTCGGTGACGTCTGTGATGCTGCTGCTGATTTTCGTGGTGCCGCAGTTTTCACAGATGTTCGAGCAATCGGGCAAGGCGCTGCCCATGGCGACGCGGATCGTCATCCTCGCCGGGGACCTCCTGCGTCACTATTGGTGGACTTTGCCGCTCGGGCTGTTCCTGGTTTACCGCTATTTTGCATGGCAAATGGGGCGGCCGGAGAGAAAGTTCGTCTGGGATGGCCGCATGCTGCGCCTGCCACTGGCGGGAGACCTGCTGACTAAGATCGAAGTCGCCCGCTTCGCCCGCACGCTCGGCACCCTGCTTGCCAACGGTATTCCGCTGCTGGCGGCGCTGACGATCGTCAAGGAGACCGTGGGCAACAGCGTGATCGCGGCCGGTCTGGAGACGGCACGCGAGCAACTGAAGGCTGGCCAAGGTCTCGCCAAGCCGCTGATGGCGCAGGGTATATTCCCGCAACTGGCGGTGCATATGGTGAGCGTCGGCGAGGAAACCGGCCGGCTCGACGAGATGCTGACCCGCGTCGCCGATGTCTATGACGGGGAAGTTTCGCTGGCGGTCAAGAGAACGCTGGCGCTCATGGAGCCGGTGATGATCCTCGGCTTGGGGCTCGTCATCGGCGGTATCATCCTTTCCATTCTGATGGCTATCCTCAAGGTCAACAGCCTGGTCGGTTGAGGTTACATTTTCTTTTTTCGGAGATTGATGTCATGAATAATCCATACCGTCCGCGCTCCGCTGCGGGTTTCACCCTGATCGAACTCCTGGTCGTGCTCCTGATTCTCGGCATGATCGCGGGCCTGGCGGGGCCGCAAGTAATGAATTATCTCGGCCAATCCAAGACCAAGGCGGCGAAGCTGCAGATCGAGGAATTGAGCAACAGCCTTGATCTCTTCAAGATGGATGCCGGGCGCTATCCCGATTCGCAGGAGGGCTTGCAGGCCCTGGTGCAGGCGCCGTCCAGCTTGGGCTCCGACCGCTGGCGCGGCCCTTATCTGAAGAAGCAATCGGTCCCCAAGGATCCGTGGGGCAATGACTACAAGTACGTCTCGCCAGGCACGCATGGCGCTTTCGACATCGTTTCCCTGGGGAACGACGGCAAGGAGGGCGGCGAGGGGGAAGCCAAGGACGTGGCGAACTGGGAATGACCCCAGCGCAGCTCCCGTCCGAATGCAGCCCGTGATTAGACTTTCCCGCAGCAGGGGCTTTACCCTGCTCGAGTTGCTGCTGGTTATGCTGCTGCTGGGGTTGCTGTACGGCCTGGCAGCACCGATGCTCGGCGCCGGGTCGACGGGACTGGACATGAAGGCGGCATCGCGGCAACTTGCCGCCGGCCTGAGAAAGGCGCGCGGTGTTGCTGTGGCAGAGCGCCGCGAGGCAGTGTTGACGCTGGATGTGGAAGGGCGAACATTCTCGCTGACGGGCGACCCGAAAACCTATTCCCTGCCCAAGCAACTGGAGCTTGCCCTGTTTACGGCGCAATCAGAGCTGGTGCGCGAGAAAACCGGCGGCATCCGCTTCTTTCCCGATGGCACATCCACCGGCGGGCGCGTCACCATTTCGGCGGGAGAGTCGAAGCAGTTGGTGGATGTGGATTGGGTCACCGGCCGCGTAACGATCCAGTGACCGCCGTGCGGACGAAACAGCGCGGTTTTTCATTGCTGGAGATACTGGTCGCCTTTTCCATCTTGGCGCTGTCGCTGGGGGTATTGATGCAGATTTTCTCCGGCAGTCTGCGCAATGCTGACGTCACCCGCGATCAGGCGCAGGCGGTGGCGCTTGCGCAGTCGCTGCTGGCGTCGGCCGGGGTGGAGGCAACCTTGGTCGCGGGAGACAGCGCCGGCGTCCTGGATGACAAGTTCCGTTGGCTGCTGCGGGTGAACCCGTTCGTCCAGGAACCGCGCCCCGGGGAAACCGAGGCCGTGCGGTCGCCACTGCTCCTGGATCTCTGGGAGGTGACGGTGCGGGTGGCCTGGGGCGGCAATTCCCGATTACCGGAACGGGCGCTGACGCTGACGACCCTGCGCGTGCAGCCGGTAGTAACCACGCCATGAATGCCGCCCGCGGCTTCACGCTGCTGGAACTCCTGATCGGGATGACCCTGCTGGGTTTCATCCTGGCCCTGCTCTTCGGCGGTTTCCGCCTGGCGGCGAACAGCTGGGACGCGGTCGAGACGCGGATCGAGCGGACAAACGATGAGCAGTTGGCGCGCGCGCTGGTGCGGCGGCTGCTGGCGCAGATGCAGCCCGTGCACTGGAAGAAGGCGCTGAATGTACCGATAGCCTTTATCGGCGAGCAGGGTGTCCTGCGCGCCCTGGCACCGCTGACCGGGCAGGCGGGGGCTGGCGGGCTGCGATTGATCGAACTGGGCCGGGAAGACGAGGAGGCAACGGCGACAGACAAAGGGTTGCTGCGACTGGTGTTGCGTCAGGCGCCAGTGCGGTATGACGTCGAGAATTTCGCCAGTGGCCTCGGCGACGCCAAGAGCTATTTGGTGCTGGGTAATCTGGATGCGGTGGAATTCAGCTATTTTGGGCCGGAAAAAAGGGGGGAGCCGCCGCGCTGGCAGGATGCCTGGACCAATCAGGAACAGTTGCCACAACTGGTGCGCGTGCGCCTGAAGTCGCGGGAGGGGGGGTGGAGCGATCTGGTCGTGGCGCCGATGGTCGGCGCCACGGGTTGTAATTGGGACGCCTTCCAGAAACGATGCAGGTAGAGCGCGGTCATAGTTTTGTCCGACCTGCGGCGCAGTCCGGCATCGCCTTGGTGATGGTGCTGTGGATGCTGGCGCTCTTGTCGGTGATTGCAGGCAGTCTGGTATTCTCGTCGCGCACTGAGGTGTTGATGGCCGGTAACCTGGCCGCGCTGGCGCAAGCGGAGGCCTCGGCAGACGCCGGAGTATACAAGGCGATTCATGAGCTGGTGCGCCCGCAGACCGACCCGCTCCGCTGGAAGGGGGACGGGCTGACGCACCTCTGGAAGTTTCAAGGAGCAGAACTGCGCGTGACAATTCTTGACGAATCGGCGAAGGTCGACCTCAATGCCGCGCCCCCGGTGCTGTTGAAAGGGCTGTTCCGTGCATTGGGCATAGCAGAGCCCGACGCCGATGCCTTGGCCGATGCCGTGGCGGACTGGCGTGATGCGGATGATTTGCGCAGTCTGCATGGCGCCGAAAAGGCTGATTACGCTGCGGCGGGCAGGGATTACGGACCGGCCAACGCACCATTTGAGACGATCGAGGAACTGCGGCAGGTACTGGGCATGAGCGATGACTTGTTCCGGAAATTGGAACCGCTGGTGACCGTGCATTCGCGGCAGTCCGGGATCAACGCCGCCGTGGCGCCGCGCGAGGTGCTGCTGGCACTGCCTGGCGCCACTCCGGAACAGGTGGATCTTTTTCTGGAACAACGGCGGATTCTGATCGAGCAGGGGCTTCCGGCGCCAGCCTTCCCCGGGGGCCAAGGGCTCTCGACCGGCGCGATCGGGTCGGTATTCAGTATTCAGGTCGAGGCGATTTTGAGCGATAATGTACGTTTTTTCCGCGAGGCGGTGGTGCGGATGACAGGCGACATCAAGGGGCCGGTGACGGTTCTTGCTTGGCGCGCGCCGATCCGGGCTTTCGGCCAGGGTGCGTTCGCGCCCGTGAGTGTGAACTAATATGGCCAGAACCACCAAGTCTTCATCTTCAATCCTGCCTGCCTTGTTGCGCGCGCTGTCGCGCTTTTTCACGTGGTGGGGCGGCGAACTGGCGGCCTTGGTGCCGGTGGGACTCCGCGTGTGGTGGCGGGAGTCGGATCGCATCGTGATGCTTTTCTTCGACGGGACGCGAGCGGTCTTCGAGCAGCCAGCAGGTGCGCGCCGCGAGGAGATTTACACCGTCGAGCTTGGAACGGCGGATCCGTCCCTGTATCGCGTCGAGACAAGCCAGCGGCTGCTGCAGGTCGCCGGCAGGAATTTCCGGCTTCTGCTATGCCTGCCGCCGGAGCAGGTGCTACAACGCACTTTGACATTGCCCTTGGCCGTCGAGGAAAACCTGCGCCAGGCACTGACGTTCGAGCTCGATCGTTACACGCCATTCCGGCCCGAACAGGTGTATTTCGATTTCCGCGTTATCGAGCGGGATGTCAGTCAGAAGCGTTTGTCGGTGGAACTCGCTGCGGTGCCGAAATCCGCAGTCGATCAAGGCGTGGCGCGGGCAGCGGCACTGGGGCTGGCGGTGGATGGCGCGGTTTTGGCCGCTGAACTCCTGCAGCATGCCGGTGATTGCCGCAATTTCCTGCCCGCCGCCGCGAAGAGGCGCAAGCCATCCGCCCGCCTGTGGCGGCGTGCCGGGATGGCGGCGCTTTCGGGTGTGCTTCTGGCCGTCTTGCTGGCCATTCCACTGTGGCAGAAGCGGGCCGCCGCCATTTCGCTCCTCGATCCCCTGACGCAGGCCAAAGCCGCGTCGCAGGAAACCGATGCGTTGCGCGACCGCCTGCGCAAGCTGGTGGAAGAACATAATTTTCTCCCCAACAAAAAGTGGGAAAGCTACTCGACGCTGCAGGTGCTGGAGGAGCTCAGCAAGCTTCTGCCGGACGACACCTTTGTCATGCAGTTCGATTTCGACGGCAAGACGGTACAGATCCAGGGTGATACGGGTTCCTCGACCAGCCTGCTGGAAATCCTTGAGGTGTCTCCCTTGTTCAAGGATGTAGGCTTCAAGTCTCAGCTGACCAAGCTACAGGGGACGCCCTACGATCGTTTCCATATCTCTGCGATACTCGAGGCGGCGCCGAAGCCCACGCCGCCGGCAGCCGCGCCCGACCTCGCCAGCATAGCCGCCGCTCAGGCTTCGCCACCCGGACAAGGCGCCGCCACCGCGCCGCCGGCTGCGCATCCCCCTCAGCCGCCAGCGCCCGCTTCAGTCAAACCGGCGGGCAAGCCATGAAGCTCCGTCTGTCCCCGATGCAAAGCCGTACTCTGGCCTTGTCGCTGCTCCTTCTCGTCATTTCGGCGGCAGTGGCTGCGGTTGCAGTTCCGACCTGGCTGCTGCATAAGCGCTACGACGGCTATCTGGAGGACTACACCGATCGACTGAAGCGTTACCGCAGGGTAGCGGTGCTACGTCCGGCGATTGAGGAAGGGATGAAGGCGGTGGAAGCACGCGCGGGCCGCCAGAATTATCTGAAAGGCACTTCTCCTGCCTCGTCGGCGGCGGAATTGCAGGGATTGGTGACAAGAATCATCGAAACCAACAATGGAAGAATCATCAGCAGCCAGGCGCTTCCCGCCAAGGCGGAGGGGAAGACGGCGGAACCGGCGAAGGCCACGATTTCGATCCTGATGAACGCCACGATCAGCTCGCTGCTGCTGATTCTCCACACGCTGGAAACGAACCAGCCCTATCTCTTTGTCGATCAGCTGACGGTGCGGGCGGGGCAAGGGCGGGTATACAAACCGGTCCCCGGAGTAGAGCCGGAGTATCAGGTTCAGCTCACGGTATCCGGATTCGCTCTGGCAGGAGGCGGCAAACCATGAGCGCGGTGTTGACTCGCGCCGGGCAACCTCAACACCGCGCTCGAAGTGGCGGCTGGCGGCAAACCGTGAGCGCGGCGTTGACCCCGATCAGGGTCGAGACCGCGTTCTGGCTGATCCTATGGGTCAGTCTGGCGGCAGGCATTGGGCTCGAAACGAAATGGGGCCGGCAGATGCAGTGGCCGGTGGCAAAAATCGCCGAGACGCCCCCGGAGTTTTCCAAACCCGCTTTGGCCGAACCCTTCCGTCTTGCTCCCCCCGACCAGTACTCGCAAATGACGGCGCGTCCCATATTCATCGTGACCCGCCGCCCGACTCCGATCGCGCCGCCCCCCGAACCGCCCAAGCCCAGCATGAAAAAAGATCAGTTCATCCTGATGGGCACCACCATTGCGGGCGAGAGCAAGATCGCTTTTCTGGTGGAGAAAGCCGGAAACAAGAGCCGGGTGGTAGCGGAGGGCAAGGAAATCAATGGCATCACGGTCAGGGAAGTTACGGCGGACCGTATTGTACTGAGCCAGTTTGGCGATACGGAAGTGCTGGTGCTGAGGACGAACAAGCCGCCCCCCGGCGCTCCTGCGAGACCTGCAGGAGCGCAAGGAGTGGCACCGTTCTTTGGCGCTCCTGCGATGCCCGCAGGAGCGCAAGGTGCGACGCCGTTCCTTGGTGCTCCTATACCCGCAGGAGCACAAGGCGCAACGCCGCCGGTTGGCCCTCCTGCGACACCTGCGGGAGCGCCAGGAGGTACAGCCCCCCCCCCTGACGCTCCTGCGACACCCGCAGGAGGGCCAGCCGCAGCGCCACCTGGCGGTCGGAGGGGGAACCCTGCTTTCCCGGGTACTCCGTTTGGTCCTCCGAAGCAATGAATGATTTGGGGTTTTTTTCGGTTTTTAGGACTGGGCCGATCGGGTCCAGCGGGAAGGTAGGAACAAATTCATGCCGAACGGGAATATGACGATACACTCAATGGTTCACCTGCTGGGTAGAAGCGTGCTTGTTGTTTTTCTGTCAGCCCTGGCTGGCTGTGCGGGCGTTGGGACGGGCGAGTCTGCGGATGGCAGCGGCCAGCGCGCGTCAACCTCCGCGACCTCCGCTGCAGCACAGCCATCTCCAGGGAAATCCGTGTCGACGCAGGCTGGGCCTGGAAGTCCGGCCGATGCCAAGGAGAAGAAGGCGGAGAACGTCCAGATCTTCAAGGGATCGGGCGTATTGTTGAAGCCACCCGGGCCGGAGAAAGTCTCCGCGGAACCGGCCAACGTGTCTCTGAACTTCGAGTCGGCGGATATTCGCGACATCGCCAAGACGGTGTTGGCGGAGATTCTCCAGGAAAGCTACATCGTCGATCCGAGGGTGCAGGGCTCGATCACTTTCCGCACCACCCGACCCTTGCCGCGGAGCGCGTTGCTGCCCACGCTGGAGACCGTGCTGCGCATGAACGGCATCGTTCTGGTCAAGGAGAGCGGGATCTTCAAGATCCTGCCCGCCAATGCGGTGCGGGGGTCGCTGTCGCCCAAGATGGGTGGTGTGTTTGCTGGTTTTTCGGTGCAGGTCGTGCCGCTGAAATTCCTCGGCGCGAAGGAAATGGCCAAGATTCTCGAGCCTTTCGCTCCGGATGCGAGCGCCATCAAGGTCGACGAGGTGCGCAATCTGCTGATTCTCGCCGGCACCCAGAATGAAATCGGGCACATGCTCGATACCGTCGATCTGTTCGATGTNNGAACGACTCAACGGCTTCATCATCATCACCCCGCAACCCCACTACCTGGAACAGGCCAAGACGTGGCTCGAACGCTTTGATAGCGTAGGTGGCACCGTGGGGGGCGTGCGCCTGTTCGTCTATTACGTGCAGAACGGCAAGGCCGAGTATCTGGCGGGACTGCTCACCCAGACCTTTGGACGCGGGGGGGCACCGACAACCCGCCTCCCCACCGCTCCTGGCGTGGCCCCCGGCTTGGCGTCAACCAACATCATGTCGTCAAGCCCGCTCGGTGGCGCGACCGGGAGCCCGCTCGGTGGCGCGACGGGGAGCCCGCTCGGTGGCGCGACGGGGAGCACGTTCGGCGGCGCGACGGGGAGCACGTTCGGTGGCGCGACGGGGAGCACGTTCGGTGGCGCGACCGGGAGCCCATTCGGCGGTGCGACCGGAGCGACTCTTTCAGTTAGCGACGACAGTGGCGGTCCTGCGGGCGAGGTGCGGGTGGTCGCCGACAGGGAAAACAACGCGCTGCTGATTCTCGCCACGTCCGCCGGCTACGATAAGATCGAGGCGGCGCTCAAGAAGCTCGATACGGCGCCGCGGCAGGTGCTGATCGAAGTGACGATCGCCGAAGTGACGCTCACGGACGAACTCAAGTATGGCCTGGAGTGGGTGTTCAACAACGCAAGAGGGAACGGCGGGCTCAACCTCGGAGGTAACCTGGCACCGAGCACCGGATTTTCCTATGCATTGACCTCGCCTGCCGGCGATATCCGGGCAATGCTGACCATGCTGGCAAGCAACAACAAGATCAATATCCTGTCCTCGCCGCACATCATGGTGGCCGACAACCAGACGGCCCATATCCAGGTGGGCGACAGCGTGCCCGTCGCCGGGCCGCAGTCGGTCGGCGCCGCCGGGGTGGTGGTGAGTTCGGTGCAGTACCTGGATACCGGGGTGATTCTGTCCGTGATCCCCCATATCAATGCGGGCGGCCTGGTCAATATGGAGATCAACCAGGAAGTCAGCAACGCTTTGAACACCACGACCTCGGGGCTGAATTCCCCCACCATCAGCAAACGCTCGGCGAAGACCATGGTGACCGTTCAATCGGGGGAAACCACGGTGCTGGGCGGCCTCATCTCGGAGAACAGCACCGTCGGCACGAGCGGCCTGCCTTTCCTGTCGACCATCCCGATACTGGGCGGACTGTTCGGCACGCAGTCCCGTAATAACACCAGGACAGAGCTTATCGTGCTGATCACGCCCCGGGTGGCCAACAATGTAGGACAGGCGAAAATGGTTTCCGATGAGTTCCGCAAGAAACTGAAACAAACGGAAGAACTCTTGGACTGCGGCGTCAGCAATGCGGTGGGCTATACCAGTCGCGGAGGACTGTGGTGCCTGCAACCCAGAAACTCCGATGCCAAAATCGATAAACCGCTAGAAAAGTAGCACAGGGTCACAGAGTTTGTTTTTCCCGTAATCCTGTGTCTTTGCGATGAAGTCTTTTTATTGAGCTCAAGGAAAGACGGGCAGTGCTGAGATTTTTTCTTCTTTTCCTGGTTATTCTGGGCGGGCTGTTCGCGCTCGAACTCACTCCGCCCGGCCAGGCCTTCGTGACTCCCTGGACGGCGACCCTGGCCAGACTCAGCGTCAACCTCATTACCCTGTTCGATTCGCATGTCATCGCCTATGGCAACGTAATCCAGAGTCAAAGCAACGGCTTCGGGATCGCCATCGAGGCCGGGTGCAATGCAGTCGAAGCCTGTATCGTCCTGATCGCCGCCATGCTTGCCTTCCCTGCATCCTGGCGCCACAAACTGCTGGGGTTGGCCATCGGCATCCTGGCCGTGCAGGGCGTCAACATTATTCGCGTCATCAGTCTGTTCTATCTCGGGCAATGGCGCACTGACGTTTTCGAATTTGCCCATCTGTACCTGTGGCAGGCGCTGATCATGCTGGACGTGCTGGTGGTATGGCTGATCTGGGTAAGGGCTATGCCAGCGCGGCCGGTTGTTCCTCATGGTGCGTAATCCTCTCTACGCATTTTTTCTCAAGGCTGCTCTCTGGCTACCCTTGTGCCTTGGGCTCTGGTACTGGAAGGCGGAGTGGTTCAATAGCCCGGCCGCTATTATGTCGGGCTGGATCATGAAGGGGCTCTTCCCTGGATGGGTGGAGGCGGTGGAATGGGCGCAGCGCACCGTCAGCGTTGTCACTACCCTTGAAATCGCTATGGTTCCAGGCATGAAGGAAGGCCAGCATGCCACGATGGTGGCAGAAGCAAATCCACTGTCTTACAGTTTCGGATTGCCGTTTTTTTCCGCCTTGCTGCTGGCGAGCAGGGAGGCAAAACGCTGGCGCAAACTGATGGTGGGAGCACTGTTCTTGGTTCCGTTTCAGGCATGGGGAATCTGTTTCGATCTCCTGAAGCAGGTGGCGATCAGCGCTGGGCCAGCCGTGGCGGCCCAGACGGGTTTTTCGACCTGGCAGCGGGAGGGAATTGCCATGGGCTACCAGTTTGGCCATCTCATTATGCCGACAGTGGCGCCGATTGCCCTGTGGCTGGCACTCAATCGTCAATTCATCCCGATGCTGATGCTGGAAGGCGCCCTGCAGCATGGGAAAGATCCCGGAAGACAGGGTTAACGGTGAATAACGTCGCCGTCGCGCAGCTGGACGACTTTGCCGACGATAATCAGCGTCGGCGGCGTGAGGCCAGCCTTGAATGCCAGTAACGGCAATGTCTCGAGCGTGCCGCAGACGACACGCTGCAAATCATCGACAAGGACAAGCTCGATGTCGTGGCGAGCGTGACGCCGGCGCCGGGCAAGACCGCGGCGCACGTCGAGTTCACGCGCGACGGCCGCTACGCGCTGGTTTCGGTGTGGTAGATGGACGGTGCGCTGGTGGTGTACGATGCGCAGACGCTGAAGGAAGTGAAGCGCCTGCCGATGAAGCGGCCGGTCGGCAAATACAATGTCTACAACAAGATCACACGTTCGGAGGGCGCCAGTCATTGAAGCATAGTGAGCCGGTGATGGAAATGAACTGGGGAACGCTGATCAAGGAGATCGGCCGTGGACCGCACGGCGCACGCGATCTCGACGAGGAAGATGCCTGGCGCATGTTTGCTGCGATGCTCGACGGCGCGGTTCCCGAGCTCGAGCTCGGCGGCATCATGATCGCGCTGCGCATCAAGGGCGAGTCGGTGGCCGAACTGCGCGGTTTTCAGCGCGCGGCTGCGGAGCGCATGCAGCGTCTCGTAGCGCCCGCCGGCGCGCCGCGGCCGGTGGTGCTGCCGAGCTACAACGGAGCTCGCCGCCAGCCCAACCTGCTGCCGCTGCTTGCGCTGCTGCTCGCGCGTGCCGGCTGTCCGGTGCTGATGCACGGCGTACTCGATGACTTCGGGCGCGTGACCAGCGCCGCGATTTTGCGCGAGCTTGATGTTGCACCGAGCCGCTCCGCAGCGGAGGCTGAGGCCGCGCTTGCTGCCGGCCGCATCGCATTTCTTGCGGATGAGTTTCTCGCCCCCGGCCTCGCGCGCCTGCTGGCTCTGCGCAAGCGCCTCGGCGTGCGCGGCAGCGCGCACACGCTCGCCAAGCTGCTCGATCCGTTCGGCGGGCAGGGGCTGCGGGTGGTAAGCGTGACCCACCCCGATTATCAGGTCCGCATGCGCGATTATTTCGCCGCAAGCGGCGAAGATGCGCTGCTGATGCGCGGCTCGGAGGGCGAGCCGTTCGCCAACCCGCGCCGCCAGCCACAGATCGAACTGCTGCGCGGCGGACAGATTACCGTGCTCGTCGAACAAGGCGAAAGCGGCGCTCCGGTGCTGCCGACGGCAATCGACGCCGCGGTCACGGCGCAGTGGATACGCGAGGCGCTCGCCGGCGAGCAGCCGGTGCCTGAGCCGCTGGTACAACAGCTTGCGTGCTGCTTTTACGCCGCCGGTCGCGCGGGAGACTTCAATCAGGCGCTCGCACTTGCAAGCGAACTGGTGCGGCCGGTAGTACCAGCGCGCTGATTGGCTTGGGCTAGCCTTCGTAGGTGCGCAGCCGCTCGAGGTCGAGGATGGTGACGGTGCGGCCGTCGACCGTGATCAGGCCGGCTGCCGTGAGTTCGTGCAGGACGCGCGAGAAATGCTCGGGCGTCAGATTGAGGCGAGAGGCGATGACGCCCTTGCTCGTCGGCAGCTTGAGCTGCGCCACATTGCCGGCGGTGTCCGGCTCTGGTTCCGCGCGCAGCAGGTAGCCGATCACGCGCTGCGTGCCGGAATGCAGTGAATAGGATTCGAGATCGCTGATCAGGCCGTGCAGGCGGCGGCTCAGACCGGCAATCATCTTGCGCGCGAAGCGCGGCTCGCGCTCGATTTCCTCGAATATAACCGATTTGCTGACATGCAGCAGCAGCGAGTCGGCAAGCGCCTGGGCATAGACCACGTAAGGCTTTTCCATGAACATCAGCGCTTCGCCGAAGCTCTGGCCCGGTCCGACCAGCTCGACTACTTTCTCGTCACCGCTCGCGGACGTGAACGCGAGCTTGACGTGGCCGTAGATCACCATGTGCAAGCCGTCGCACGGGTCCCCCTTGCGGAACAGCACCTCACCGCGCGCGGCGTGTTGCTCGCGCGTGCCGAGCGCGATGCGGTCGAGTTCCTGCGGCGCAATTTCCCTGAACAGCGGGAGATTGGCAAGAAAGGTCTGTACCTTGATGGGCGTGGATGGCAAGGGCGCAACCCCGGGGCAGCATGCTGCCCTCGGACGGCAAAGCCCGTATTATGTTCTAAGACCGGCCGATGACAAAGACGTGATTCCGCTGCGGCTCGCGCGAGCGGGGCGGGCAGTCCGGCAGTTACGGCAGGCGGGAGCGCAGCAGGCGCAGCACCTCGCGCGGCGTCGGCAGCGTCGGCTTGAATTCGAGCGCGTCGAGAGTGTTCTTCACCAGCAATCCGAGCTCGGTGTCGCCTTCCATCACGAGGCGGCGGCTGAAGAACAGCGTGTCGGGGTCCTCGCGGCGCAGCGCGAGCGCGAGAAAATCTTCCGCTGCCGCCGCGAGCGTGAGATCGGGGTTGGCGGCGCCAGACGGCGCGAAGCCGCGCGGCGTTATGCGAAACGTAACGGTCACGCCGGCGTCGGTAACGTGCAGGCGGATTAGTTTGCCGGCGAGTTCGGGATGCGCGTCGGCGCCGAGGATTGCGCCGAGCCCCAGCGTGAGCGCGGCGGCGACCGCCGCCGACGCTGGGTACTGCGGCAGCCGCGACAGCAGCCTGCGCACGGGATCAGGTATCTGCGGCAGTTTCATTGGTTCTCGCTTCTGGCCGGCACGCGGCGCGGCACGAATTTCATCACTTGCGTCAAGATCTCGGCGTCGAGCCGCGCCTCGGCCTGGAAAGTTCCAGCATACGCCTCATCCTCTTGCTGCAGTTCGTAGCAGTTCGCGCCGCTGATATCCATCAGCAGCGCCGGCACGCCAGCCTCGGCGAACGCGCGATAGCGCTTGATGAAGAAGTTGCTGCAGCACATTCCGACATAGGCCTCGACCCGCTGCGCCTTCATTTGGGCGAGTGTGGCGACCAGGTGTTCGTAATTGGTGATAGTGGTGACCTGGAGGTTGCGCTCGCGCGCGAGCGCGTAGGCGATGCCGACTTCGCACAGCCCGGATTCGGTGCAATCATCGCGCTGGCGCCATTGGCACCACGCGGGTTTGGCGCAGTATGGCACCAGCATCACGCTCGCCTTGCCCAGCACCGCGGTGGAATCGAGTCCGGCCGCCCCCGCGTAGGGCATCAGCGCGTTGGCTTGGCTTGCGCCGAGTCCGCTGCGCTGCGCGAACCGGCGCTTGTCGGCGAGTTGCATCAGCAGTTGTTCGATGTCGGTGACGCCGCAGCCCGGTGCATCAAGTGCGTGATGTTGCGCGAAGCTCGCGACACGGGCGCTGATCTGCTCCAGCGGCAGGCCCTCGAGCGCACGTTGCAGCCGGGGGAAAAAATCGGCCGGCTCCACATGGGCGTCGGTCGCGAACTCGACTCCGCACAGCCGCGTGCCGAGCGACGCGAAATCGGCGCGCGCGCGCAGCGTGCCGCCCGCGGTTCTGATCAGAGCTTCGAGTCTGCTGCCTATGCTGTCGTCCCACCGGATCGATTGCGCCAGCGCCTGCTCCGCGGCGATTTGCTCCGGCGCTGGTGTGTCGATCGGCGTCGCGTTATCGCCGGCGCGCAGATTCAGCTCAAGGCGCTCGGCGATGCCTCGGGTCAGCGCGGCCATGACCGCTGCGGGCGGCAACGGCCCGACGCGGCACACGTTCACGGCAGTGAGTCGCTCACGCGCGGCCGCAAGGCCGTCGGGCGAGAGTTTCTCGGTCGGAGTTCGCAGCGCTTTGAGCATGGTTTCGATATCGGCGTCGAGCAGCACGCTTCCGTGCAGCAGCACCGCATCGTTGCGGCATGCCGCAAATACCGATGCAATTTTTCTGCCGCCGACCTCGATGTCGTTGGGGGGCTTGAAAGTTGCGGCGATGCCAAGCTGCGCGAGCCCTGCCGCAACCGCTGCGCTGCCAAGCTCGAGCAGTTGCGCCAGCGCAAGTTTGCGCCACGCAGCGGGCCGCCGCATGACCAAGCTGAAACCAAGCTGATCGGGATCGAGGTACAGCGCGCCGCCGCTGCTCGCGCGGCGCACTACCTCGATGCTGTGCTGTAGGCAGTAATCGAGGCGCAGTTCGCGGTCGAGTGCCTGCTGCCGGCCTACGCTGGCGGTCGGATGGCTGCGGTGCAGGCGCAACACGTCGCTGCCGTGCCCGTTGGCCCGCAACTCCAGCCACGCGCGGTCGATGGCGGCGTTGCGAATGCCGCTTGCAAGTCCGGTATCCACGATTGCAACGGGAGCGGACCACGGATTCACGTTGCGGCTCCAGAACAGGCTCGGTTCACGCCACATAAAGCAGTATCGTGAGGTAATGGCTGGCACTGCCTGCGAGCACGAACAAATGCCAGATGCCATGTCCGTGCCGCAGCTTCGCGTCCAGCGCGTAGAAAATTATGCCCCCGGTATAGAACAGGCCACCCGCTGCAAGCCACGCAAACCCCGCAGGGGTCAACGCCGCAATCAGCGGCTTGATTGCGATCACGCTGAGCCAGCCCATGAGGACATAAATGACCACTGAAAGCACCCTTGCGCCTTTTCCCAACCACGCTTCCTGGGCGATCCCGAGCACCGCCAGTCCCCA
Source organism: Betaproteobacteria bacterium (assembly GCA_003153455.1). GTDB lineage: Bacteria > Pseudomonadota > Gammaproteobacteria > Burkholderiales > SG8-41 > PALSA-1004. The sequence continues at coordinate 16,619 of PLYS01000233.1, read as the reverse complement.
GATCACCCAGAACAGCGACCATCCCCAAGTGCCGCGCAGAGTGACCAGGGTAAACGGCGTGTAGGTTCCCGCGATCAGCAGGTAAATCGAACAGTGATCCAGTTTCTGAAACACGCGTTTCAGTTTGCCGCGGGTACTGTGATAAAGGGTGGACAAGGCGTAAAGCGCAAACAGCATGAAGCCGTAAATACTGAAACTGACTATCTTCCAGGGGTCGCCCAAACGCGCGGCAAGCACCACCAGCGCCGCGGTGCCTGCCGCAGCAAGCACCGTCCCCATCAGGTGGGTGCTGGCGTTGAAGCGTTCGCCGTAATACATGGTCATGTCTCGAGCGTTCGATGTATTGCTGTAACCTGATCGAGCCCCGGCTGGCCATGCCAGTAACCGTTGCATGCTGCACCGGGCATCAGGCTTGCCAGCTGTCGCGCCGCCAGGTCTGCGCTGGTTGACCCTTCCAGACATTGCCGGAACAGTTTGGCAATCTCGAAGGTGTTTGCGGACTGGGGGCTGATGCGCAGCACGTCGACGCCGAGCTGAGTCAGTGCCTCGAGCTCGTGTATCAGATTGAAGGTGCGCGCAGATTGCGTCTGGATGCCGTTGAAAGCGAGAAATGGCTGGCCTTCGCGCGTCAAGAGCGGCATGCCATCGGGATGGTCGATGCAGCGGAATTCGCAACTGTCCTTGGACAGGTTGTAGCGGCGCGCGGTGAAGCAGCGCGCCGAAAACGCGAGCGGCAGGCGTCCGTAACCGAATACCTCGGTTGCCATCCCCGCCGGGCGGTGCTGTTGCAGCTCGCGCAGGCTGTCACGCGACAGCTCGACCGGCAGCACCCAGCGCTGCGCGCCGAGTTGCGCGAGCAGCGCCAGCGTTTGCGGGTTATAGACGTTGAGATGGAGGCCCGCGACAAACGGCGCCTTGTCCGCCAGCAGATGCACCGCGCCCATGTCGTTGGCTTCGACCATGAAATCGCCGTTGGCGGCGATCTTGCGCAGCGTCTTGAGATCGGACTCGGACTCGATCAGTGCCTGCGTCGACAGCACGACTTCCTTGCCGGCGGCGGCGAGCCGCTGCGCGAGCTCGATCCAGTCCGCAAGGCGCAGCTCGTGGCGCCGCGAACACACGACTTCGCCGAGGTAGACAATGTCGAGCGGCACCGCCGCGACCGCGGCGTAAAACTCGAACACGCGCTCCCGCGGCCAGTAGTAAAGAATCGGTCCCAGCGCGAGCTTCATGCGGGTTTCATTTCCATGGCCGGTGATAGGCGCCGAGCGTTTGCTGCTGACCTTCGGAGACCTTGCGCAGCGCATCGTTCCATGCCGGCCTGACCGTATAACGCGTCGGATTCGCGCGACAGGCATCGATCGCCTCGCGCCAGGTGCGGGTTACTTGCGCGACATAGGCGGGGCTGCGTTGCCGGCCTTCGATCTTGATCGCTGCGACGCCGGCCGCGAGCAGTTGCGGAATCAGCTCGAGCGTGTTGAGGCTTGCGGGCTCTTCGATGGCGTAATAGGTTTCGCCGTCCGCCGTGTAGCGTCCCTTGCACAGCGTCGGATATGCCGCGTTCTCATCCGCCGCGTAGCGGTCGATCAATATGCCGTTCAGGCGCGATTCGAGACCGGCAGGCGTGTGCTGCCAGCGCACCGCCTTGGCCGGCGAGCATACGCCGCGGGTATTCGGCGATTCGCCGGTCGCGTAGGACGACAGCACGCAGCGTCCCTCGACCATCACGCACAGGCTGCCGAAGCCGAACACCTCGATTTCGATCGGCGTGCCGGCGATCACCTGCTTGACCTGCGCCAGGGACAGCACGCGCGGCAGCACCGCGCGCTTGATATGGAAATGTTGGTGAAAGAAATTGATCGCCTCGTAGTTGGTGGCCGAGCCCTGCACCGAGAGATGTAAACGCAATTGCGGATGGGTGGTCGCGGCGTATTGCATCAGCCCGGTGTCGGCGATGATCACCGCATCGACTTCGAGCTCCGCCGCGTGGTCGACTGCGCGCTGCGCGCGCTCCCAGCCGGCGAGCTGCGGGTAGGTGTTGAGAGCGAGAAACACCTGCCGTTTGCGGCTGTGGGCGTAACGTATGCCTTCGCGCGCGCTGACGGGATCAAAATTGAGCCCGGCGAAATTGCGCGCGTTGGTGTCGTCGCGAAAGCCGATGTAAACGCAGTCGGCGCCGTTGTCGACGGCGGCTTTAAGCGCGGGCAGGCTGCCCGCCGGACACACCAAATCCATGACGGGGATACTCTAAAAGGGGAATTTCATTGCGTGCGTCCGGGGTTTGCTTTGCCCCCTGCAACGGTCAAGCTATGATCATGCGCGCAGCGGCGGGAAAATCAATGATATGGATCAAAAAACAGGTGTTTGCACGGGGTCGAGGAGCGTTTTTACTCCGCGCGGCGTACGCAGAACGAGTCGAACAGCGGCGCAATTGCACCCGACAGCGTCGCGTTTTCGAGGAACGGCGCCGTGCACGATGCGGCCAGCTCGCGGCTCGCGCAGCCCTGGGGGCGGAATTCCTGCAGCGCGTAGTGACGGACGCCAAGTTGCGCAAGCGAACCGGCGAGCGCCGGCAGCGCGGCCTCGGCCAGCAGGTCGGGATGGACCGTGGTGCGGAATTCATACGCGACGCCGCTTGCGAGGATCAGGCGCACGCTTTCCAGCGCCGGCGCACCGCTGTCCGCAGCGCCGGTGGTTGCGGCGTAGTCGGCAAACGGCGCCTTGATGTCCATCGCCACCCAGTCGACCGCGGGCAACAGCTCCGCCAGTCGGCGCGGATAGGCGCCGGCGGTGTGCAGGCCAAGCTTGAAGCCAAGCGACTTGACTTGATGCAGCGCGCGCGNNGCGAAGCGGCCGCGCGCGGCGGAATCAGGTGCGGATTATGGCAATAGCCGCAACGCCACGGGCAACCCTGGCAGAACACCACTGCCGCGAGTTGTCCGGGCCAGTCCGAGAGTGACAGTGGCGTGAGCCCGCCGATGCACAGCGAGCCCGCGCGTTCCGCGGGAGGACGCAAATAATTATCCGCAATGACGTCGACCGCCCTGCGCGTTTTCTCGCGCCGGCTGCTACGCGTGTTCAAGCCCCGCGCGCTGCTCTTCAAAGAAGCGGCGTTCATGATATTCGCCTTTCTTCCCGATGTTGAACGATGTCACCGGGCGGTGATAGCCCATCACGCGCGTCCACACTTCGCACCGCTGGCGTTCGCTGTCATCGAGCACGATGGCGTGGGTTTCGAGATGCCGCTGGGTCATGTCGTTCATGTCATCCTCCTTGAATAAAAAGTTGAAATCGGCGGATCATGCTGCCAGTTGCCGGCGTTTCTTCGCGATCAGTTCCTCGTCGCAGCGCGGACAGAATTCGTGCTCGCCCGCGAGATAGCCGTGCTGCGGGCAGATCGAGAAGGTCGGCGTGACTGTGACGTAGGGGACGCCGAAGCGCTCGAGCGAGCGCTTGACCAGTGCCTTGCACGCGGCGACCGACGAGATGCGCTCGCTCATGTAGAGGTGCAGCACGGTGCCGCCGGTGTATTTTTTCTGCAGCTCCTCCTGCCGCTCGAGCGCCTCGAACGGATCGTCGGTGAAGCCGACCGGCAATTGCGAAGAATTGGTGTAGTACGGCATTTCGGGGCTGCCGGCCTGGATTATGTCGGGGTAGCGCTTGCGGTCTTCCTTGGCGAAGCGGTAGGTGGTGCCCTCGGCGGGCGTGGCTTCGAGATTGTACATGTGCCCGGTCGCTTCCTGGAAAGCGCGGATTTTCGCGCGCACGTGATCGAGCAGCCGGCACGCACAGGCATGCCCCCAGCTGCTCGTGATGTCGTGCTCGTCGCGCGTGAAGTTGCGGATCATCTCGTTGATGCCGTTGACGCCGACCGTCGAGAAATGGTTGCGCAGCGTGCCGAGGTAGCGCTTGGTGTAGGGGAACAGCCCATTGTCCATGTGGCGCTGAATCACCTTGCGCTTGATCTCGAGGCTCATCTTCGCGATCTCGAGCAGCTCGTCGAGGCGCGCAAACAGCGCTTGTTCATCGCCGCGATAGAGGTGACCGAGCCGCGCGCAGTTAAGCGTGACGACGCCGAGGGAACCGGTCTGCTCCGCCGAGCCGAACAGTCCGTTGCCGCGTTTCAGCAGTTCGCGCAGGTCGAGCTGCAGCCGGCAGCACATCGAGCGGATCATGTTGGGCTTCAGGTCCGAGTTGATGAAGTTCTGGAAGTAGGGCAATCCGTACTTCGCCGTCATCTCGAACAGCATCTCGGCCATCGGGGTGTCCCACTCAAAATCCGGCGTCATGTTGTAGGTCGGGATCGGGAACGTGAATACACGCCCCCTCGCATCGCCCGCCATCATCACCTCGATGTAGGCGCGGTTGATCATCTCCATCTCGGGGGCAAGCTCGCCGTAGGTAAACGGCATCTCCTCGCCGCCCACCACCGGGATCTGCTCGCGCAGATCCTCCGGGCACACCCAGTCGAAAGTCAGATTGGTGAACGGCGTCTGCGTGCCCCAGCGCGACGGCACGTTGAGGTTGTAGATCAACTCCTGGATGCACTGCTTGACCGTCGCGTAGTCGAGGCTGTCCTTACGGATGAACGGCGCCATGTAGGTGTCGAACGACGAGAACGCCTGCGCGCCGGCCCACTCGTTTTGCAGCGTGCCGAGAAAATTGACGATCTGGCCGACCGCGCTCGACAGGTGCTTGGGAGGCTTCGCTTCGACCTTGCCCGGCACGCCGTTCAATCCCTCATGCAAAAACATGCGCAGCGACCAGCCGGCGCAGTAGCCGGCGAGCATGTCGAGGTCGTGAATGTGGATGCTGCCGTCGCGGTGTGCGGCGCCGACTGCGGGCGGATAGACGTGCGACAGCCAGTAGTTGGCAATGACCTTGCCGGAGGTGTTGAGGATCAGCCCGCCAAGCGAATAGCCCTGATTGGCGTTGGCGTTGACGCGCCAGTCCTGCTGCTCGAGATACTCGTTGACCGAAGCTGCCACGTCCATCAGCGTCTTGCGGTCGGCGCGTAACCGCTTGTGCTGTTCGCGGTAGACGATGTAGGCGCGCGCAGTCTTCGGATGGTCAGCCGCGATCAGCGCCTGCTCGACGGTGTCCTGGATGTCCTCGATCGCCGGCGCGTTGCCGGAGTAGCGGTGGGCGATGACCTTAATGACTTGCGCGGTCACCTGCGCCGCAGCGTCCGCGCCAAACTCACCAGTGGCGGCGCCGGCGCGGGCGATCGCAGATTCGATTTTGGCCGCGTCGAAACGCTTGCGGCTGCCATCGCGCTTGACGACTTCGGTGGGCAGATGCGAAACCGCCGGAACAGCATTCCTGGTGTTGTGCAGCACGAAATCCTCCCTGAGAAAACACAATATCTAGTGGTTGCCGAACAGACTAAGACAACATATAGAGTATTTCAAGGGAGAAAAGAGTGAATTTTCTGTTTTTGTGATCTACATCAAAAATGGGCGTGCTTCGTTGGGGGTGGTGACTACGGTGTTACACGTTGTCGCCGAGCTGCCGGCAATGAACGAACTGGCATTCGCTGGAGCTCGATTTCGACCGCCAGAACTGGTCTGGCTTTTTGGTCTACCGGCACGTCGGGCAGGTCTTCGGATCGGGCGACGATCTGAACAAGAATACGGTGCAGGGCGTGTTCGGTTCCTATGATCGCTACGGCATCGTGAGCGCCAAGGTCGGTTATCGCGTCGATCATCACGTAAGCTTCAGCCTGGCGCTGGACAACCTGAACAATCAGCGCTACTTCGTGTTCAATCGGCGGCCGGGGCGCACCGTGTTCGGCGAACTCGCCTACCGGTTCTGACTATCGCTGAGGAAAGAGAAACACCACGCAGGGTCATTTCTTCAAGGCCGAAACCAACCGCGTGGGCTGGGCAATGTATCCGTAACTAGTAGGCGATGCAGTTCTCGCACACGGTGCCGCGCACGTTCTTTTTGAGGTGCGCCTCGCGCAGCTTCACGAACGGCGCCGAGTTCCATGCTTCCATGAAGGACAGCTTGGTGAGATCCCCCATCGTCCAGTTGGCGGTCGCGTCAAAACAGCACGCGGAGAGTTTGCCTTCGGCGGTGACATGGCCCTCGGTGAACGCCGACCAGCACGGCAGCGGCTCGCGCAGCGCGCCGATGCGCCCCTGATTGCCGGCGGTTGGCCGGTAGCCGAGTTCGTGCTCGCGCTGCACGGCGAACGCGCCCATTGAGTAAAGCGGCAGCCAGTAATGCTGGTCCACGTACGGCCGCACGCGTGCGTTGAGCAACTCTTCCATTTTTGACAGCTGCTCGCCGTCGTACCTGATCGAGGACGCGTAGAGGCCGGTTTTGTAGCCGCCGCGTTTGCGCACTTCCCAGGCCGACTTGACGTTATCGAGCGCGGTGTGGAAGAGCTTGCCTGCAACGCCCATGATTTTCTCGAACTGCTGTTCGTCGGCGGCGTTCATCGACCACTTCAGCGAATCGAGGCCGGCCTTCATGCATTCCTCCACCGCCTCGGGAAACGCCATCGAGGCGTTCGAAGTCAGGAAGACATACGGCATACGGAGCTCGCCCTTGAGATAGGCGATGCAGTCCACGAGCAGCCGCGGATTCATGAACGATTCGCCGAGGTAGAATACGCCGATCTCCTCGACGCCCGCTTCACGCATCTCACGCGTGACGCGCTTGAACAGCCCGAAGTCCATGTCCCATTTCGGCTGCACTTCACGCGTGCGCAGCGCGCAAAAGCCACAGCGATAGTTACAGCGCGGCGAAATCTCGATCTTCACGCTCTTCGGCGCCGGCAGCACCGCTTTCATGTACTTCGGCGGAATCTTGGTAACGTTATCGATCCGGTCCGTGATGGTTTCCATGTAGCTCCTTTCCTTTGCTGGCGCGTTTGCGTTGGGTTATGTTAGGCGTTTTGCTTCAAGCGGATCTTCCGATCAGCAGTTTTATTGATCTGCATCAAAAACACAGGAATTGCCCTTGATGCCCCCGTCGTCATGAAACGTCCTCTGCGCCGGGCGATGGTTGCGATTGGCAGTTCATAAAATGAAACAGACGGTTGAAACGATTCCCGGGTCTGGCGTTGATTTAGGTCAAGGCCTTCCGTGCAGGTTGTGCTTTCCTTATTGAGGCTTGCATAAATGGTTAACATGCAACATAGGGCGAGATATCCATTCCGCCATTCGTGCTGAAATTAAAACTTGAAGGACATACGACATGACACTGACGCCATCGCAAAAAGCCGAACTCGCGCGCACGCTTGCTGCGCTCGACAAGCAAGTGCGGGACGACATGCGCGCCGCGCTGCTGCAATCAGGCGACCAAAAGTACATCGATCTCGCCGGCATGGTGCACGATCTCGGCGACGAGGCGGTCGCCAACGAACTGATCGATCTCGATGACGCGTTGATCGAGCGTCACCTGCAGGAACTGCGCGAAATTGAGGCTGCGAAACGGCGCGTGGCCGGCGGCAGCACCAACCGCTGCATCGACTGCAACGACGATATCGGCTATGAGCGCCTGCTCGCCTATCCGGTCGCGGTGCGCTGTATCGTGTGCCAGGGCCAGCACGAAAAAACCCGCACGCACGAGGCTACGCCTCGAATGTGAGGTCGGGCTATGCCGGTCCACAACGCGGACATCGCGGTCAGCTTCGAGGAAATCTCCGATCTGCTCGAGATCCGCGGCGACAATCCATTTCGCATCCGCGCCTATCGCAACGCCGCGCGCAGCACGTTCGACTTTGCCAACCTGCCCTACGGAGTGGGACAGGTGCGGCGCGGTTGGCTCGAGCGCGATAACGTGCTCAATCAATGAATCTGCGGCGATGGACAGCCCAAGCTACAGCTATTTCGAACACGGCGCCGATATCGGCTTGGCCGGGCATGGCGCGACGCTGGAAGAGGCTTTCGAGTCGGCAGCGACGGGCATGTTCGCGATCATGACCGACTTGGCTTCCGTGCGACGCGAGCAAACCGTGAGGTTTGAGTTCGAAGAGGCCGACGTGGAACTGGCGCTGGTGCGATGGCTCAATCTGTTGCTCGCCATGGCGCGCGAGCAGGGGATGGTCTGTGCCGAGTTTCGTCTCGACCGCGACGGGGTAGTGTGGCGCGGATCGGCGACCGGCGAGGTCTGGCGCAGCGACCACGAGCGCGGCGTCGAAGTGAAAGGCGCGACACTGACCATGCTGCGCGTCGAGCAGCGCGGCGGAGAATGGGATGCGCGCTGCGTGGTCGATGTTTAGGAGTATCTGATGGACATGGGCTGGCTGCGGCAGATCGATGCCTATCGCTGGACGCTGCCCAAAGTGGGCGGCGAGCAGCGTCACGACATCGCGCTTTACGGCAGTCGCGAGCTTTTAGCCAGCATGGACGACAAGGTGCTCGAGCAGATCACCAACGTCGCGCAGCTGCCGGGGCTGGTCGGAGCCGCGATGACGATGCCTGACGCGCACTGGGGATATGGTTTTCCGATCGGCGGCGTGGCGGCGTTCGATCCGGAGCAGGGCGGCATTATTTCCGCTGGCGGCGTCGGCTTCGACATTTCGTGCGGCATCCGCTGCCTGCGTTCCAACGTCACGCTCGACGCTATTGCGCCGCGCCTGCCGCAACTTGCCGACGCGCTATTCCGCGACATTCCCGCCGGCGTCGGCGAGGAGGGCGAGATCAAGCTTTCACCCGCGGAGCTCGATCAGGTGCTGCTCGGCGGCGCGCAGTGGGCGGTCGCGCACGGCTACGGCAGCGCCGCCGATCTTGCTTATGTCGAGGAGCATGGTTGCGTGCGCGACGCGGTTCCAGGCAATGTCTCCGAACTCTCCAAGAAACGCCAACGCGGCGAGATGGGCACCCTCGGCTCGGGCAATCATTACCTCGAAGTGCAGGTGGTGGACACGATCTACGATGCGGCAGCGGCACAGGCATTCGGCTTGCGCGAGGGCCAGATCGTGGTGTCGATCCACTGCGGTTCACGCGGCCTCGGTCACCAGATCGGCACCGACTATCTGGTGAGCCTGGCGAAAGCGGCGCAGCGGCTCGGCATCAGGCTGCCCGACCGCGAGCTCGCGTGTGCGCCGATCAAGTCGCCGGAAGGGCAACAGTACATCGGCGCAATGAATGCAGCGATCAACTGCGCGCTCGCCAACCGGCAGATCCTCACGCACTTGACGCGCGAAACTTTCGCACATGTCGTGCCCGAGATCGCGCTGGAAACCCTGTTCGATGTGTCGCACAATACGTGCAAGGTCGAGCACCACGTGGTGGGGCAAACAGCGGCTGCTCTACGTGCACCGCAAAGGAGCGACACGCGCGTTCGGTCCCGGGCATCCGGCGCTGCCTGCACTTTACCGCGCAGCCGGCCAGCCGGTGATCATCGGCGGCAGCATGGGTACCGGCTCTTATATCCTCGCCGGCAATCCTGAGTCNNGCGGCCGCGAGCTGATTGCGGAGCTCGCCGCCAAAGGCATCCTGATCCGCACGCGCTCGCTGCGCGGCGCCGCTGAGGAAGCTCCTGGTGCCTACAAGGACGTGGACCTCGTCGCCGAGGCGACCGAGCGCGCCGGGCTTGCGCGCCGCGTCGCGTTTCTGCGGCCCAAGGTGTGCGTGAAAGGCTGAGATCCATCTCAAAACAACCAGACGGCAATTAGCCGCAGATAAATTGACTAAGGTCAAGATGAAACGGACAGCATGCGCATGCCGGTCGGGATCGTTACCGACCGCGACATCGTGATTGACGTCTGTGCGGTCGATCTCAACCAAAATGTGATCACGGTAGGCGACATCATGACGCCGGAACTGGTCACGGTGCGTGAAGACGAGGGCCTGCTGCAGACGGTGGAGATCATGCGCGACAAGCGTGTACGGCGTCTGCCGGTAATCGACAATAACGGCAAGCTCGCCGGCATCGTGTCGATCGACGACTTGTTCGAAGCGCTGACGGCACAGATGGCGGAAATGGCGCGGATCATCGGTCGCGAGCGTGAGCACGAGGTTCAGAACCGCAGGTGATGCGGTAGAAGTACAGCAACTGACGCAAGCGATCAACGCTCGCTGCAATGGCCGATCAGTAAGCGCAGGCGCTCGAGGTCGCTGATCTCGATGCTCTTGTTGCGGACTGTGACCAGGCCTTCGTTTTGGAACTGGGAAAACGCGCGGCTGATGGTTTCGAGCTTGAGGCCGAGGTAGCTTCCGATTTCCTCCCGCGTCATGCGCAGGTGGAAGCGCAACGGCGAATAGCCACGCGAGGCAAAGCGCTGCGACAGATTCAGCAGAAACGCAGCGAGCCGCTCTTCGGCGCGCATGCTGCCGAGCAGCAGCATCACACCATAATCGCGGGTGATCTCGCGGCTCATGATGCGGTGGAAGTGGTGCTGCAGGGCGGGGATATTGCGGCTTAGCTGTTCCAGTTCGTTGTACGGGATCTCGCACACGTCGCTGTCCTCGAGCGCGATCGCATCGCATATGTGCTTGCCGGAGCCGATTGCGTCCATGCCGAGCATCTCGCCCGTCATGTGAAAGCCAGCGACCTGTTCGCGCCCGTCATCGTGCAGCACGCTGCTTTTCAGGAAGCCGGTGCGCACCGCGTAGAGCGATTGCAGCGCGCTGCCTGCGCGATACAGGTATTCGCCGCGCTTCAGCGGCCGCTTGCGGTTGACGATCCTGTCAAGCTGTTCCAATCCATGCTGGTCGAGCCCAGCCGGCAGGCACAGCTCATGCACGCTGCAACTGGAGCAGGCAGTGCGCAACTGTACGACATTCAATTGGCGGAGCGTTTGGGCAGGCATACTGCACTCGTTAAACTGTGTGAATATACCATACGATACCGCGGGTCTCCCATAGGCATCTTGCATGGTAAGGTCAGCTCACAGTCAATGAAGCCCAATCTATCTGTTTTTCAATGAGAAAAATATATCGAATACCAATGGTATTATTGATATATATCAACGCCCTCGGCAGGGGCCATTCCATAATTGCTCATGTTTTTACACGCGAATCTGGCTAAAAAAGCGCCGATGTCCTCTCTAGTTTCAGCAGTGGAGGTGGATCTCGATCTGATCCGCCGCTTCGATCAGTCCGGCCCACGCTACACTTCGTACCCGACCGCCGACCGCTTCATCGAAGCGTTTGGCGCCGAGGCCTATGAATCGTGGCTGTCGCGGCGCAACGTCGGCGGCGTGCAGCGCCCGCTTTCGCTGTACGTGCACCTGCCGTTCTGCAATACGATCTGTTATTACTGCGGCTGCAACAAGGTTGTGACGCGCGACAAATCGAAAGGCGATGTCTACCTCAAGCACCTCGCAGCCGAAATCTCGCTGCAGTCGAGTGCGCTCAGCGACCACGACTCGCGCGTCGAACAGATGCACTGGGGCGGCGGCACGCCCAACTTTTTCCGCATCGAGCAACTGGCAGGTTTGTTCCATGATCTGCGGAATAATTTCGACATGGATCCGAACGGTGAGTACTCGATCGAAATTGATCCGCGTTATGCCGACGCCGCGTACATTATGCAGCTGCGCGATCTCGGTTTTAACCGCATCAGCATGGGCGTGCAGGATTTCGATTCCGAGGTGCAGCGCGCGGTGCACCGCATCCAGAGCGAATCGCTGACGATGGAGCTGATCGCCGCCGCGCGCAGTTGCGGATTCCAGTCGGTCAATAGCGACCTGATCTACGGCTTACCGAAGCAGACGCTGGTCAGTTTCGACCGTACGCTGGCGCGCGTGATCGACGCCAGTCCGGACCGCATCGCGCTCTACAATTACGCCCATCTGCCGCACCTGTTCAAGCCGCAGCGGCGCATCAACGAGGCCGATCTGCCGGCGCCGGACACCCGGCTCAAGCTGCTCGGACTCGCGATCAAGCGACTGACCGACGCAGGTTACGTCTATATCGGTATGGACCATTTTGCGAAGGCCGACGATTCGCTCGCGGTAGCACAGCGGCAGGGACGGCTGCATCGCAACTTCCAGGGCTATTCGACGCACGCCGATTGCGATTTGCTCGCGCTAGGGGTGAGCGCGATCGGCGGCATCGGCCCGACCTACAGTCAGAATTTTCGCGGCCTCGACGAATATTACGAGTGTCTTGGCCGCAACATTCTGCCGATCATGCGCGGGATCGAGTTGACGGCGGACGATTTGCTGCGGCGCGCGGTGATCCATACCCTGATGTGTCATTTCGCGCTGTCGAAGGAGTCGCTCGCCATCTCGTACCTGATCGACTTCGACAGCTATTTCGCGACCGAGCTCACCGAGCTGCGTGAATTCGAGCAGCTTGGGTTGGTCAATCTCGACGAAGAGTGGATCACGGTCACGCCGAAAGGGCGGTTGCTGGTGCGCAATATCTGCATGGTCTTCGACCGCTATCTGCACCACGATCGCGAGCGTCGCCGCTACTCGAAAGTGATATAGAGGCTGCCTTGTTCGAGCTCGCGCTCGCGGCGGCATTCGCCGGCGGCATCGTCGGCGCGCTGTGTGGTTTCCCCGGACGGCAGGACACCACTTCACCTGTGAGTTACTTGCTCGCTTACAACGCTGGCCGCATCGCGAGCTATGCCTGTGTGCCGGCGCACTCACCGGTGTGTCACATCGTTCCCGGCCTCGGCGGCCTGCTGCCGTAAGCCCGATCAACGTCCAATCACCCCGCACGCAACGCGGCCGCCGGAGTTGCCGGTAGGATCGGTCTTGAGATCGTCGGGACCGGCGTGCACGATTACCGCCCGGCCGATGACGCCGTCCTTGCCTGTGCTTACCGAAATCCCGTCGAGCCAGAGCGTTAGCGTTGCTTTGCCGGACGCGTCAGCCGTGAGATTGCCCAGATCACCCGAGTGGCTATTGGCCGAGTCAGGTGCACCGTGCTTCTTGACATATGGATTGAAATGGCCGCCGGCGCTCATTGCATCGGGCGCGCTGCAATCGCCCTTTTCATGAATGTGAAAGCCGTGCAAGCCGGGCGTCAGCGAACTAAACTGAGCATCGACGCGAACGCGGCTCAAGACCTGCGTGAATTTGACGGTGCCGCTCGTCTGCGAACCGCTCGCGGGGCGCACGCTCGCGGTGGCTGTAGGCTCGCCCGGCTCCATGGTCGTGCATGCAGACAGCAGCAGCGCGCACGAGGCAAAGCTGAGCGCATGTTTCATATTGAATTCACTCCTTGCCGGTTGTGGATAGAAGCCGGTAGATGCTGCCCGGTTATCGTCTCCGTTTGCCGCCAGCGCCGGGTTGATGCCGGCCGCGGCGCCGGCGGCGCAGATGCCGATGAAATCGCGTCGTTTCACGACCGCTCAACCGTGGCTGGCGCGTGCAGCGCGGCCTGACCGAATCTTCNNCCCGCCGCAGGCAAGCGAGTCCGCGGCTGGCATCAGCTTGCCATACACCGTGTACCCGCCTTCGCCGTCGAGCATCTCGCCCGCCTTGAGGACGCGCTTGGCAGTGGCGACGACATCGCCGCGGAAGCCGGTCGCGGCGCCGGTCGCTTCATGCCGCAGGCCAACTGAGGCGACGCTGATGCCAAGCTCAAGCCCAATCAGGTGATACGGCTTGTACATCGCCGAGTAATTGCCGCTCGCATCGGTCACCAGGCCATATTCGTGAAAGCAGCGCCGCACGTAATCGCTGTCGGCGGCGAACGTCACGTACACACCCCAGCGCAAATCGCGAAACACCGGCCTGCCGTCGCGCTCGAGGCTCGAGATCACTTCGACCTGGCCGGCATGGTGCAAGTGTCCGCCCGTGTCACGCGGCCGCAGCACGCGCGGCAGATCGTCGACGCCGCACGGCGGAAATTCGAGCCCGTGAGGGGCGGGCGTCAATCCGGTCGCATTCGCAACCGCCGCCATCTCGATCGCCGACTTGGTGCCGTCGAGAAATGAATTGAACATCTGCGCGTTGAAGTCCCCGTTGGCGACCATCTCTGGAGTGAAACCGTAGTGGCCCCATACCGTGTCGGGCGTGGATTCGTGATACGCAGGCAGATACTTGGTGCCTTTGCCTGCGGCCACCACTTCGAAGCCGGCAGCGCGCGCCCAGTCGACCATCTCGCAGATCAGCGCCGGCTGATCGCCGTAGGCGAGCGAATAGACGATGCCCGCCTGCGCCGCGCGGCGCGCGAGCAACGGGCCGGCGAGTGCATCGGCCTCGACGTTGACCATCACGATGTGCTTGCCGTGTTCGCAGCACGCGAGCGCATGGCGGATGCCGGCTGCAGGGTTTCCCGTCGCGTCGATCGCGATCTCGATCGCATCGGATGCGATCGCCGCCAGCGCGTCTTCGGTAACAAATGTCGTGCCTGATTTGCGCGCCGCATCAAGCGAGGACGCAGCACATTGCACGGCCGGCCAGCCGGCGCGGGCGAGGCTTGCTCTTGCGCGCTGCGGCGCAAGATCGCACACCGCGACCAGATGCATGCCGGGCGTGCGTCGCACCTGCGACAAAAACATCGAGCCGAACTTGCCGGCGCCGATCAGCGCCACGCGCAGCGGTTTCTTCTCGGAACCTCGTTGCAGTAAAAGTCGATGCAAGTTCATTGCAAGCACCTTGCAGAATGGTAGCGCTTAACCTACCACAGTCGCGTGCCGTCAATAAAGTCTTGCCGAAACGGGCATTCCAGAGCGGGGTGGCCGTTCACTGAACGTTGACCACGACTGGCACGCTTGCGGCGTGCGGGCTATGTAACCACCGCGGGACGGTTTTCCGGAGTCGCTTCAACTTGTGTTGCCCCCGCCGAAGAGCGGGTTTCAGCCGGCAGGGGGCGGTTTTCTGCTTCCGCGTACGCCAGCGTGAAACTGATGGTGGTCATGCCGGGCCTGCTCGTCACCGCAATGGAACTGTCGTGAAGTTCGAGGATGCGCTTGGCAATCGCCAGGCCAAGGCCGGCATTGCCTGACGCATCGCCGCGATTTTTTTCGCCGCGGTAAAAGCGGTCGAAAATGCGAGGCAGGTCCTCGGTATCGATGCCGCAGCCAGTATCGGATACCTGGACCGTGACGTGCCGAGCCGCTGGCGTCAGTGTAACCTTGATCGTGCCGCCGCTCGGGGTGTAGCGCAGCGAGTTTTCGATCAGATTTTTCAGAACGCGGTCGATCATGCCGATATCGGCCGTGACCAGCGGCATCTCCGCCGGAAGCACGGTTTCGAGGCTGACTTGCTTGGCGGCCGCGGCAAGTTCGAATTGCTGCGTCACGTCCTGCGCCAGGTCTTCGAGCACGAACGGCTCGATCGTGATCTTCACTTGGCCGGCATCAAATTTTGCCAGTTCGAACAACTTGCCGGTCAGCCGGCCGAGTTGCTGGCTTTGCTTGAGGGCTATTCCCAGATAGTTGCTTTTTTCCTCAGCGCTCAGGGTCGAGCCTTTCACTTGCAGGGTTTCGAGATAACCCTGCAGTGCGGCGAGCGGCGTGCGCAAATCGTGTGAGATATTGGCGATCAATTCACGGCGCAACGCGTCGTTATGCCGCAGTTCGCGCATTTGAGCCATGATGCGGTCCGCCATTTGGCTGAAAGTCTCGGTGAGGTGATCGATATCGTCGCCCTGGACGGACCGTGATAGCGGATGTGGCGGTAGTTCGGCGAAACCGGTTTGCAGGAATCTGTCCACGACCAGCGAGAGCCGTCGCAGGCGGTTCGTGAAGAGTTTGATGATCAGTGCGCCCGCCAGGAGTGCGAGCACCAGTCCCCCTCCCATGAGCCAGACGCTTTCGCGCAGGAAATAGTTGTTTCTGATCTGCTCCGCGATATTGTCACCGCTTAATCCCCGCAGTATCAGATAGAGGTACCCGTTTATTCGCCCGTCATGCGAGATCGGGGCGACCGAGAATACGCGCTGCGTTGATTCTTCGCCCGGATCGTCACCCAGGATAGGGAGCTGGGTATCTTCGGCCAGGAAACGACGGATAGGTTCGAGGCTGACACTGTCACGCTTGCTGATCCCGGATTTCCGCGAGTACGCGAGGACCCGTCCATGTTCGTCGAGCAGGTAGGCGTCGATTCTCGGGTTGATGATGCGCAAGCGGTCAAATGCGCTTTCGACAGCGCCGTAGTCGATACGCGCATCATCGGGCAGTACGTGTTCATTGACAAACTGAGCAGCCAGAGTGCGATAAACCACCTGATTGGTCTTCTGGCGGCGCATGTTGTCAGAATAGTTAATGATCATGATGAACATCACAACCATGACGACGCCCAGGCCGATCAGCACCGCGATCAGCTTGCCGTACAGCGTTTTGAACATGGGTTATGCCGCTTCTCTTGCCATCGTGTCGGCAAATTTGTAGCCGACCCCGCGTACTGTGAGTATGAATTTCGGCTTGGCGTGGTTTTTTTCGATCTTGGCGCGCAGGCGGTTGATGTGGCAGTTGACGTTGTGCTCGTAACCGTCGTGGCCGTAACCCCACACCTGGTCGAGGAGTTGCATGCGGCTGTAGACCCGGCCCGGATTGCGGGCGAAATGCAGCAGCAGGTCGAATTCCTTGAAGGTTACGCTCACTGGGTTGTTATCCAGCATTACCTCCCGTTTGGCGGGATCCACGACAAGGTCGCCAATGCGGATCGGTTTTGCGATCGAGCTGACGGCATTTGCCGCCAATGCGTCCATTCGCCGGAACAGCGCTTTGACGCGCGCCACCAGCTCGAGGATGCT
>PLYS01000433.1 GCA_003153455.1 Betaproteobacteria bacterium | reverse complement strand
GTGATCCGCAACGCCGACGAGAAGAACGTGGTTGGGTTGCAGCGTTCCATCGTGGACTTGTCCACGCGGGCGCGCTCTCGCCAGCTCAAGCCCGATGAAGTGCAGGGCGGAACGTTCTCCATCACCAACTTCGGCAGCTTCGGCAGCGTTTTCGCGACGCCGGTGATCAATCAGCCGCAGGTTGCGATCCTGTCGGTTGACGGCGTGCACAAGAAGCCGGTAGTGATCGAAGGCCCGCAAGGCGACAGCATCGCGATCCGGCCGATCGGCGTGCTGGCGCAAACCTTCGATCACCGCGCGATCGACGGCGCGTACTCCGCGGCGTTCCTGCGCGAAGTTAAGACCCTCATCGAAACCCGCGACTGGATACAGGCCCTGAACGCGTGAGCGAACCGAAAGGAAATTCCAAAATGCCAGAAACAGATGCGCAGGAATCGTTGGTAACCCCGGCTTGGCTGGAAGCCCACCGGAGCGATCCTAAAGTAAGGCTGATCGAGATCGCCGGCATGGGGCAGGAAGAGATGCAGGCCTACAAGGCGGGGCATGTACCGGGAGCCGCCTGCTGGAAGTGGAAGGAGATGCTGTGGGATACGCACCAACGTGATTTTCCCGCGCCGGACGACTTTGCGCGCCGGCTCGGTGCGGCCGGAATCGGCAACGATACGACGGTGGTATTTTATGGCGAAGGAGTACAGTTCGGCTTTTATGCGTGGTGGACATTCAAGTATTGCGGCCACGCCAAAGTCTGCATGCTCGACGGCGCGCGCTCGCGCTGGGCCGAAGAGGGACGTGCGCTGGTCACCACGGAACTGCCGCCCGCCACTCCAGTTCCATATAAGCCGGTGTCGCGTAACGAAGGTATGCGGATCTGGCGCAACGACGTGCTTGCCGCGCTAGGCAAGCACGACCAGCTGATACTCGACGGACGCTCGCCCGAGGAATACCGCGGCGAGCGCGTCGGCGGCCCCGGCGGCCCGGATATTGGCGCACTGCGCTACGGTCGCATCCCGGGTGCCAGGCATTTATACTTCTTCGATCTGCTGACTGCGAACATGAGCTTCAAGCCGGCAGCCGAGCTCAAGGCGCTGGTGGAGTCGCGTGGCGCCACCCAAGACAAGGACATCATCGCTTATTGCCGCATGAGCCATCGCGCAACAGTGCTGTATTTCGCGTTGACGCAGCTGCTCGGCTACCGGCAGGTCCGCCTCTACGATGGATCGTGGACCGAGTGGGGCAACCTGGTCGGGGTACCGGTCGAGCGCTGATCGCAAAATACAGGAAGGCAATATGAACAAAACAGGAGAATTACGATGAAATATTCGACCGTTGTTGTTGCGCTTATGGCGGCGGTGATGATCCCGGCGCTTGCAATCGCGCAGAGTGCTGGTCCCCGCGATCTGAACGAACTCAAGCAGGAAGCGCAGCGCCGCGCCGACCGCAATCTGCCGCCGGCGGGCGGTGTCAAGCCCGAGGACATGCGCGAAGCGTTGGCGGGGCTCAACAGCCTGGAGCCCGACGCGTGGGCCGCGGCATTCAGCCGCATCGGCGACCGTTATGTAGAGAAAGGTAAGTCGCAGCAGGCTGCGGCGCCGCGCGACGCTGCGGAAAGCTACAAACACGCATGGGAGGTCTACAACACCGCACGCTGGCCTACTGAGAACTCGCCGGGCAAGAAGCAGGCGTATGCCAAAGCGCTGGAAGCATTCCAGGCTTACGGCAGGCTGATCGATCCGCCGCTGGAAGTGGTGCGCATCCCGTTCGAAGGCAAGGAAATCGTCGGCTACCTGCGGCTGCCACCCAACGTGCGGCCGGCGCCCCTGTTGATCGGCATCAGCGGACTCGATACGCGCAAGGAAGACGTCGCCGCGACGAGCGACAGCTTCATGCGTCGCGGCATCGGCATATTTGCACTTGACATGCCGGGCACCGGGCAGGCGCCGCTCAAGGTCGACGTCGGCGCCGAGCGCATGTACTCGCGGGCGCTCGATTACCTGCAAACGCGCAGCGAGGTGGATGCCAAGCGCATTGTCGTGCGCGGCCAGAGCTGGAGCGGCTATTGGGCTGCGCTGATCGCGTACAAGGAACGCGATCGCATCCGCGGCGCCGTGGTGCACGGAGTGGGGATCCACGGCTACTTCCAGCCCGAATGGCAGAGCAAGGGCCTGACCACGCGCGAGTACCTGTTCGACCTGTTTCCGGCGCGGTCTGCCGTCTATGGCGTGAGCACGATGGAGGAATTCCTGGCCTACGGGCCGCGCCTGTCGCTGCTTACGCTAGGCTACCTCGACAAGCCGTCGGCGCCCATGCTGCTCGTCAATGGCGAGAAGGACACCCAGCAGCCGATCGCGGACCTGTATCTGATGATGAAGCATGGCGACCCCAAGGACGCATGGGTCAACCCGGCAGGCGGGCACATGGGACGTTCCACCCAATGGCCGCAGGGGCAAATCGTCGAGCGCGTGGTGATGCCGTGGATCGAGCGCGCGCTCAGCGCGCCCGCGCAGAAATGATCGTGCACGAAGGAAATTCGTTTTAATCGAAAGGGAAACATGGCAAC
>PLYS01000460.1 GCA_003153455.1 Betaproteobacteria bacterium | reverse complement strand
AGCGTGTAGCCGTCGGGCGCGGACTTGGCGACGAAATCCACGCCGACAGTGCCGCCCGCGCCGGGGCGGTTGTCGATAATCACCTGCTGGTTCCATGCTTCGTCGAGCTTCTGGCCGATTATGCGCGCCACGATGTCGGTACTGCCGCCAGGCGTGAACGGCACGACCAACCTTATCGGCTTCACCGGATAAGCCGGCCCCGAGCCCGTCGAAGCAGTCTGAGCCAGTAACGGCGCGTTCACCGTCAACAACGCCGTCGTGATAAAAATGAAGCCGCACGTCCTGCAGATTTCCAGGATCCTCGCTTGGCTTCTGATCTGCTCGTCACTCATCGCGTTTCACTGCCATTTTATTCCTGGCGTATGCCGGCCTCGCGTATGACACGCGACCAGCGCGCAATGTCTTCCTTGAGAAACTTCGAGCTTTGCTCAGGCGACAGACCGAGCGGTTCCAGGCCTTGGCTCTTGAGCCTTTCCTTCATCGCATCCGACTCGAGGCCTTTCTTCGCCTCCACGTAGATCCGGTTGACGATTGCCCGCGGCGTGGCAGCTGGCGCGAGCAATCCATACCACCCGCTCACTTCAAACCCGGGCACGCCGGCCTCGGCAATCGTCGGAACGTCCGGCGCCAGCGCCGAGCGCCGCGCCGAGGTCACCCCGAGCGCCCTGATCTTTCCGGCCTTCGCCATGGGCTGCAGCACCAGCACCGGAGCGAACAACATCTGTATGTGGCCGCCGATCATGTCGGTCATGGCCAACCCCGCGCTCTTGTAGGGAATGTGCACGATGTCGATTTTCGCCATGCTGTTGAGCATCTCGCCCGCGAGATGGATCGTCGAGCCGGCGCCGGAGGAGCCGAAATTGAGCTTGCCCGGACTCGTCTTGGCTAGCGCGATAAGTTCCTTAACCGAATTTGCAGGAAGCCCCAGGTTGACCGCCAACAGATACGTCCCGCTAACGGAGATCGTGATGGGGGCGAAATCCCGGATGGGATCGAACGGCAGCTTTTTGTGCAGCCCCGGCATCGAGGCGACACCGACGCTTCCCACAAGTAGCGTGTAGCCGTCAGGCGCCGAATGCGCGGCAATGTCGATGCCGATGATGCCGCCGCCACCACCGCGGTTGTCGATGACGATCTGTTGGCCGAGGCGTGGCGCGATGTCCTGGGCCATCAGTCGCCCAACGCCGTCCACGCCGCCGCCCGGTGCATATGGCACGAGCAGTCGCACCGGCTTCGTTGGATAAGCAGCTTCGGCTGCGGATGCGTGCGGGGCATGCAACACTGCGGCAGCCAGCGCTGCGAAAGCGAAGCCGTGCAGTCCAGTGCGTGCGCCGCGATTGATTCTTTTAATGACGTTCAAGCGCTTCCCCTCGGTGGGTATTCTCTACCCAATAATTCCATTATGCTCCATCGATGCCAACTAATAGCCGAAGAGTTTTTACACAGCCTCGACCCACAACGGTCACTCGTGCAGTCAAGAGAAGCCAGCCTTGCCTACGTCAGGCTGTAGTAGTAGCCTGCCATCTAACACGGCTTTTGCGAACGCGTACGCCTCCGCGTTACCCAGCTTGAGGTTAAAGGCGAACTGACGGGAGAGAGCTACGAATATGGAAGTGCCAGATAGCGTCAAGCAGGAAACTAGTCGCTGTCCAAACGATTTCACATGCATTGCCACCGGCTACTGTGGCCATCAAGAAGATTGCACGGTCCATCATTCAGCTGGCAGAAACGTGCTGTCCCTTACCTCCAATGAACGCTGGGCATTTTCATGTCCGTACCGCCTTTCTTTCGGATACGGTCAGATATGTACCTGTCCAGTTCGTTATTATCTCTATACCAAATACCCCCACAAGTTTGGTTAGGAATGTCTTTGATGAGCCGCGCAAAGCCCGTGCGTCCTAAGCCTGACGTAACCTAAGCGGCACCTTCAAGTTCCAGCGGTTCCCAGATTGGTAATACAATGTCGTCTGAGTCGTGGGCAATTCATGGGTTGCACAATGTTTAGGGAAACAAGATGAGCGAAATGCGTTATGAGGCGCCAAAGACGCTGGAGGCGGCGGTAGCCCTGCTCTCGGGCGCGAAAGGCCCGTAATTGGCGCGACCGGCGTCCGGCGAAGGTATGGCGTTCGGCCGTGATCGAAGTAATGCTTTTCAGTCTGGAATAATTAATCGATATGTGCTCTACCGTACCGCGCAGCGTTTTTAGCGGGGGACTATTGTTTAACTTCTGGTCCCAGCGGTGAAGTTGGCTTGATACTGGTGATCGTATTGACTTTATTTTCGCTGGGCAGGATCTGGCGGTTATTTTACATCGCGCTGAGTGTAACGCTTACAACAGGAGCAATCGAACATCAACAAAGACCAAGTGAAGGGCGTAGCGAAGGGCGTCGGCGACGTCAAGCAGTCTGTTGAGGATGGGGCAGCGCACCCCGCCTCACACCTAAGGATACGAAGCAATGAATGACAAGCAGACGATACTGACGCTTCTCTTGCCCAAGGCCGTGCTCAAGGCCATGACCCCGGAAGCGGAGCGCGCAGTTCCAGACGGAATGATCGAATCCGGGTTGATCAGCATCCGACAGTTCCCGTTCAGGGTTGGCAGGGAATCGCGCGGCGCGATAGTCGACGGCGAATTCCAGAGGACCGAAAGGCCGAGATTCGGCAACCGGAAACCGGACAACGACCTGTACCTCATCGACGCAGGTCCGTTGCTGCATATCTCCCGCGAGCACTTCCAGATCGAGAGCACGGCGGAGGGCTATTTGCTGGTCGATCGGGGTAGCGCGTGCGGGACAACGGTGTGCGGAATCCGCGTAGGAGGCAGCGACACCGGCGGATCCGCGCCGCTGAGGGATGGCGACACGATCGGCATCGGCACCGAGTCGACGCCCTATCGCTTCACCTTTATCTCAGGCCTTATCTCTGATAGTCGGTAGGTTGCTGCTGTGCGGGCAACGGGTGGCGCTCGGTGCGCAGATTCCATGGGGTAAAACGCGGCAAGCAGCTGGAGGGTGTAAATTCGCTACGTTCCAGAAAACGCCAGGTCCCGCGATGGTTGCTCCAATTGGTAATGACAATGTCGTCCGAGTCGTGGACAATTCATGGGTTGCACAATGTTTAGGAAAGCGAGATGAGCGAAATACGTTATGAGGCGCCAAAGACGCTGGAGGCGGCGGTTGCCCTGCTCTCGGGCGCGAAAGGGCTGGCGAGAATGCTGGCCGGCGGCACCGACCTGCTGATCCAGATGCGCGGCGGCCGCGTTGAGCCCGAGCTGCTGGTCGACATCAAGGGCATCCCCGAGATGACGTCGATTGTTGCCGAAAGCGGCGGGTTTCGTATCGGCGCGGCCGTTTCCTGCATGGAGCTGGTCGAGCACGAGGCATTCGCGAAGGCATGGCCCGGCGTGACCGAAGCAGTCAATCTGATCGGCTCGATCCAGGTGAGAGGACGCGCGACCGTGGGCGGCAATCTGTGCAACGCCTCGCCGGCTGCGGACACCGTTCCCGCCATGATCGCCGCCGGAGCGGTCGTCAGCATTGTCGGGCCCAACGGCAGACGCGAAGTACGGGTCGAGGACATCGTCACGGGGCCTGGCAAAACCTCGCTGGCCAAGGGCGAGATCGTCGCATCATTCCTGCTGCCGCGGCGCCTGCCGCATGCGGGTGATGCCTATCTTCGCTTCATCCCACGCACCGAAATGGACATTGCCGTCGTCGGCGCGGGCGTCAACCTCACGCTGGATGAACAGGGTGTCTGCAGCCAGGCGCGGGTGAGCCTCGGCGCGGTCGCCGAGCGCGCTTTGCTGGTGTCCGAGGCAGCGGCCGCGCTGATCGGCACCAAGGTCGACGCTGCGGCGCTCAAGCGCATGGGCGCTGCCGCAAGCGCGGCCTGCCGGCCGATCGACGACAAGCGCGGAACCAAGGAATACCGGATCAAGGTTGCCGCTGTAATGGCGCGGCGCGCCGCTGAAATTGCGCTCGACAGAGCAAGGAGGAAGAACTGATGGCCAAGCAACATGTGACGGCGACGCTCAACGGCAATGCCGTCGAATTTCTGTGCGAAACGCACCAGACGCTGCTCGAAGTGCTGCGCGACGAACTGCACCTGACCGGCACCAAGGAAGGTTGTGGCACGGGCGACTGCGGCGCTTGCAGCGTAACGGTCGACGCGCGCCTGATATGTTCGTGCCTCATCCTCGCCGTCGAGGTCCAAGGCAAGTCGATACAAACGATCGAGG
>PLYS01000223.1 GCA_003153455.1 Betaproteobacteria bacterium | reverse complement strand
AACCCCGGCGCATCCATGATGTGATCCACCGGATTCTGGTGCCACGGAATCGGATGGTCGGTGCCGATGACGAGCTGGCTCGCGCCGACTTCCGCGGCGAGGTGCCGCAGCATCTCGGATGTGAATACGAGCGTGTCGAAATAAAGCGTCCTCAGATATTCCGTCGGTTTTTTCTTCAACGCGGTGCCGCTGTCGCAGTGCCACGGCGCGACGCGGCAGGGGTGATCCGAGCGCGGCGCGTACGAAGGCAGGTAGCCGCCGCCATGCGCGGCGCAGATCTTGAGCCCGGGAAAGCGGTCCAGCGTGCCTTCGAAGATCAGGTGCGAAAGGCAGATCGTCGTGTCGAGCGGATTGCCGATGGTATTGGCGAGCCAGCCGTTGCCCTTGAACCTCCGCTTCAACTCCGGCGTGCTTTGCGGGTGGATGAAAATAAGCACGCCGAGCTCCTCCGCTTTCGCCCAAAACGGATGAAACTTCGAATCGGAAAACTCGTCGTCCGCAACACTTGCGCCGACGGCCGCGCCGCGCAATCCGAGCTTCTTGACCCCATGCACGAGCTGCTGCACGGCGAGGTCCGGATACTGCAGCGCCACCGACGCCAAGGCGACGAAGCGCTTCGGGTATGCCGCGCACATCTCGGCGAGCTTCTCGTTCTGGATCCTGACGATCTCGGCGGCGAGGTCGCGCTCCGCCCGATACCAGAAGGGATTGATGCTGAGCGCCTCAACGTCGATGCCCTGCTTGTCCATCTCGCCGATGCGCTTCGGCCCCACCTCGTCGAGGTCCGGAAACTGGTGATTCTCGATTTTCTGTCCCACCAGCGCACATGCTTCCGGCACGAGGCAGTGCGCGTGCACGTCGATCGTCTTTACGCGGCGGCCATTCACCGCCACCTGCCGGCGCCGCCCGCCCACCTGCGGCTGCCGCTGCGCGGCGTCGGTCACGCTGCAGCCGGTGAATACTATCGAGGCGTCGTTCCTGGCGGGTTTCCTGCGAGTCTGCATGTGCGTTTCTCCCTGAGTGGTTTACTTCACCGGCGATTTCATAGCGAATCTTCGCCCTCCTGCTCTTACGCTCTCACGGCCTCAACTCGCCCCCATGAAGTCCCGCTTGCCGATCTCCACGCCGTTATGCCGGATGAGGTCGTAGGCGGTCGTGGTGTGAAAGTAGAAGTTGGGCATGGACCGGTTCTGCAGCAACTCCAGGCCTGTGAAGTTCATTTCGCGGTCCCGCATTTTCACGATGACGGTCTTTCCCTCCGCGCCGTCGACTTGCTCCGGCTTGATTGTCTTCAGGTAGGCGATTGTTTTCTCTACCCGCGCGATGAGCTGGGCGAGACTTGTTTCGTTATCCTCGTACTTCGGCGCCTCCAGTCCCGCGAGCAGCGCGGCGCAATTTCTCGCATGATCGGTCGCGATCTGGACCTGTTTGGCGAAACTGAACATGTCGGGATAAAACCGGCAGCTGAGCAACGTGGACTCGTCGTACTTCTTTTCGGCGTAAACCGCCTGTGCCTTTTTCATGCAGCCGGCAAGGCCGTTCAATTGACGGACAAAGATCGGCAGCGAAATCTGATACATGGAAATAGCCATGGTTGTTTCTCCTTGAGTAAATACATGGGGGGGGTGAAGTGAGTCATTTTACTGCATGGCGCCGAAGCACGCGCTAGCAGCCTGTCGGGTTGCCAAGCCCGACAGGCTGCTAGCGGTGGAATTTGAGGAAAAAACGCGGGTAAATTCGCATATCTGTTATCCTCTTTCGCAATTCCACTGTCGTCGGTTTTGCATTAGGAGTTTGTCGGGGCTAAGTCCGACAAACTCCTGGGAGCTTCAACGTGAAGAACATTCAAGTGCTGCTTGCGTCCCGTCCGCGCGGCCCGGTCGAGGAGAGCAATTTCCGCATCGTCGAGACCGACATCCCGAAGGCGGGCGAAGGCGAGTTCGTGGCTCGCGCCCATTACCTCTCGCTCGACCCTTACATGCGGGGACGGATGGACGATTCCAAGTCATACGCGCCGAAAGCTGTGGTCGGTGACGTGATGGTTGGAACCGTGGTCGGCGAGGTGATCGAATCGCGTCACGAGAAGTTCAAGGTCGGCGACTTCGTAGAAACGCGAACGGGGTGGCAACTCTACGGCAGGAGCAATGGCGGCGGCGTGCGCAAGGTCGATCCGGGTTACGTGCCGCTCTCGGCCTATCTCGGCGCCGTCGGCATGCCGGGCGTCACGGCGTGGATCGGGCTCAACGAGCACGGCCGGCCCAAGGCAGGCGAGACCGTGGTCGTTTCGGCGGCGAGCGGCGCGGTCGGCAGCGTCGTCGGCCAGCTTGCGAAGCTGAAGGGCTGCAGGGCGGTGGGCATCGCCGGCGGCCGCGCCAAGTGCGATTACGTCGTGAACGAACTTGGGTTCGATGCGTGCGTCGACTACAAGGCGGGAAACCTCGATGCCGACCTGGCAGCGGCGTGCCCTAAGGGCGTCGACGTCTACTACGACAACGTGGGTGGCCCGGTGCTGGACGCGGTGCTACTACACATGAATGCGTTCTCGCGGATTCCGCTTTGCGGCCAGATCTCAGGCTACAACGATCCGGACGCACTGACGGTGCGGAACGTTCGGTCCTTCCTAATCAACCGCATCCAGCTTCGCGGGTTCATCTGCTCGGATCATATGGAACTCTGGAAGACCGCGCTGAAGGAACTTGGCGCCCTCGTTCACGAAGGTAAACTCAAGTACCGCGAGAGCATCGCGATCGGGCTCGAGAACGCCCCCAAGGCATTCATCGGCCTGCTCAAGGGGCAAAACTTCGGCAAGCAGCTGGTGAAGCTGATCTGAGGAATATCCGCGAAACACCGCGTATTGCGAGCTTCCTTACCGAAACCTACCGGGCTTTACGTAAATGACTGACATCGCCCGGTCCCTCACCCCTAGTCTATAAAAGAATCTACCTCCGGTCCCTTGCAGGTACGCGCAACCCGCGTGCTATCCACCGCGTGCGGAAAGCTTCCAGCCGATCCAGTCGCATAGCGCCCTGCCCATGACCAACTCCAGGTCGGTGCCTTTGAGCCAGGGCAGTTCCTCGGTGAACATCGTCACGCATTGGCGCATGCTGCAGGGCATGCGCGTGATGTCGGTGCCCCAGAACATGCGCTCCGGGCCGAACGCGTCGAAGATGCGGCGCAGATACTGGTGGATGTTGCGGTACGGATAGACGTCGCTCGAATAGCTCGGCGCTCCGGTCGCCTTGATCGCGACGTTGGGATATCTGGCCAGCGCCAACAACTCGGCGAGATCGGCGAATCCCGCATCGTCCTTGCTGCCGCGCGGGCGCCCCATGTGATCGACCAGCAGCCTGAGGCCGGGATGGCGCGCCGCGATCTGCCCCACGACGTTGGCCTGGTTCGGCACGAGCAGCCCGATCGGCAGACCGGCGCGCTCGGCGGCCGGCCACAGCCAGTCCATGGCGCCGCCGACCAGCCATTTTTCCTGTCCCGGCCGCAGGAAGGCGAAGCGCAGTCCGAGCATGCCCGGCTGCGATTTCCAGCCGCCGATGAGCGAACGGTTCTCGGGGCGATTTACGTCGAAGAATCCCAGCACCGCAAGGCGCCCGGGATGCGCACGCGCCGCCTTGACTGCGATCGCGTTGGCGTTCGGGTCCCAGCTCGGCGGATGGATCACCGCGGCGTCGACCCCCCCGGCGTCCATCTCCTTCAGCAGATCGTCCTTGGTGTAACTCGGTATCTGGCGGTGGATCGCCACCGGTGTGCCGCTCTTCCAGATGTGAACCTGCGCGTCTACGATCAGCATCGTTCTCTCCCTGTTTGATTCTACTAGAAAACGCCAAGCGCAAGCCCTGCGGCGATCGCGGCGCCGGTCTCTTCGCAGCGGTGCAGGTCGTTCACGCCTATCGTCTTGGGTGCGAGAATCGCCTCGGGCGTCTGGGCATGGGTACAGACGATGAGCGGATCTGCGACCGCCCTGAGCCGCCAGCCGGTGCAGATGCGCTCGATCTGCCGTGCGGCGTTCTGGCCGTCGCTGCCAGCGCAAATAAGCGTGGCATAGGCACGGCCGGCGATCCTGTCCAGGGCGGCGTAATAGGTGCGGTCGAAAAAGTCCTTCATCAAACCGGACATCGCAGCGAGGTTTTCCGGCGTGGCGAACACATAACCAGCGGCGCGCAGCACGTCCTCCGCCCCCACCTCCGGAGCCCGCATCAGACGCACCTGCACTTCCGATTCCGCAGCGGCGCCGCGGGCTGCCGCCTCCGCCATCTGACGCGTGCCGTCAGTCATGGAGTGGAAGACAATCAAAAGCTCCTTCATCGGTGCTCCTTCTAGGATCTTGCCGGACTCAAGTCCGGCAAGATCCTAATATAATTGACTCCAATTCTCTCATCCCCCATCCTTACTCAATTATCAGTGATTACGAGGAGGCAAGTCATGGCACACACCGTCGAGCAGTTGGCGCAATCGTTTCACAAAGCGCTCAAGACACAGCCCGGTCCGGGCGGCCGCACGAAAATCTGCGAACTTTTGCAGGAGGCGCTGAAAGACCCGGCGTTTGTCGCGGCCACGTTCAGCGACAGTACGTCCGATCGGCACCTCTTGCACGAGGACCCGGAACTCGGCTTCTGCATCCTCGCGCATAACTACAAAGGCGCCAAGGACAGCCCACCGCATGACCACGGGCCTTCGTGGGCGATCTACGGCCAGGTGCAGGGCGAAACGCAAATGACCGACTGGGATCTGGTTGAACCCGCCAGCGCCGACAAACCCGGCAAGGTCCGTCACCGCAGGACCTACAAGCTGGCGCCGGGTCAAGCCCACGTCTACCACGAAGGCGACCTGCATTCGCCAAGCCGCGCGGGGCCCACACGCCTGATCCGTATCGAAGGCACCAACATGGAAAAGGTCAAGCGGCACAGGTTTGAGGCGGTCTGAGACTATCCTGAAGCGAGTTTTCAATGGCGATCCAAATCTGCATGGGGGGCTACGGCCCCCCGACCACGACCCACAGCCGCGCGCTCAAGATGATCGGTGACCGTCTCGCCGCGCAATTCGGCAAGGACGTGGACATCAAGTACGTATGGAACGTGATGGACTTCGGTTACAAGGCCGAGGAAGTGCTGTGGATGAGCGAGCGCGGCATTCTGACGCTCGCCTATCAATCGACCAGCTATCTGACCGAGCGCGTGCCGGAACTCGAGTTTGCCGATCTCCCCTTCCTGTTCGGAAGCATGAGGCAGGCGCGCTCCGCAATGGACGGCAAGCTCGGCGCGTACCTGAGCCGCATGATCGAGGCACGCGTACCAGGCTATCGCATGCTCGGCTATTTCGAGAACGGCTACCGCCATGTTTCGAACCGGCTGCGCCCGGTGCATAAGCCCGCGGACATGAAGGGCCTGCGGATACGCTCGCTGCCGAGCCAGATGCATGCCCGGACCTACGAACTGCTGGGCGCGATTCCCCTCATCATGGATCTGAAACCGGCGATCGCCATGATCAAAGCCGGCGAGATCGACGCGCAGGAAAATCCACTTGCGAACACCGTGGATTACGGCGTCCACCAGTTTCACCGCTATCACACGCTGACCGGCCACAGCTATCTTTCGCGCGGCATCTATTGCAACCGCGCGGCTTTCGACAGCTGGCCGCAGGCGCTACAGACCGCAATGATGCAGGCCGTGCGCGAGGCTGTTCTGGCACAGCGCGACCTCGCCGTACGCGAAGAGGAAATCGCCAGAAAGGCGATCGAAGACGCCGGCGGCGAAGTCGTGGAGTTGACGCCGGAGGAGCGCGCGGCGTTCGTCCGCGCGGTAAAGCCTTTACACGATGAAGCCCGCGCCCGCTTTGGCGGGGCGTTCGCTTTGTTGCAGAATTGATTTTTTGACGCGAAAGGTCATGATGATGGTTCCTGAATTGTCCGCGCACGGCGCCGTGATTCCGCGCATCGGCTTCGGCACTTCGCAACTGGGAGATTGCGGCGAGATCGTCGCCACCGCGCTCAAGCTCGGCTATCGCCACGTGGACACCGCGTGGAAATATGGGTCCGAACAAGGCGTCGGCGAAGGCATCCGCCTATCGGGTGTCCCGCGCAAAGATATTTTCCTGACCACCAAGGTCTCGCACGAATACCTGCGCGCGGCCGACTTCGCGCGCTCGGTGGACGAAAGCCTGAAACGGCTTCAGGTCGATTACGTGGACGCGCTGCTCGTGCACTGGCCGACCATCGACAACATCCCGCTTGCGGAAACCATGGGCGCGCTCGCGAAAGCGAAGCGCGAAGGCAAGACGCGGCACGTGGGCGTCGCGAACTTCAACATTGCGCTAATCGAGGAAGCGATGCGGCTGTGCCCGGAGCCGCTCGTGACCCTGCAGGCCGAGTATCACCCCTATCTCGACCAGTCCAAGGTGCTCGCGTACTGCCGCAGCAAAGGGCTCATCTTCATGGCGTATTGCCCGCTTGCCCGCGGCCGGATGTTCAACGATCCGGTCTTGAGCGAGATCGCGCGCGGCAACGGCAAGACGATTGCCCAGGTGGCGCTGCGCTGGCTGCTGCAACAGGAGATCGTCGCCCCCATCCCTCGCTCCTCAAACCCCAGACACATGGCCGAGAGTCTGGACGTTTTCAATTTTTCGCTGACCGACGACGAGATGAAAAGAATTTACGCGCTCAAACGGCCTGACGGCAGGATCGCCAATCCGGCGGGCCGAGCGCCGGAGTGGGATTGATAGCGACGCGCTAGGAGCTTGTCGGACTTGAGTCCGACAAGCTCCTTAGGCAAAACCGCCCCCGGAAAAAAATGCGAAAGAGTTTTCCTTGGCATCCTTTGCGTCCTTCGCGGCGAAAAGCTTTTCTAGGATTATTCGGGAGGACAAACCATGCCGGAAGACCGTGACCAGCGACCTGCAACCGACCTCGCCGACGAAATGGCGAAAAGACGCGGGAGGCGCTATCCCGCGCATGCTTATATCGCGGAGAAATTCCCCGACTACGTAAAGGTGCTCGTCGAACTCGACGCAGTCATCCGTCTCAAGCCGCGCAGGTTCGACGAGAAGATGCACGAGCTTTTTCACATCCTCGCGCTCGCCGTGGAGATGTCCAATCCGCCCAATCAGCCGCACCTCAAACAGCACATGAAGAAGGGCTTGCAGCTCGGGCTCGACCCGGAGGAGATCGCCGAGGCGCTGATGGTCTGCGTCAATCCCTGCGGCGCAAAGGTGCTGACTTACGGGGTAACGTGCATGCTCGAGGCGATCGATGAGCTGAAGCAGGAAGCGCAAGCCCGGCCCGCATAGAGTCGGCGCTTGCTACGACATGTTCCGCGACTTCGCGCCGGTCTCGCAGGTCGCCGCCGCGCCTTACTTGCTGGCCGTGTCCACGCAGCTGCCCGCAACATCAGTAAGCGAGCTGATAGCGTACGCGAAGGCGAACCCGGGTTCGTGGTCACGCAGTGGCACGGCATAGTAGCGCCGGCTGGCACCCCGCGGCCCATCGTCGAGCGCTTGTACCGGGAGATCGCCAAGGCATTGCAGAACGCCGACGTGGTCTCGCGCCTCGCGACCGACGGCACCGAGGGCGTAGAAAGTACGCCGCAGCAGTTCGCGGCGCACATGAAGGCCGAGCGCGAAAAATGGAACCAAGCCATCAAGCAGGCGGGAATCAGCATCCAGTAATTGGGGATTCGTGCTGACCACTGCACAACAGGATACCGGGCAGCTTCCGCTGTCCGGAATTCACGTCGAATGGAGATCGCACCGATGAATACAAGACATGCATTGTTGCTGCTGGTGCTCGCCGCAGCCGTGCNNCTGGCGGCGGCACCGATATCGTTGCGCGCATGATGGCGGTACGTCTGTCGGAGGAGTTCGGCCAGCAGTTCGTCGTCGACAACCGCGCTGGCGCCGGCGGTTTGATCGGCACCGAGATCGTCGCGCGCGCCGCCCCAGACGGCTACACCTTGATCATGGTATCGACCAGCTACTCCGCCAACCCGGCGCTCTACAAGCTGTCGTACGACCCGGTCAAGGGGATCGCGCCGATCAGCTTGGTCGCCGCCGGCCCGCTGATCCTGGTCGTGCACCCGTCGGTCAAAGCGAATGACCTCAAAGAATTCCTCGCGCTGGCGCGCGCCAGGCCAGGCACGCTCAACTTTGGTTCGAGCGGAACCGGCGGCTCGATTCATCTGGCGTTCGAATTGCTCCGCCAGATGACCCAGACCGATATGCAGCACATCCCCTACAAGGGCACCGGCCCCGCGATGGCCGATCTGCTCGGCGGCCAGATTCAGTTCATGCTCTCCTCGGCGCCGGCGGCGATTCCGCAAATCAAGGCCGGCAAACTGCGCGCTCTGGCGGTAACCACCCCCAAGCGCTCGCCGGCGATACCCGAGCTGCCGGCAATCGGCGAACAGGTGCCGGGTTTCGAGTACTCGAGCTGGTACGGCATGTGGACGGCGGCGGGCACACCGAAAGAAATCGTCTCGCGGCTCAATCAGGCTCTCGCGCGCATCCTCAAGCGGCCCGACGTGCAGGAACGGCTGCGCGCCGACGGCGTCGAGCCCGCGCACTCCACTCCCGAGGAATTTGCGCGCCTGCTCACCCGGGAAATCGCCACATGGACGAAGGTGGTCAAGGTCGGCAATATCAAGATCAATTGAATCATGATTCGGATGGGCAGCGAGAATGCAGCCAAGGTCAAAGCCAAGCTGCGCAAGATTCGACACGAGGTGACACGTCGCGACCCAAAATCGAATGGCCCCTGATAGCACCAGCGCGACTGCCACCGACACTGCTTACGCGCAAGGTCAGACCCTCACCGCATATTCGCCTGCGCCTCTAGCTTCCAGAGATGGGCACGCCAGCGCACGGCGATCAGCAGGGTGAACGCCAGACCGATCACGCAATATAGCGTTGCGGTCGTCTGATACCCGAAGCGACCGATCAGCGGACCGGAGGTCATTAGCCCGACCGGCACGCCATAGATCATCAGCATCCGTATCCCCATGACGCGGCCGCGGAACTGCGCGCGCGTGTTTCGCAACAGCATCGCCGACATTGGAACCATGCACAGGCTTTGCGCCAGGCCGGCGAGCATGAGGGCCGGGATGCCGCCGGTAGGACTTTGCATTTGCGCGAACACCATGACCATCGCGTACCAGCCTGCGCAGAAGACGATCATCATGCGCCCTGGCCGGATGGCATGGCCGATCCTGCTCAGGACAACGGAGCCCAGCAGCGCGCCGCAGGCGAAGCTCGCGAGCAGGTAGCCGAGCCCGGTCTGATCGGTGAGATAAATCGCTTTCGCCACGTACGGCAACAATCCGTTCACCAGCGGATACGCGGTCAGGTTGACCAGGAACGCGATACACATCACCGCGAGCAGATGGGGCGTAGCCCAGACATAGGCGACCCCTGCCCTGAGATCGCGCCACGGCGACGAGCGTTTCGCTAAGGTCTTGCGCGGATCCGCGGACCCGCCAGCCGTGTCTTCGGCGGAACGGTGTGCAGAGGCCGCGCCGCCCGCTTTCAGNNCCGGCATGGTTTCGCCGATCAGCGTGGAGCGCACCCCGAGGTCCGAGGGACGCACGATGCCCATCAGCGCGGCGATGGCCAGCACGTACACCGGAGTCAGGACGCCCGTGATCGTGAAGGTCATCAGGATGGTTGCGAGTGTCGTGTAGACGGCCCGCATGGCGCAGAGCAGATTGCGGTGGCCGATCCGGTCGCCCGCCACTCCGAACATCGGCGCGAGCAAGGTGCCGACGTACTGCAGCGATGCGTACAGGGTAAGCATCAGCACCGACCGGGTTTCGACCAGCACGTACCAGCTCAGGATCAGCGTCTCCATCTCGAAGGCCCACGACGTCGCCAGATCGGCGGGCCACTGGAACCGGTAACTGCGGATCCGGAACGGCGCGAGCGCCGGAACTCTCGACGACGCGCTCAAGATTGCTAGATCTTTGCGTTGCCGGGCGTTCGCGGGAAGGGGATCACGTCTCGTACGTTGCTCAGGCCGGTCACGTACGCCAAGGTCCGCTCGAAGCCCAACCCGAAGCCGGCGTGCGGCACGGTGCCGTAGCGGCGCAAATCCCGGTACCAGCTGTACGCCGCATGGTCCAGGCCGTGCTCTTTCATTCGCCCATCGAGCACCTCGAGCCGTTCCTCGCGCTGGCTGCCGCCAACAATTTCGCCAATCCCTGGCGCGAGTACGTCCATTGCCGCCACAGTCTTGGCATCGTCATTCAGGCGCATGTAGAAAGCCTTGATGTCTTTTGGGTAGTTCATCACGATGGTGGGCTTGCCCACATATTTCTCGGTAAGATACCGCTCGTGTTCGGACTGAAGGTCGATGCCCCAACTCACAGGGAACTCAAACTTCTGCTTGGCGGATTCAAGGACACGAATGGCTTCGGTGTATTCCATTCGCACGAATTCAGAGCGCACGATCGTCTCCAGCCGGGCAATGGCTCCCTTTTCGATGCGCTCATTGAAAAACGCCATGTCCTCGCCCCGCTCCTCGAGCACTGCATTGAATAGGTACTTGACGAGTTCCTCTGCGAGCGTCGCGTTGTCCGAAAGGTCGGCAAACGCGATCTCCGGCTCGACCATCCAGAACTCGGCGAGGTGGCGGCTGGTGTTCGAGTTTTCCGCGCGGAAAGTTGGCCCAAAGGTATAAACTTTGGAAAGCGACAGACAGTAAGCCTCGATATTGAGTTGTCCGGACACCGTAAGGAACGCTTCGCGCCCAAAGAAGTCCTGGCTGAAGTCGACCTTGCCGTTGCTATCGAGCGGCAGGTTCATTAGATCAAGCACGGACACGCGGAACAGCGCTCCCGCACCTTCAGCATCGGCGACCGTGATGATAGGCGTGTTGACCCAGAAAAATCCGCGTTCATTGAAAAAGCGGTGGATTGCCTGCGCCAGCGTATGCCGTACGCGTGCTGTGGCCCCGATCACGTTGGTTCGTGGCCGCAAGTGGGCGACCTCGCGCAGGAATTCGAGTGTATGCGCCTTCGGCTGAATCGGATAGGAATCTGGATCGTCGACCCATCCGACGACTCTTACGGCTTGAGCCTGCATTTCGAACGGCTGGCCTTTCCCGGCAGATGGCACGATTACACCGGTCGCCTCGACTGCACAACCGGCAGTGAGCCGCGTGACGTCGGATGCGTAGTTTGAAAGCGTGGCCGGCGCTACAACTTGAAGCGGATGAAAACAGGAGCCGTCGGAAACCTGCAGGAAGGAGATCCCTGCTTTGGAATCGCGGCGCGTGCGTATCCACCCTTTTACAATCACCGGGGCGTTTAGCGGGAAACGGCCACGCAGAATGTCTTGGATGCTCAGGGAACTCACGTCGATTCTCCGGCGGGATTTTGTCTCATCGTCGTCTCCTGTTAGCAGCCTGTATGGACCTAACAGTCCGTACAGGCTGCTAAAAACAAAACCGGCTAACCAGTCACAATCAATTTACTCGAAGCGTTCGAATTTGGGGAAAAGCACGTGCAAATTCGCATACCTATTATTTTCTTCTGCAATTCTACTGGTGCCGGTTTTGCATTAGGAGTTTGTCGGTGCTCAGTCCGACAAACTCCTGGCGGCAGCCATTCTACGCGCATCATGCTATCCTGCGGTCAGCCGCCCGCAAAAGGGCTTCTTTGATAAGGAGAAGAATCATGCCGTTCTACAAGATTTCCGAGATGGAGGCGAAGCGTTCGAAGGTCGGTACCGCGATGGGAAAAACCGTCGCGGGAGAGCTCATCAAAGTGGGCATCACGACGTATCAGGAGGGGGAAGGCCCCCCTCCCCACTTCCACCCCAACGAGGAGCAATTCATACTCGTTCTCGAAGGGAAGATGAGGATGGTGGTCGGTGATGAGGAACGGATCGTCGAACCGGGGATTCTGATTCACATTCCTCGAAACACCAGGCATGGAGTCTGCGCGGTGGGAGGCCCCGCAGTTTTTTTTGCCGCGAAGAGTCCGGTCGGAACAGGCGACATGAGCCAGGACTACAATAAGGCCAAAGATGCCGACGATGTCTGGAAACGCCTGTCTGCCTGAGCCCACGCAAGCGCAAGAGCCAATGCCTGTTTAGCATTTTACAACATGGAGGCAATCATGAAGTCACGACACAAACTGATCCTCGTCGCGGCAGCAAGCGCTCTGCTTGGCGCTGCAGCAGCCGAGGTGATTCACGCCCAGGCCAACACACCGCCCGCATTTCTGATTGCGGAAATCAAGGTTAACGATCCCGACGGATACAAGGCATATGTGGCGAAAGTGCCGGCGGTGACGGATGCGTTCGGCGGGCGCTTCATCGTACGCGGCGGAAAGACGGAGTCGATCGAAGGCGCGGCACCCGCGGGTCGCGTCGCGATTATCCAGTTCCGTAGCATGGAGGAGTTGAAACGCTACTGGAACTCACCCGCTTACCAGGAAATCGCACCGATGCGGCACAAGACGGCGACGTCGCGCATCTATTTTGTCGAGGGGGTCGCACCGTAACGCGTCAGGGAGTGATCCGATGCCACGCGCAAATCGATTGAAGTTACTGCTGCTCATGACGGCCGCCGCAATGACGCTCTGCGGTGCTGACGCACACACCGAGGGCGACGTCCAGCCGACCAATGACTTGCCCAATCCGTACCGAACCGTTGCACCGTGGGGGAAACTCCCGGAGGGAAGGACGTGGGGAGCGTTGAATGCCGTGGCAATCGACAACGATGGCGAATCCGTCTGGGTAGCGGACCGGTGCGGCGCGAATCCGGACATCCCGCCTGGAGCATCCGCGTTCCAGTACGACAGCTGCGCCGGCTCTACCCTGCCGCCGGTCCTCAAGTTTGATTCATCCGGCAACCTTCTGAAAAGCTTCGGCGCCGGCATGTTCATTTTCCCCCACAAGATCTTTATGGATCGTGACGGCAACGTGTGGATGGTTGACGAAAGAAGCGCAAACGAGCGGGAACGCAAGAAGCATCCTGAAGAAAGCGGCAAGGGCCACACCGTCGTCAAATTCAGTCCGGATGGCAAGGTGCTGCTCACGCTCGGGAAGGCGGGGGTAGCCGGAGATCCGCCGGACGCCTTGACCGAACCGACCAGCATCGTCGTGGCGCCGAATGGCGACCTGTTCATCTCGGAGGGACATTCAGGGCAGGCCGTCGATGCCCGGCCGGATACAGTCGCACGGATCTCGAAGTTCACGAAGGACGGCAAGTTCATCAAGTCCTTCGGTAAGCTTGGATCGGGGCCGGTCGAATTCAGGACGCCTCATGACCTCGCGATGGATCCGCAGGGACGGCTCTTCGTCGCTGACCGGGGGAACATGCGCATCCAGATTCTCGATCAAGACGGAACGTTCATCGCAGAGTGGAAGCAGTTCAGCCGCCCGAGCGGCATTTACCTGCGGAACGACATGATCTATGTGGCCGACTCTGAATCGAACGGGGTTGCGCCTCACCCGGGATGGAAGAGGGGCATGCGAATCGGCAGCCTCAAAGATGGCAATGTCCTGTACCGTATTCCTGACCCGATCGAGATGAAGGGAACCAGCGCAGCGGAGGGCGTAGCGGTGGACGTGAAAGGCAATGTTTACGGTGGCGAAGTCGGCCCGAGGCAATTGGTGAAACACATCTTGATACACTGAGAACCGACCAATCGGGATATAACGTGTCCGCTAACGACGAGTCTTCATCGGTTGCCGGGGAGCTTTCCAAGCTGGAGAAAATCTGCCAAAGAGCAGTGGCGGATCTCTCAAGCAGCCGCAACGTGCGGGAGACGTTAGAGCTTGCCGACGTGGACGTGCCGCAACACCTGCGAGCTATTGCCAGCGTTAAATTACCAGCGCTCCGGCGCGTGTTGCGCGTGCGGGATCTGCGGGTCGAGGAGATCGTCAAAGACCAACTCGAATGGCTCTCACGCGAGCGCAGCGAAACGGTGGCCAGCCGTGAATTCGATCGCATGAAGGCTACTGACTGGCCTATGCTCCAGGCCAATTACCCGGATCTTTACTGGAAAGTCCTGAGGGAGGCGAATCTGATTCTCGAGCGTAAGCGCAAACGTTAAGGGCCACCTGTCACATACTGGAACTGGCTGTCAAACATCTCATTAGGAGCGGTTATGGACAAGACTTTGCAAAATGAAGTGGTCGATCGACTGAGCACGACACGCCGCAGGTTCCTGACGCAAGTGGCGACGACGGGCGCCGTGGCGGGTGCAGCGGCAGCGCTGCCGGCGTTGGCGCAGGAGAAATCCGAGCGTCCGTGGTCGACGCTGGGGAGCGACCAGGTCACTGTGGCCGAAACGCTCGCCCGCTACGCAACCAATCTCAGGTACGATGACCTGCCGCCGGAAGTCGCGCGCACGGCCAAACGCACCATCCTCGACACGCTTGGCTGCGCGATCGGCGGCTACACGGCCGGGCCGAGCCAGATCGCGATCAAGCTCGCGGGCGCCGTCAGCGCCAAGCAGGCGGCGACGGTTTTGTGCAGCGGCATCAGGACGAGCCCCGATCTCGCGGTTTTCGCCAACGGCGTGATGATCCGTTATCTGGATTTCAACGACGGCTATATCAGCCTCGGCAGCGGGCACCCGAGCGACACGATCGCCGCATTGCTTACCCCCGCCGAACTGGCGGGACGCAGCGGCCGCGATCTCATCACGGCAACCGTGCTCACGTTCGAGGTTTTCTGCAAAGTGATCGACGTGCTGGATACCCGAGGGATCGGGCTGGACCATTCCACGATCATCGGTCTCGCCGCCGTGGTCGGCGCGGGCCGCCTGATGGGGCTCACGCAGCAGCAGATGGTGCACGCGATCGGCATCACCGTCGGCGGCAACACCGCGATAAACCAGGGCCGGGTGGGGACGCTGTCGAACTGGAAGACCTTCGCGTCCGGCGAAGCCTGCCGCAAGGCGATATTCTCGGCGCAGCTCGCGCAGGCCGGCATGACCGGACCGAACCAGGTGTTCGAAGGACGCGACGGTTTCTTCAACGTGATCAGCCGCAAGCCGTTCAGGCTGCCGAAGCTCGGCGGCGGCGGCGAGCCGTACGGCATCATGCACGCCTTCACCAAACGCTTCGCGCTCGGCCAGTATTCGCAGACCGTCGCCCAGGCCGCGGTGGAAGCGCGGCAGTTCTTCAAGGACCCGGGCGAAATCCAGGACGTCAACATCCAGGTCTCCCGCAGCGCGATCAAAGTCATGGCGGACAGCCCCGACAAGTGGCGGCCGCAGACTCACGAGACCGCAGACCACAGCATGCCGTATTCGGCGGGGGTGGCGCTGATGTACGGCACCATCGACGACAGTTATTATGAAGACCCTTACCTGCACGACCCGCGCCTGCTCGATCTCGTGAGCCGCGTGAAATGCATTCCGTCCGAAGAAGCCGACCGGCACGAGCGGGAATTCAATCTGTGCGACCTCGAAATCGTTTTGAAATCCGGCCAGCGCAAGACTGTGCGCGTCGATTACCATCGCGGGCACTGGAAAAATCCGATGACCGACGCCGAGATGGAAGAAAAGTTTCGATCGCTGGCGCGCAGGCAGTTGCCGCCGGGGCGGGTGGACAATCTGGTGCGGCAACTGTGGGCGCTGGAGGAAATGCCGAAGGCGGGAGCGTTGGTTGAAATGACCCGGATCTGAGTGGCGCGCCTCATCCTTCCGCCCACATCTCTCATCCTTCATCCCTCATCACCTTGTGCAGGGTGTGGTGACGATTTCGGGTGTAGGGCCGCACGTGGGTCGCCCAGCGTCCCGCGTCGACCGCTTTCGCGAATGCGGGGCTGGTCAGTACGTCCGGGCTCTCGAGCTCAAGGATGCAGGCATACCTGGGATCGCCTTGCGAATCGACGGTCTTGGTCTCGCCGCCCATCGTGACGCGCAGCGTGTCGAGCTTGAAGCGCGTCGCCGAGATCACGCCTGGCACCTTCGCGAGAAACGGAATGTGTTCCTTATCGTAAACCTCATTGAAGATGGCTTCCTTGTCCGGGTCGACGTCCATGGCGGCCGTAAAAATCCATTTACCAGTAATAGGCATGCGTGCGTCTCCTGCGTCGGGTTGATTGCGGGGAGAGTATCGTAGCACGCGAATCAAAGTGCATTCTGCGCGCCAATTCCACCGCCCGTTTTGCGCGAAACCCGCCACCAGACGTGATGCGATCCAGCCGGCAACTGTGTTGGCACTACCGGGCGACCGCTATCCTGCCAATTGCGGACATCCATGGCATTAACGAAGAAGGGCAATGACAGGCGACTCCCGGCCAAAAGCCGACCTACAATATCATCCCCCAAAGCCGACGTTCACGGTAATGCAACCGTGCAACCTCGCATAGGGGCTATCTATCCAGTTTCAAATAGGTTATGAAACTAAGGTAATATCTGACCCGCGTCGGCTTCGACCGGCTATACTCTGAAGAACGATTTCACCCAGCGTTTCAACTGGTTTCCAATCACTGATCTGAAAGACCGACATGAAAGACAAGCAAAAATTGAAGCAAGCGATCAATGCGCTCAACCGCATCATGGAAGCCGAGCTGGCAGGCGTGGTTCGCTATACTCATTATTCTTTGATGGTGTTTGGCTACAACCGCATTCCCATCGTCTCTTGGCTCAAACGCAACGCAGAAGAAGGGCTACAACATGCACAAAAGGCCGGTGAACTGGTTACCTTGCTCGGCGGCCATCCGTCACTAAAGATCGGTTCGCTGCTGGAGACGGAGAAACACGATATCGGCGACATACTTAGGGAGAGCTTGGAGCACGAGCATTCCGCGCTCACCTGTTACTACGATCTGCTCAAGATCGTTGAGGGCAATTCCGTGCTTCTGGAGGAATACGCACGAGAAATGATTGTCCAGGAAGAGTTGCACCTGGACGAAGTCAACAAAATGCTCAGGTCTCCCGGCGAACTCGCGCCTTTCCACGAAAAAGTTAAGCGGTAGAGTCGAGATATCGCACGGCCGCTCAACCTGGTTCGTGAATGTCTTATTTCGGGCAGGCCTAATGTCGAATTTAGGTCGCGTGCTGACAGTCGCCAACCGGCCAATTGCTGCCGTTCGAGCGTGTTTTCCAAAATGACGAATAGTCGCCACTTTTGCACTTGAAACGGACGAAAGAAACCCCGCCGAAGCGGGTCTGGGTGATTGCGTTTTAACAAGATTACGCGGCACCAGTTTCTTTCTGTTTACTGCGCCGTGAATGCCCCGTTTGGGCGGGATTGGAACCTGCGCGCGACGGGCGCGAACCGGCCGTCAGTCGTTGCACAATCCAGAACTGCAAGCAACCTTTACCTTTGAATTGCCTTTGACTGAAAATTCAGGGCGTTGACTGGTCGCCCGTCGGGGGATAGATTTCCAGTTCATGAAAAAGGGGTTTAAGTTTTCTCTATGCGCAATGACAAAGGGGGCGTATGCTTTGTAGAAGGCTTTACGCGTAAGCGGAGTTATGTAAGCAACGGACCTATACGGAGAAAACATCATGATGGTAAAGCGAAGTCTCTTACTGGTCGGTGCTGCGGTTTGGATGTTGGGTCTTGTGGGCCAGGTTGCCAATGCAGCCGAGGTGTTCGCGCTGACCTCGACGANNAACAATCCTAATTGCGTCGGAGAAGACGTATCGCCGCAATTGTCGTGGACGGGCGTGCCGGACGGGACGAAAAGCTTCGCGATCCTCATGATCGATCCGGAAGGTCGCGGCGGTGCCGGCGTCAATCACTGGGTAGCCTATGGCATTCCCGCCTCGCTGACCAGCTTTGCAGAAGGCGAGGTCAGCAAGCCTTCC
The DNA here is from genome assembly GCA_003153455.1 of Betaproteobacteria bacterium. Lineage (GTDB taxonomy): Bacteria > Pseudomonadota > Gammaproteobacteria > Burkholderiales > SG8-41 > PALSA-1004. The sequence continues at coordinate 15,578 of PLYS01000223.1, read as the reverse complement.
GAGAAGTATGTCGGCGGAAAGAGCACGCAGGGCGTGGGATTCTTCTCCGGACCGTGCACACCACCGGGTGTCTCGCCGCATCACTACACGTTCGTCCTCGTTGCCACCGATCTCGACCCGAAGGAATTGCCGCCCGGCCTGACGAAGGACGAACTCGTAGCGAAGCTCGTTCCGCCCGCTCCGGCTGCGTCCCACGCCAAGGGCACGGCTGGTCTCGTCGGCCTGTTCGTGAAGCCATGAGCTGAGCGTAAGGTTCAAAAAACTGAATCGTGTTGAATAGCCGATAGTTTTCTCAATCAAGTTTTGGTCTCTGTGCTGGCGTTTGTTCGTGCCTGGTGATCGTATGGTTAAAACATTCGAAACGCTTGAAACGGCACAAATTTCAAGGCAAGGTTGCGGAGCCTACTTGTAGGGCGCAAGTTCCCAAGCAGGGGTGATCGGGGTCTAGAATAGACCTCGGCAATATTGCCGCCGCCAAGCGTGATGATCGAGCGAGGCAGGAACGCTTGGTCTCAACATCGCGCATAGCGCTCAGCGACAGTCTAATCGAATGACGGCCGCGAACGACCGCTATTCCCGGATACGTACGCGGTGCCTAACGGGCAGTTCACGGCCAAGAGCTGCCGGTCGCTGGAAACAAGATCCCCATTGCAACGAACCACACGGTCGGCTGAGCGCGGGCGTAACATGCTTCCCGGCGCAATTCTCAGCAGCGGTGAATCAGCGCGAAACCGTCGCCAGCGGCCAGACGCGCGAAAAGAGCGGGATTGAATCTCCTATTGACCACATGGAAATCGACCTTTATCAACTCAAGCTCGGCCTGATCGCATTCTGGACGCTGTGGTTTGCCATCGTCTGCCTGACCAACCTCTTTGCCGGCCTCAAGGTGCTCGGCATAGTGCCGAAGCAGACGAAGTTCGCTTCACAGAATTTCGCGCTCGTGACCCGGGCCGTCTCGACCTATCGGCCGCCTCCCTGACTGCCAGGCCTTTTGTTCTGTGGCGTCATTCTCTGGCAATTCCTGGCGGCCCTCTTGTTTGCGCGGGCCTTTCTCGCATCCTTGACGGCGCACGCGCTCGTCTGGAGCCCCGTTAACACCGCTTTCGCAACGGGAATCGCGTTGTGGGCTGCATTCATGATTGCCGACGAAATCTTCGTGGAGTACAACAACGAGCGCTCGCATATCATGCTGTTCGCCGCGCAGCTCATCACGCTCGTGGGGCTGAACCTGCTGCCGGCGTGAGAGCGCGCGCGGGGCACGAGATAAGGACAAGCGATTGCAACGGATCAATCGTATTGCGGCCGGAGTAGCCGTCGTCGCGCATCAGATCGCGATCCTCGGCGCGCGGCGCTCCGGTTCCTGGCCGGGAACAAGGCCCTCTCCGGGGAGCTGCGCGCGAAGCTGCTCGGCTGGCGGCACTTCGGCGGGTTTTCCGCGCACAACCTGGTACGCGTGGCGGCCGAGGACCGGGAAGGCCGGATGAAGCTCGCAGGCTACATGATGCGCGCGCCGATGTCGCTGGAGAAGATGACCTACGACGCAGCCACCTCCAGCGGACAGCGCGATCTTGCGCGGCTCTCCGAACCGCAGCGCGAGGCCGATCGAACCATCAAGGGGCTGAACTTCTTCGATCGCACCGACCAGCGGCTTTTGCGTGCGTTGCAGCGCCCTGAGTTCAACATTCACGGGGTGCGCCGCGCCGACCTCAAGCCGTTTATGTACAACCTCAGCAATTCGCGCCTGTCGCGTCAGTTGCATCGTCTGCGTTCTCTCGGATTGATTAAACGCGTCACGCGGTCCTACCGCTACTACCTCACCCGCAACATCACAACTGGGGATTCCTACTTCACTCACCGCTTGGTGCGCACTGAACGCATCGGGAACAAAGTGCGTCAAGTCACACTGCTGAATCTGGGCCGGCACTTTGCGGTAGCGCAAGAGGATTGGCCTACGCTGTGCCCGCGCATCGAGGAAAGCCTCCCTGCCGGAATCCGAACTTGCTCCCCTCTACGCAGCCCTGGCTCTAGCCGTTGGAGCGGCGCAGGTTGTACAGGTGCGACACTGAGATGCCGGCGAGGGTCTCGTAGTGTGGCTGCTTGTACACCGTGAAGGCGCGCTCGGCGAGCTTCTTGGTGGCGGGTCCTGAGAGCGTGCCGTGCAGGCTATCGATCTGCGCGAGTAGCCGCAGTTCGATAGCGCCGTAATGCTTGGCAAAGGGTGCGGCAGGCGGCCCGCGCCGGTCGGTCAGGCGGCCACGGCAGCGCCACTGCGCAATCAGGCGCGTGGCCGGTGCGCGGGAGTAGCCGGTGACTTTGCACAGGAAGCGTACGATGAGCCCACGCTCGGCGCGGCGCAATCGCTCGTAGGCAAACTGCTTCAGGCTCAGGGCGGCCCACTGGTAGCGATCCTGGTGCGCCTGGGTGGTAAAAGGGACAGCGTCGGTGCCGGCCATGAAAGAGCGTACCTGTTCCAGGCCGCTCAACTGCTGTGTCTTTAGGTTCACGATCATCCTCCGAGGATGACCTAAATCGCGCACCGTCCAGGCTCATTTGTCGTTGGAAACCGATCCCGCATCCAGGCTCATCTGTCATTGGAAGAGGCTGGGCGTTGACAGATATGCATAACGTGCATATACTATTGGCGTGTCCACCGAATTTGACCCAAGGAAGGATGCAGCAAACATCAACAAGCACGGCGTGTCGCTCTCGGAGGGTGACGGCGTGCTGAATGATCCCCTCGCGCTCACCGTCGAAGATGACTCCGCCGAGGGCGAACAGCGCTTCGTCACTATTGTGAACGAACGTATTCGGGTCGCTGATGGTCGTGGTTCACACTCCTCGGGGTGACGGAACGCGAACCATCTCGGTGCGGAAGCCAGACCCCAAAGAGCGGAGAAACTATGAAAAAGGTATATGACTTTTCCAAAGGCAAACGTGGCGCAGTAATTCCCACGACTGGAAAGACGCGCATCACCATCTACATGGACGACGCGATTCTCAAGCGCTTCAAGGCTCAGTCAGAGAGGTCCGGAAAGGGCTATCAGACGCTGATCAATGAAGCCCTGAATTCGTACCTTGGCCTNNGCACACGGTTGAGCGCTAACTTGGCGCCGCACACGGACGCGTCGGAGCCGCCGTGTCATCGTCCACAACCGTGGGCGGCGCGCCGGTGGGCTCCACGTTAAAACTAACAGCTTTGGGCGTACGAGTTCATTGCCTGTGACGGTCGTCATGTGGGAAGCATTCCAAATCGAGATTCAGTCGATCCTGATGTCCGCGGCCTTGATCACTTTTCTCCACTTGACGATCTCATCGCGGATGAACTGACCGAATTCGCCGGACGACCCGCCGGCGGGCTCGGCGCCGTCCTGGAGAAACCGCTCGCGCACGTCCTGGCGGGCAATGACTTTCATGACGTCAGACCGGATGGTCTTGACGATCGCGGCCGGCGCGCCTGCCGGCAGGTGCATTCCGGTCCAGGAGACCGTGCTGTACCCGGGAACACCCGCTTCGGCGATCGTCGGCAGGTTGGGCAGCGATTCTGATCGCCGCTCGCTGCTCACTCCCAACGCCCGCAGCCTGCCGTTTCTCACGTGCGGCACGACGGCGAGAACGGTGCCGAAGATAAACTGGATCTGGCCGCCGATCACATCGGTGACGGCGGGCCCCATGCCTTTGTAGGGAATATGTACAGGCTTCGTGTGCGTCATGAACTTGAACAGTTCCGCCGCGAGATGCGAACCGCTGCCGGTCCCTGTCGAGCCGAAATTGAGCGATTCCGGATGTTCGCCGGCAAGCGCGATAAATTCCTTTACGTCGCGCACGGGCACTTTCGGGTGCGTGACCAGGACATAGGGCTGAAATGCGAAGAGCGTCACCGGCTCGAAATCCCTGAGGACGTCATAGGCGAGCCCGGGCCGCGTGGTGGGATTTATGACGAAACTCGGCGCCGATACAAAAAGCGTATAGCCGTCCGCCGGGGCTTTCGCCGCCATTTGCGTTCCAATGACGGTCCCGCCGCCGCCGCGATTATCGACAACAATCTGCTGTCCCCACATTTCCGCGAGCTTTTGCGTTACCACTCTCGTCATGATGTCGGTGCCGCCGCCGGGCGCGTAGGGCACGATGACCCGCACCGCTTTCGAAGGATAAGGTTGAGCGATGACCGATGCGGCAAACCATGACGCGCCAGCGATCAACGCAATTGCAATCCATCGCAGAAAACAATAATCAATAAGCAGCCGCAGCGCAATCATGATTTCCACGGCAGCCGCTGTCAGATCGCGCCGCTGGCGCGCAGTTTTTCGATTGCTTCGTTCGGGTAGCCGGCAGCGCGCAGTACTTCATCAGTGTGCGCGCCGGGCTCCGGCGTAGTGCTGCGAATATTTCTCGATGCGCCGCTAACGTTGAGCGGCGACGCAACCATGCGGGTGTCGCCAAAAAGCGGCGAGTGGACAGGGGTACCCATGCCCAGATGCTGCACCTGCGGATCGGCGAATACCTTGTCTATGGTGTTGATGGGGCCAGCTGGGATGCCGGCCGCTTCGAATAAATCGGCCCAGTGGGCCGATGGTTTGTGCCGCGTAATGTCCGAAACGGCGGCATTGACGGCGGCGCGCTGTTTCAGGCGGCCGGCAGCCGTGTTCCACTCCGGCTTGGTTTTCCATTCCGGCTTGCCGAGCGTATCGCAGAGCCGCTCCCACAAACGGCCTGAACTGGCTGCGATGTTCATATGCCCGTCGCTGGTCGGAAAGACGCCGGTTGGCGTGAACGTCGGGTGATCGTTGCCGGCCTGTCCCGCGACTTCGCCCTTGACGAGATAGCGCGCGGCCTGAAAGTCGAGCATGAAGATTTGTGATTCAAGCAGACTCGTGTGCACCCAGCGGCCTTTGCCGGTGCGGCTGCGATCGAACAGCGCCATGGCGATGCCAAATGCCAGCAGGTTACCCGCAGTGAGATCCGAAATCGGGATGCCCACGCGCACCGGGCCCTGTGCGGGGAATCCGGTGATGGACATGAGGCCGCCCAAGCCCTGTGCGATCTGATCCACGCCGCCGCGTTCGCGATACGGGCCGGTCTGACCGAATCCGCTGATGCTGCCGTACACCAGGCGGGGGTTGACCTTTTTAAGGTCGTCCCAACTCACTTTGAGACGGTCCTTGACCGGGGCACGCATGTTTTCCACGACCACGTCGGCACGTTCGACGAGGCGCAGGAAGACCGCATGTCCCTCTTTGGATTTCAGATCGAGCCGAATCGCCCGTTTGTTGCGGTGCAGATTCTGGAAGTCCGACCCATGCCGCCGCCCGATGACATCCTCGCCGAGTGCCTCTGGCGGTTCTATACGTATCACGTCGGCGCCCCAATCCGCGAAGTGCCGCACACACGTAGGGCCGGCGCGCGCCAGCGTGAGGTCGAGAACCACCACTCCGGTGAATGGGAGATGCGCTTCCGTGCCGTCGTTTTCTTCAGTCATGCCGTTGCGCCCTTNNCAATAAATGACCTATTTATTCCTGCCGAAGTCATCAAAGCTTCGCGCGTTCATGAGACGTTCCGGCCGCATGTCGGCAAGCGTCGTGATGCCGAGGAGAGCCATGTCGCGATCGATCTCTTCCCACAACAGCTTGATTGCGTGGCGCACGCCAGCCTCGCCGGCGATGGCGGCCGCGTAGAGGAATGGCCGGCCGACGAAAACGAACCGGGCGCCGAGGGCCAGCGCCTTGAGCACGTCGGTGCCGCGGCGGATGCCGCTGTCCATCATCACGGTCATTTCGCCCGCCTGAGCAACTATGCCGGGCAGCACGCGCAGCGGTGCGACCGCGCCGTCGAGCTGGCGTCCCCCATGATTCGACACGATGATGCCATCGACACCGCTCTCGCGGGCGATCCGGGCATCTTCCTTGGCGAGTATTCCTTTCAACACGAGACGCCCCTTCCACAGGCGCCGCATCAGCTCGACGTGGTTCCAGGAAAGCTGATCGCGCACCCTCCACCCGCGCACTCCAGTACTGGTAAGAAGGGGGACTCTGGGACCCATGTTCTCGAAGTGCGGCATGCCGTGCAGCAGCAGCGTGCGCCCAAGCATTCCCAGAAGCCAGCGCGGACGCGTGATGCCGTCCCACGCCAGGCGCAGGGTGGGCCGCAGCGGCGTATGGAAACCGCTGCGCACGTTGTTCTCGCGGTTGGCGCCCACCGCCACGTCGACGGTCAGGCAGAGCGTGTCGAACCCGGCGCGCGCCACGCGCTCGACGAGCCCCGTGATGGCGCCGGTCTCGCCGGGAAGATAGGCTTGGAACCACGCGGTGCGCCCCGTCTCGGCGACCCGCTCGAGCGGCGTCAGCGAGGCGCCGCTCAGGACCATCGGAATATTGGCTGCCGCTGCGGCGCCGGCAAGCACGAGGTCCCCCTGGTAGGCCGCCATGGCGGTCCCGCCCATCGGTGCGATGCCGAAGGGTGCATCGTAGGTGCGGCCGAAGAGGGTCGTCTTCTGCGTGCGCCCGGAAACATCCACCAGCGCCTTGGGCACGAAAGCGAGATCATCGAATGCGGCCCGGTTCCCGCGCATCGAAGCGTTCGTCTCGGCTCCGCCCGAGATATAGCCGAAGATCGGACGCGGAATATACCGGCGCGCCGGTGCTTCGAAATCATCCAGCGCGAGCATGCTGCGCAGGATCCGCGGCGGCGTCTTATCCGGCCGCGCCGTTGCGCCCGCGGTTGGGTTGGAAAGCTGCGGTTTAATCTCGCCTGCCGACGAGGTGGAGTCACTCAGTTCTTGCCTGGTGGTGGACATGGGGCCTCGAATAAAGCGTTGGTGTAGCGCGGGTAACAGCCATGATCTAGGAGTTTGTCGGACTTAGCCCCGATAAACTCCTGGTGAGTCTATTATAGACGGTCAGCCGGTTTCACTTTTAGAAGCCTGGGCGGACTGTTAAGTCCACCCAGGCTTCTAGCCGCTTCCACCGGGCCGCCATCAACGGCACAATAGCGCTCACAACTGGAGATTAACCGAAAGGACGGTAGAGCTATGGCAACACTTCTTAAGAAGGAACATGCACAGCGGAATCCAAAAACCGGACTTGAACTGGGCATTTGCTCAGCGACTATTCCGAACGTGGATCCGCCATTTACGCTGGCCCATAACATCATGCCCCCGGGCTACAGGAGCAGCACTCACTCCCACACCAAAGTCTGCCGTGGAACCTATGTCGCAAAAGGCCGCATCCGCTTTTTCTTCGGGCCAGCAGACAAGCAGCAGGTGATCGATACCGAAGCGGGTGATTACATTTACACTCCCGTGGGCGAAATACACTCCCAGCTGAACCTCTCGGACACCGAGACTGCCGAGTATACGAGCACCTATGTTGGCGCGAGCGACCGGAACCAGTTGGGGACAATTTTTGTAGACCCGCCCCAGAAGTAAGGTCACGCCATGAACGGGACAGCATGGTGGAGTGCCCAACGGAGAAAGGCTGTGCAGCCACACAAACCGGCCGGCCGCGGTCAGACGGCGCAGCGGGCCCGCATGACCGCAGGTACGATCATGGGTACGGTTATTCTCATCGGGTCCATGATCGCGCCGCTCTGCGCGCAAACCTATCCGGGCAAGCCGCTGCGATTGATCATACCGTTTCCAGGGGGCGGCGGCGGGGCCGATTATGTGGGCCGCGTCATCGGACAGAAGCTAGCCGAACGGCTCGGCCAGCCGGTGGTGATTGAAAACCGTCCCGGCGCCGCCGGCAACATCGGCATTGAATTGGTGGCGAAGGCGCAGCCCGACGGTTACACCATCCTTCTCACTACGCCGTCGCTCACCATCAGCCCCAGCCTTTACAAGAAGCTCAATTACGACCCGGTCAGGGATTTGGCGCCGATCTCGCTGGTCGCGGAGATTCCCAACCTGTTTCTCGTCCGGCCGTCCCTGCCGGTCAGGAGCCTCAAGGAGTTCGTGGATTACGCCAGGGCCAATCCCGGAAAACTCAATTTCGGCGGGAGCGGCATAGGCTCATCGACCCATCTCGCCACCGTGCTTTTCATGAGCCTCGCCAAGGTCAACCTCGTCAATGTGACGTACAAGGGCTCGGCCCAAGCTCTGATCGGGATGCTGGGCGGCGAAATCGACGTGATAGTGATCGGCCCCACGGCGGCGATGCCGCAGATTCAGGCCGGCAAGGTGAGAGCGCTCGCGGTGCTCAGAAACGAGCGCCTGCCGTCGCTGCCCAACGTGCCGACGATCAAGGAGGCCGGCATAGACAACTCCGAGGTGACCACCTGGTATGGGGTCCTTGCGCCCGCGGGGACCCCGCGCGACATCATCAACCGGTTGAACGCGGAATGGATCAGGATCGCGGCGATGCCCGACACCCTGGAAAAGATGCAGAACGCCGGAGTCGAGACGATGTCGGGCACGCCCGAACAATTTGCCGAATTGATCAAGGCGGAGATCGCGCGCTGGGCCAAGGTCATCAAGGAAGCCAATGTGAGCATCGAGTAGCCCGCTATCAAATTCATGGCATCAGACTCGATCCCGACTCCAGTGGCCTTCCATAGTTCGTCGTCCCCGCGCAGTCGAGGACCCAGGTTTTGCATTCTGAATTCCCCGTGAACACCAGAATCCGGGAGCATGAGGCATAAAGCGGCCTGGACCCGGACCCGGCTTAGAACCTGCCGGGGCAGGCCGTCACACGCCGGGGCGACGAAATGGCGCGATGACCCCACCCCGTCATTCCGGTGAAACCCCCTCGCGTCATTCCGGTGACAACCGGAATCCAGTAAATTATGCCTCCAAGACTCCCGCGCTCACGAAACCGTGTCCCGTGCCGAAATATCCCTGCGTTTACATACTCGCCAGCCGCCGCAACGGGACGCTATACGTGGGCGTGACGTCTGATTTGGTAAAGCGGGTGTGGGAACACCAAAACAATTTGGTCGAAGGTTTCACCAAACGCTATGGCGTGCATACCCTAGTGTGGTTCGAAAAGCACGAAACGATGGAATCAGCGATTGCGCGCGAGAAGGCGATCAAGGAATGGAAGCGGCGTTGGAAGCTGGATCTGATCGAGCAGCGTAATCCGGAATGGCGCGATCTCTACGAGGACGTTGTTTGACTGGACCCCGGCGTACGCCGGGGAGACGAAATGGCGCGGTGACCCCCCGCTCGTCATTCCTCTTGCGCCAGAATGACGAAGTCATGAATATATTCGTCACACACTTGTGTAATCATCAATAGGACGTTGCCGCATAAGCCTCTATCTCCAATAGGAATTCGGGACGCACCAACTCGGGAATCACCAGCAACATGGACGCTGGACGAACGTCGCCCAGGAAACGCGCGCGGACCTTTACATAAGCAGGAATATCCGATGCCCGGAGCAAATAGTGAGTGACTTTGACAAGATCTTTGACTCCCATGCCGGCCCGGTCAAGCATGGTGATGATATGAGTCCACGCGAGCTCGGCCTGACCTGTGATATCTCCTGGCAGGTCGCCATCCAAGGCGAGACCCGGCGTTCCAGCGGTAAATAGCCAGCGCGAATTCGGTGGAACCTCTACGGCGTCGCTGTACGGTCCGATTTGTCCGGCAACGCCAATGTCGTGGAGTTTATTCGTCATGGATATCGCCGCGCATGAGCCGCCGAGCAAGCGGACAAAGCCCGCTTGTGAAGGTCGGCCTCGATGCGCTTGTTAGGCATATGTCAGCTCGGACCTATTGCGCGCACGACCATGTACGTGCCAAGAATGAGTAGCCCAATGAAGAACCAACGGCGGAACACGTCGGGCTTCAACCGGCTTCGAATGCGTTGCCCGAGAAACATGCCTATCAGGGCGGGAAGCAGCGCCAGTAAGGAACTGGTTGCCACCGCCGCCTTAAATTGACCGGTCGCCATCAACCCAACGGCAAGTGCCAGCGTTGATACCGTAAACGACAGGCCGAGCGTTTGAATAAGATTCTCCTTCTCCAATCCAAGCGAGTTGAAATACGGCACCGCTGGAATTACGAATACACCGGTCGCGCCCGTGAGAACTCCGGTAATCAGGCCGATAGTCGGTGAAAGCCAACGCTCGGATTGCGGTGAAGCGACAAAGCGAGCTGAGATGAGGCTAACGATTCCGTAGACCGCAAGCACTGCGCCCAGCACTGCGGTTGCCATTGCGCCCGCACTTCCCGTGAGCAGCCCGATACCGGCGAACGTACCCACACATACCGCGACCATCATTGTGGAAAAACGCTTGAGTAGGGCAATGAAGCTCGGCCCCGCGACTAACTGCCACACATTCGTGACCAGCGAAGGGACAACCAGAAGCGCTGCGGCTTGGACGGGCGGCATGACCAGAGCGAGTAGGCCCATCGCTACCGTAGGTAGCCCCATCCCGATGACCCCTTTGACCATTCCGGCAAGCAGGAACGTGGAAGCGATGATCGAAATCGCGGCGGCAGAATCTTGCATATGCCTAACTCCCGGATGACTGTGACTCATACAACCGCGGCGCAATCCGCCTCAATATCGAATGGCCCTGGCCATGGACATCATTATCTGCGCGGTGTAACATCAATGTTTCACGGAACGGTGAAATATGAATGACGAGCACGACATTCCCCGTATCGCCAATCTCCTCGCCGACCCTGCGCGCGCGAGGATACTGTGGACCCTGATCGACGGCACGACGCGCCCCGCGGGCGAGCTCGCTTACGCCGCCAATATTTCAGCGCAGTCGGCAAGCGCGCATCTGGCCAAGCTGGTGGACGGCGGATTGCTCGCGTCGGAAGCGCAAGGGCGGCATCGCTACTTTCGGATCGCGGGTGCCGAGGTCGCGGACGCGATCGAAAGTCTCGCTTCGCTCAGCGTGGCGGTCAGGCCGCGCGCTCCTCGCAGTCCGCTGCCTTCGAAATCGGTGCCAATCCAGTTTCTGTATTCGCGGACCTGCTACGACCATCTGGCAGGCGAAACGGCGGTAAAAGTCCTTGCGACGATGCTTAAAGCGCGATGGCTGACCGCGGAGGGGCGGGACTTCCGCGTCACCCGGCTCGGGGAAAAGAGACTGGCGGCGCTCGATGTCGATTTCACCGCAGCGCGTCGGTCGCGGCGCGTGTTCGCGCGCGCCTGCGTGGACCTGACCCAGAGGCTCCCCCATCTCGGCGGGGCCCTGGGGGCCGCGCTACTCGACATTTACGTCGCGCGAGGCTGGGTCCTGCGCTCGCGGCGCTCGCGCGTGGTCAGCATCACGCCCAAAGGACAGGAGGCCTTCCGGCGAATGTTCCGAGCCGGCAGACTCAGATCTGAGTTCACTCGAGCTTGATCTTGGTCGCTTCCATTACCTTTGCCCATTTCTTCACCTCGTCCGGTACCAGGCGCCGGAATTCGTCGCCCGAGGTGTCCGCCGGTTCGAATCCGAGCGTGGCGAGTTGTTCCTTGACGTCCGTCATAGCCATGACTTTCAGGACCGCTTCGTAGAATCGGTCGACCACGGGTTTCGGTGTGCCGGCGGGCATGAAAAAGCCGGAGAACACGTTGAATTCATAACCCGGGAAACCGGATTCCGCGACCGTGGGAACATCCGGCAAGGTCGACGCGCGCTTGGCGCTCGTTACCGCGATTCCTTTGACCTTCCCCGCCCTGACATGCGGTACTGCGGGAGGCAAAGTCAGGCTCGCCAATTCGATCTGGCCCGACATCGCAGCGGTGAGCGCGGGAACTGCGCCGCTGTACGGCACGTGCACAACGTCTGTTTTCGCCAGGATGTTGAACAGGTACGCACCCGCGAGATGCGGGATCGAAGCTTGTCCCGGCGTGCCATAGCTGAGCTTGCGAGTACGCGAAAGCGCGATGACATCCCCAAGAGACGTGACCGGCAGAGCGGGCGCGGCGACGATGATGTTAGGTTGCCAGGCCACGTTGAGGATCGGGATCAACTGACGCTCGATATCGTAACCCGCATTCGGGTTTGCGACCTGGTTGNNCCGGTTCTCGACCACCACCTGCTGCCCCCAGACGCCCGCCATTTTCTGCGCGATCACGCGCGCCGCCAAATCGACGCCCCCGCCCGGAGGGAACCCGACGACAATCCGCACCGGACCCGCAGGATACGGACCGCGCTGCGCCTGCAACGGAGAGATCCAGACGAAAGTGAGCACTGCGCCCAACAGAATCTGCATTCGTGTAATCGTCATGGCATTCTCCTCGCTGAACTGTATCCCTCTTCGGCAATGATGGAAAGCATGCTTCCCGAAGCCCTCATCGAAAAAGTAACCGCTGCGCTGAGGGATTTTCTCGACATCTGACGTCCGTCTACCGTCGCCGAAATTCCACTGGCGCCGGTTTTGCATTAGGAGTTTGTCGGGGCTAAGTCCGACAAACTCCTACTGGTCGAGCTTCACGTTGGCGTCGACGATGATCTTCGCGAACTTTGCGGACTCGTTCCTGATGAATTCGCGGTACTGTTCCGGCGTGTTGGGCGCGGGCTCGAAACCCATGCCTCTCAGCTTGTCCGCCACTTCCGGCATTTTCACGGCCTGCACTGCCGCCGCGTTGAGCCTTCTCAGTATGGGGTCCGGCATCCCCGCAGGGCCGTAGAACCCGAAAAAATTGACGATTTCGAATCCGGCGAGCGGGAGGTATTCCGCAAGCGCTGGCACGTCGGGCAGCACGGAAACGCGGGTGGTAGACGTGACGGCGATAGGTCTAACCTTGCCGCCTTCGATAAACGGCAGCGCGGCGCCTACGCTCACGTAGGTCATGGTGATATGCTTGCCCGCAACGTCCGCGATTTGCGGGGCAGCGCCCTTGTAGGGAACATGCATGATCTGCACACCCACCATCTTGTTGAAGAGCTCTCCGGTCAACTGCTGAGGGTTGCCGATGCCGCTGGAGGAAAACGTAAGCTTGCGCGGATTCTGCCTCGCATAGGCGATCAACTCCGCCACGTTCTTTGCCGGCACGTCCATGTTTACCACAAGCACGTTCGGTACTTTGACCAGCAGCGTGATGGGCTGAAGGTCCTTGTCCCAGTCGTAGGCCATCTTCGGATAGAGATGGGGATTGACCGCTATCTCGCCGGAGGTCACGAGCAGCGTGTAACCGTCGGGGGCCGACTTCGCCGCGGCGCCCGTACCGATCATGCCGCTCGCGCCGCTCCGGTTGTCCACGACGACTGATTGCCCAAGCGTCCGGTGCAACTGCTCCGCGAGCAGGCGCGCGGTGAGGTCGGTGCCGCCGCCCGCCGGGAACGGGCAAATGATCTTAATCTGCTGGCTTGGATAGCGGTCCTGGGCATGGCCGACTGTGCACGACATCGCAGCCACCGCTACTGTTGCGACGAAGGAAACGATTCTGCGATGACGATCTGGCATCTTCTTCCCTGTTGATCAACATTGAATTTGGCTATAGTACGCGATCCTGGAGTTCCGCGCTGCGAGCATTCCGGCGCTTGGGCAACGCAGTGCCGGGATTTTTTTCCAGCAGCCGTATATGCGGACTCACGCCCCGCGTGCTGTCGTGGTCACCGATCATCGTGCATCGCAACCCGCTTGACGGCGGCATAAACGAGGCGGAAGCTTTTGCACTTCGACCCAATCCATCCCCTTTTGAGGAGCACACCATGCGGGTAGCCATCCGGGATTACGCCGTTGTTTTGATCATCGCTCTCGGCGCGTATTGCGCGCCCGCCATCGCCGCCGACGGCTATCCGGCCAAGGCGATACGCATGACGGTGCCTTTCCCGCCCGGTGGCACGACCGACATTCTCGCGCGCGTCGCCGGCCAGAAGATCACCGAGGCGACCGGACAACAGGTGATCGTCGACAACCGGCCCGGCGCCGGCGGAAACATTGGCACGGAGATCGTCGCCAAGGCGCCACCCGACGGTTACACGTTGCTTGCCGATCCCGGCAGTACGCTGACCATCAACCCGAGCCTTTTTTCCAAACTGCCGTTCGACACGCTCAAGGATTTCGCGCCGGTCACCATCATCGCCGCGGTTCCCAATGTGCTGGTCGTGCATCCGTCACTGCCGGCAAAAAACGTGAAGGAGTTGATCGCGCTGGCCAAGTCCAGGCCCGGGCAACTCAATTACGCATCGACCGGCGCCGGCCAGTCGACTCACCTGTCGATGGAACTGTTCAAGCTCACGGCCGGAATCGATATGACGCACATCCCGTACAAGGGCAGCAGCCCGGCGCTGATCGATCTGCTCGCCGGACAGGTGCCGGTGATGTTCGACAATATGCCGTCGTCGCTGCCGTACGTGAAGGCCAACAGGCTGCGCGCCCTTGCCGTGAGCACCCTCAAACGCTCGCCGGCACTGCCGTCGCTCGCGACGGTCGCAGAATCCGGGCTGCCCGGATTCGAGGTCAGCGTGTGGTTCGGCGTGCTCGCGCCCGCCGGCACGCCGCGTGACATCGTCACGCGCCTCAACGCTATTATCGTCAAGGCGCTGGTGAATCCCGATACGCGCGATCGGCTGGCTGGTCAGGGCGCGGAGCCGATCGGCAACACGCCCGAAGAATTTACCGCGCAGATGCAACGCGACCTCGTCAAATGGGCGAAAGTCGTGAAGAGTGCGGGCATCAAGCTGGATTAGGACAAGGCGCTGACTGGTATCTTATTCCGCGATGCAGGCTTATATCCCCGACCCGGCCTACACCAGCTCCGAGCAGGCCCGCGCAAACTTCCGGCTGGCGGGTAAGATCGCGCTGGGCTTTGTCGCCCTGATCTGGCTCATCCAGTTGTTGAACTGGGGGCTGGATCTGGAACTGGAGCGTTTCGGCGTCCGTCCCCGCCAGTTGGCCGGGTTGCCCGGCATTCTGCTCGCACCCCTGCTGCACGGTAGCTTCGCCCACCTAGGCGCCAACTCTCTGCCGCTGCTGGTGCTGGGCACGGGGATGTTGTACCTCTATCCGAGCTCGGCCCTCAAAGTGATTCCGGCGGTCTACCTGGGACCCGGCATCGCCGTGTGGTTATTCGCGAGAGCATCCGTCCACGTCGGTGCGAGCGGATTGGTCTACGGCTTGGTCAGCTATATCTTCGTGGCCGGCGTGATCCGAAGGGACAGGCGCGCTATCGCCGCGTCGCTGTTGGTTTGCTTTCTGTACGGCAGCTTAGCCTGGGGGGTATTACCGATCGAGCCCGGGGTTTCCTGGGAAACCCATCTGGCGGCCGCGCTGATCGGATTGGTGCTGGCGATCGCGCTGCGTCGCCTGGACATACCACCGCGTAAACGGTACGCCTGGGAAGACGAAAAGGACGAATACGAGGACAAGTAATCCAGCTACAGCAAACCCCGTGGGTGTTGTTGGTAGATGGACACGACGCGAATCGCGAGCAAGTGCGCGCCGGCACGGCGTGGTGGTATCGGCAGTATGCGAAAGAGCAGACGCCCGCTGATCGCTAGTTTTATGAACTTGCAGAGAACGAGGCGAAAGCTGCTTAGGGTTGATTCCTAAGCGGTAGGTCGTCTGTTCAATCCAGACAAGCGGCACCAATTTCAGGGGCAGTCGTCGGAACCGCCTCTTTCGTCTGTGGGGGACGCATGGCGGTTCCACAAACAAATCTTCTTGAAATCATAGGGGCAGAGGAAACCAATCT
>PLYS01000035.1 GCA_003153455.1 Betaproteobacteria bacterium | reverse complement strand
AGCCGTCGGCCATATAGGCGGCGGAGCGCTCGTCCCGCGTGAGAACGTGCTGCATCCCGTGCTCCAGCCGGTACATCGCGTCGTAGAAAGGCAGCGAAGTGTCGCCGCACAGGCCGAAGATATGCTTTACGCCATGCAGTTGCAGCATGCGCACGAAGGCTTCGCCGCCGGTGATCTGGGTCATACCGAACTCTTTTTTTCTATTCGAAGCGAATCTTCGCGTCTTTCACAAATTTCGCCCACTTGTCATATTCGCGGCGCACGAACTGGCCCAGTTCCTGCGGCGTACTGCCTACGGGTTCGAAGCCGGCCGCAACCAGTTTGTTTTTCACCTCTGGATCCTGCAAAGTCGCGGTGAAGTCCTGGTGCAGGCGCTTGATCACCGCATCCGGCGTGCCGGCCGGCGCAAAAATGCCGATCCAGGAGTACGCCTCGAACCCGGGAAAGCCGCTTTCGGCTACGGTGGGCACATCCGGCAGATCCGCCATGCGCCTGGCTCCGGTCACCGCCAGCGGTTTCAATTTGCCTGCCTGCATCTGCCCCTTTTGCGCGGCGTAGCTCAAGAAGCAGAATGCGACCTCGCCGGTGAGCATGGCCTGGATCGCCGGCCCGCCGCCCTTGTAGGGCACGTGCAGCACGTCGATGCCGGCGAGACTTTTCAGGTTTTCCGCCAGCAGATGGTTCATGCTGCCCAGGCCTGTCGAGGCGTAATTGAGCTTGCCCGGCTGGCTCCTGGCCAACGCGATGAACTCCTTCAGGTTGTTCGCCGGCAATCCGCCGTAAGCGCCCATCACCAGCGGAAAGCGCACCAGCAGCGTCACCGGCACCAGATCCTTGAAGGTGTCGTAGGGAAGGTCCTTGTACACGATCGGATTGATCGCATGCGTGTCGATGGACAGGAACAGCGTGTACCCGTCGGGCGCGGACTTAGCGACGTAATTGGTGGCGATCACGCCGGCGGCGCCGGAGCGGTTGTCCACCAGCACCGGCTGGCCAAGCAACGCGGACAGCCTGGGCTGGATGGTGCGTGCGACGATGTCGGTGCTGCCGCCCGGCGGAAACGGCAGTACCAGGGTGACTGGCTTGTTCGGATACGCGCCTTGCGCCTGCGCCGTCCAAGGGACGAGACCGGCGCAAAAAGCGATGATCAGGGACAGCAGCTTAGGCTTCTTCATCATACTCACGAGAGCGCGTGTCACTTCATTCTCCGCAAAACCGAATAGAGCGCAGAATAACACTATGCGTGCAACCAGAACGGTGCGGCGAGCGCCGGTTCATGGACACGGCGGCGGCGGCCCCGGTTCAGCGCGCGAGCGACGCGTGATCGGCCTTGCACACGCTCTGCGGGCAGCCAAATCGGTAATAACGCTGGTTGAGATACAGCGTGACGTCGTCGATTTCATCCCCGCTCCAACTGCCGCCGACTTCGGCGCTCCAGCGCAGCACCTGGGCGCGCAGGCCGTCGAACGACTTTGCCTTGCGCGCGCTGCGCTGGTGCACGCTGCTCTCATGACAGGCGTTGCAGCGCGTTTCATATAACACGCTGCCGCGCCCGGGATCTGCCGCGACCGCCGATCCGGACAGCCCTGCCAGCCCCAAGGCCAGCGACGTAATCACCGCTTTCAGCATGGAAACTCCTGGACTGGAGATCATCGGCTTGTCACCAGGCGGCACGCTCGCACGCGCGGCGACTAACGCAGTCCAAGCACTGCTCTGATGCCGGTAAGGAGAACGTCGCGATCGAACGGCTTGGTGATATAGCCGTCGGCCCCGCCCGCGAGCCCGCGCATGACGTCCTCGCGCCGGGCCTGGCCGGTGAGCATGATGACCGGGATCGACTTCAGCTGCGGATGCGCGCGCATCCGCGCCAGAATGTCGAAACCGTTGGTGTCGGGCAAACCCACGTCGAGCAGGGCCATATCGGGCAAAGGCTGGCCCTGCAGAGCCTCCAGGATTTCCGCGCGGTTGGACGCCACCCGCGGCACGAATTTCTCCATGGTCAGCAGGAATTTTAGCGCCCGCTGCAATTCGGGATCGTCCTCCACCACCAGAACCGAATAAGCGGGGCCGCTTGTCGGCTCGATCTTCTTTGTCGATTTGCGCGCGATGCTCACATAATAGCCGTTCAGCTTCAGCGCCGCCGTGGCGCTTTCAGCCTCGCCATGCACGTGCTCCGCGGCCTCGGCAACCGGTTTTTCCGCATGCTCGCCGGCGAAAAAATAGCTGAAGTCGATGTTCAACTCCTGCTCCAGGGTTGCCGGCTTGATGTACTCCCCCTGCGCCAGCATTTGCGCGGTTCGCCTGATCTCCCCGGCAGAGAGCGCCTTGGTTCGCTGCGCAATCTCGGCAAAGCTCGACTTGCCGTCGAGCAGGACCAGCAGTTCGAGCGCCGCCTGCGACAGCTCGGTCTTCGCGCTCTTCAGTTCGGCGTCGCCTTTGTCGGCAACGGCATACACGTCCACGTCGCGGATCTGGATGCGTTCTTCCATGGTCATACGCCTACCTCTTTGCGGGAGTGCTTCAATCCGAAGCCTGCGGCGAATCCATAAAGCGCTGTCATTTGACCACTTACCCAAGAGCTTGCCAAGCTCTTTTGATCGCTTTGCGCGCGCAAATCGGTCAAGCGATGGTTGGACCCCGTCGCGGAGCGAATGTTTCAATGAGCCGATTTAGGATAGATCGAGGGACGGTGTCCCCTCACCCCTAGACAGGTTCTTAGAGGCCATTTCAGAATTACCGAAATGGCCCGTGATTTAGGGGAGCATGAGGGGATGTATCCCCTCATTTTCAAATAACCTCTGAGAGGAACAGATGAGACAAATCGATGTGACCGTGCGTGAAGTCGGGCTGCGCG
>PLYS01000247.1:5409-17342 GCA_003153455.1 Betaproteobacteria bacterium | reverse complement strand
AGCTGCAGCACTTTCACCATTTCGCGATGCAACTGATCGATCGCGGGCTGCGGTGTCTTCGCCGGCGCGAGCAGCCCGTACCACGCGTTCGATTCATAGCCGCGCAGGCCTGACTCATCGATGGTGGGCACCTCGGGCATCACCGCAGCGCGTCCGGTTGACGCGACTGCGACCGCGCGCAGCCTTCCGGACTTCACATACGGCAGCGCAACCAGCACCGTCGTGAAAGTGAGCTGGGTTTCGCCGCTGATCAACGCAATGATCGAGGGCGCTGCGCCCTTGTAGGCGACGTGCGTCATTTTGGTGCCGGCCATCAGGTTGAAGAGTTCGGCCGAAAGATGAGCCGGCGTGCCGCTGCCGACCGACGCGTAGAGAATCTCGCCCGGACGTTTCTTCGCCAGCGCGATCAGTTCTTTCACTGTTTTCACCGGCAGCGAGGGGTTGACGACGAGAATATTGGGTACGGTCGCGATCAGCGTGATCGGCGCGAAGTCGTTGAGGGTGTCGAAACCGAGCCTGGTGTAGAGCGCCGCGTTCATCGCGTGGCTCGCGAACGTTGCGAGCAGGGTGTATCCGTCCGGAACTGCTTTCGCCACGAATTCGGTGCCGACAGTGCCGCCCGCGCCGCCGGAGCGATTGTCGACAATGATCGACTGTCCGAGGCTTTCGGCGAGCTTGGGCGAAATGATGCGCGCGACGGTGTCGATGCCGCCGCCGGGAGGGAACGGCACCACCATGCGGATCGGCTTGATCGGATAGGTTTGTGCGGTGGCGGTACCGAAGCCGCATGCCAGCGTTGCAAAAATCGCGAGTGCAACGAGTTTTAACTCATCGCTTATCACCCGTCACCCCTGCTTCGCGTCGGCCTTGAGAATTCCGAGCGCCGCCTGCAATACCTTCTCGATGCGCGCCTTCTCTTTGGCGATGGCTTCGTCGGTCCACTCCCACAGTCCGTGCCGGGTCTTCATGCCGATGTGGTTCTTCTCGACCATTTCCCTGAGAAACTCGGGCGGCACCTTGTCGGCGTAGAGGTGCGGGTAGACCGAGCTGCCGGCGTAGTAGTTGGTGTCCCAGCCCGACATCTCTTTTTGCAGCATCGGTCCACACGCGAGGAAGCGGAAACCGAAGCCGTAGCGTACCGCGGTGTCGACGGCTTCGGGAGTAACCACGCCGTCGGCAATCAGATACAGCGCTTCGCGCATCATCGCATGCTGCAACCGGTTGCCGAGGAAGCCCGGGATGTCCTTGTTGAGGCGCACGGGAGCCTTGCCGAGTTCACGCTGGTTGTGCTCGAGCCAGTCGGCGACCGCCTTGTCGGTGTGTTCGGCCTGAATTATTTCGACCAGCGGTACCAAGTGCGCGGGCATGAAATAGTGCAGTCCAGCCACCCGCGAGCGGGTTTTGAGGTGCCCGCCGATTTCGCCGATCGGGATCGTCGACGTGTTGCTCGTCAGCGGAATCTCCGGCCGCGCCAGCGTCTCGAGCTGGCTGAACAGTTTCTGCTTGAGGGCGAGATCCTCGGTCGCCGCTTCGATCACCAGATCGACGTTCCGCCACGGAATCGCATCCAGGCTGGCGTGGGTTTTGAGGTTGGCAGCATAGTCAGCAGCGGCGCCGAGCTTGTTCAAACCTGCCGCAAGGCGCGCCGGCAGTGCGTCGCGCGTTTTCGCCGACGGGCTCATCACGTGCACGTTCCAGCCGCCGGCGGCGAAGATGGTCGCAATGTCGCCGCCCATGATGCCGCCGCCGATGATGGCTACGCCTGATTTTTTCCCCGCCATGATGCCTCCGCAATAAATATTACGAGCGACGCCGTGCGCTCAATATTTCGCTGGCGCCGCCGCCTGCTTGCCGCTGCGGGTTGCGCTCCAGTTGCCCGAGCTGCCGCCCTTGAGCGTGCCCTCTATCGTGTTGCCGTTGACGCGGCCGGCATACTGGGCGCCGCCGGCGGTAAAACTGATTTGATCGCCGCGCAGCCGGCCGTTCGCAATCGGCGTGGCGTTGCCGCCGGTCTTGAGGGTGCCCGTGACCATCTGGAAGTTTTGCTTGAGCGACAATTCACCTCGCGATAACTGCCACGCGCCCTCGACTTTCGCCGGCACTATCCACAGGTGAGCCGTGCAGTAATAGGTGCAGCCGTCTTTGTCGTCCACCGTGGCGGTTTCGTCGTCCGTCCATTCGCCCATCGTGAACGTATTCGAAACGATGCGCGTGCCGGGCTTGAGGTCGAGGATTTTCGGTCGCAGCTTGAGGTTGATGTCCGGCAGCAGAAACATGGTGATCACGGTGGCCTGCGAGAAATCGCTTTCGAACAGGTCGGCTTTCATGAAATTCGCTTTGGCGCCGACGCCCGCCTTCTCGGCGTTGCGCTTCGAAAGCTCAACCATGTCGGGGTTGTATTCGATGCCGAGCGTGCGGGCGCCGCGCTTGGCCGCGGTGATCACGGTGCGGCCGTCGCCCGAGCCCAGGTCGATCACATAGTCGCTGGCGGTGACTTTGGCGATATCGAGCATTTTGTCGACCAGCGCCTGCGGCGTTGGCACCCACACCACGTCCTTGCCTTCCTGGCCGACCGAAGGCTCGAATGGTTTTTGCGCCGGTTGCGCCTGCCCAATTGCGCCGGCGGCAAAGACAGATAACAGCAGCGCCAGCAGTGACTGACGCATGAGACGCGATGCGAACATTGTTGTTCTCCGGTGGTTAGTTGAGGCGAAACGAAGCGGGGTTGATATTCCGGCGCTTAGTATTTCGGAACTGCAGCCGGCGTGGTACTGCGGGTCGCGCTCCAGCTGCCCGAGCTGCTGCCTTTGACCGTGCCTTCGATCGTGTTGCCGTTGACGCGGCCGGTATATTCGGCGTTACCGGCGATGAAGCTGATTTGATCGCCGCGCAGCTTGCCGGCGACCATTGTCTCGGCATTGCCGCCGGATTTGAGCGTGCCGGCAATCATCTGGAAGTTCTGCTTGAGCGTGAGTTCGCCCTGCGCGAGCTGCCAGATGCCCTCGACTTTGGCAGGCACTATCCATAAATAGGCGGTACGGTTGTCGAACGAGTCGGTCTGGTCAGCCCTCCACTCCTCCATGGTGAAGGCGTGCGACACGATGCGCGTGCCGGGCTTGAGGTCGAGGATTTTCGGACGCAGCTTGATATTGAGTTGCGGCAGCAGATACATGGTGATGACGGTGGCCTGTGAAAAATCGCTTTCGAAAATATCCGCTTTTACGAAGTTGGCTTTGCCGCTGACGCCTTCCTTGGCGGCATTGTGCTTCGACAGCTCGACCATGTCGGGGTTGTATTCGATGCCGAGAGCGCGCGCGCCGCGCTTCGCCGCTGTGATCACGGTGCGGCCGTCGCCCGAACCGAGGTCGATCACGTAATCGTTCGGCGTGACCTTGGCCATATCGAGCATTTTATCGACCAGCGCCTGCGGCGTCGGCACCCAGATCACGTCCTTGCCTTCCTGGCCGACCTGAGGTTCGAATGGTTTTGGCGCTGGTTGCGCCTGCGCGAAAACGCTGGCCGCAACCAGCGTCGGCAACAGCGTCAAAAAAGACCGACGCATAAAAAGTGGTGCAATCATACTTGTTCTCCGTTAATTGGTTGAAATGAAACTGCGGCTGAGGGCTTCCTGCTTTTACTGGCTTATAAGCGATGATACCGGATTGCGCTCCACTTCGATTGGTTGTCGCCGGATTTGACTCCGCCTTCGATCGAATTGCCGCCGACTTTGCCGCTGTATTCTGCGCCGCCGGCGCTGAATCTGATCTGATCGCCGCGCAGCCGGCCGCTGCTGACCGGCACGGTGCGGTCGCCGGTTTTGAGCGTGCCTTCGATCATCTGGAAGTCCTGCCTGAGCGTGAGTTCACCTTGAGGCAGCTGCCATACCCCAGCGACTTTTGCGGGCACGATCCACAGGTACGCGGTTTTGCCATCGACCGTTTCAGTGCGGTCGGGCTTCCACTCGCCCATGTCGAACGCGTGCGACACCACGCGCGTGCCCGGCTTGAGTTCGAGTATTTTCGGGCGCAGCTTGAGATTGATATCCGGCAGCAGATACATAGTCACGACAGTGGCATCGCTGAAGTCAGTTTCGAACAGATCGGCCTTCATGAACCTGACCTTGCCGGCGAGGCCTTCCTTCGCCGCGGCGCGGGTGCTGTATTCGACCATGTCGGGGTTGTATTCGATGCCCATCGCGCGCGCCCCGCGCTTCGCGGCGGTGATCACGGTGCGGCCATCGCCCGAACCGAGGTCGATCACATAGTCGCGGGCGGTGACTTTCGCCAGGTCGAGCATTTTATTCACCAGCTCCTGCGGAGTCGGCAGCCAGACGACGTCCTTGCCTTCCTGGTAGGGCTTAGGCTCATATTCTTTCGGGGCGGGCTGCGCCTGTGCAAGTGCGGCGGCGGCCAGCCACAACAACGCGGCCGCGACAACCCGCGGGCGCGGACGTTGAATCACGTTCATGATCAATCTCCTCTTCGATAAAAACGGCTGATCGGGTGAGAATTCATTCCGGACGCGCGCCGGAGGCTTTGACCACCGGCGCCCGGCGCGCGATCTCGGCTGTTGCGATCAGGCGCGTTTTCAACTCTTCGCTCCTCGCTGCTCTTTAATCCGCCCATCAAGCGTGGCGCCGGAGGCGAGCAGTTGCGCGATGTCTGCGTCAGAATAGCCCGCCTCGCGCAGTATCTCGACACTTTGCTGGCCGACCTTCGGTGCCGGCAGGAAATCCTTGCGCGCGCCCCCCGAGAGCTTGTTGGGCAGCCCCATGTTCCACACTTTGCCTTCGGTCGGGTGCTCGATGAGTCGCAGCAGCCCGACATCCCTAAGATGCGGGTCCTGCATCAGCTCATCGAGCGTCTGATACGGCATTGCCGGCACGTCCGACTGATCGAAGATCTCGAGCCACTCGGCGGTAGTCTTCTGTTTCAGCCCTTCGGCGCGGATGCGGAAATACTCGGAGGTGTTCTTGAAGCGCGCCGCGATGCTGTTAAGACGCGGATCTGTTTTGAGCTCGGGTCTGCCGATTGCATCGAAAACCGCGAACGCCTGCTCATTGGTGTTGGCGGAGATGCAGATGTAGCCGTCCCTGGTCGGCAACGGCCGCGATGCCGGGTCGATCAGGCGCGGGTCGCCGGTGGGCCCGAGCGGCGGCTCGAAGGTCTTCAGGTACATGTGTTCCTCGAGTACGGATTTGGCCATGTTCTCGAACATCGGAATCTCGATCGACTGGCCTTCGCCGGTGCGTTCGCGCTGATAAAGCGACATCAGGATCAGCTGCACCGCGATCAGGCCCGCGGTGCGGTCGGCGATCACCATCGGCAGATAACGCGGCTCGCCGGCCGCGCGGTGATACAGCGCAGCGATGCCGGCCGAACCCTGGATGATCGAATCGTAGGCAGGCTTGTCGCGGTAGCGTCCGGTCTGCCCGAAACCGAACATGCCGCAGTAGATGATCCTCGGGTTGAGCTTGCGCACCTCGTTGTAGCCGAGCTTCAAGCGCGTCATCGCCGCCGGCCGCATGTTCCAGATCAGCACGTCGGCGCGTTCGATCAGCTTGAGCAGCGCCGCGTGGGCGCCCGGCTTTTTCAGGTCGAGCACCAGGCTGCGCTTGTTTCGGTTCAGGTGCAGGAACTTGCTCGACATGTTGGGCGTGACGCCGCGGCCGGCGAGCGTGCGCACGATGTCGCCGGCGGGCGCCTCGACCTTGATCACATCCGCGCCGTAATCGGCCATGATCTGAGTCGCCAGCGGGCCGACCACGACGGATGTCAGATCGATGATGCGTATGCCTTCGAGTGGCCCCCCCGCCATTTAATTTCCCGAAAGGCCTTTGTTTATCGGCGGCAAAAAATTCATTGGAACTCGGCGGTTGCGGAGAGCGCGAGCACGTCTTGGTCGTCCATTACCCACAGCTTGGCTGATTTGCCGTCGGCCGAGGGCTTGCCGCACACCACGAGTGGCCGGTTGACGAACATCGGCCGTACGTTGCGCGACGAAATATATTTGAGCGGCGTCGCCGCATGGGCGCGCGCGAGCTCGAATACGAGCAGCGTCGTGAGCCCGCCGTTCATCACGAGGTCGGGATAGCCTTCAACCTGCGTCACGTACGGATGGTCGTAGTGAATGCGGTGGCCGTTGAAAGTGAGAGCCGAGTAGCGGAACAGCATCACCGGATCGGGCGTCACCGTTTTTTTCCATGCCGCGTTACCCGGCGCCGGCTGCGGCGCTGGCGGCGGCGCGTTCGGGGCGGGCTCCTCACGGTAAACAATGTCCTGCTCTTCGCTGATCGCGACGCCGCGCGGACTCGAAATGTCGGTGGTGACCGTGACGAACACCATCTGGCCGGTGCGCCCCTGCTTGAGGCTGACGTCCTTGATCGTTGACTCGCGCTTGACCTCGTCGCCGACACGCAGTGCGGCGTGGATCGTGATGCGCTTGCCTGCGAACATGCGGCGCGGCAGCGGCACCGGCGGCAGAAAATCGCCGCGTTTAGGGTGTCCGTCGGGTCCGATTTGCGACTGGCGTACCACGCGCGGAAATAAAATCGTGTGCCAACCGGGCGGCAGGGGATCGCCGAGCTTCGGCATCGGGTCGTCGCGGTCGAGCGTCGCCGCGAGCCGGTGTACCGCCGGGATCGTCACGTAGTCGAGGTCGGATTCGCGCCGGCCGATCCACTGCTTGAGTTTTTCGAGATTCTGCGTCACGCCGCCTGTCTCCCTGCAATGTGTTTAGCGTGGAGGCGTGATTTTAGCAATCTTTGCGCGCTGCCAGCCCGGATATTTCACGAGTCGCCCGCCTTGATTCCCGCGGCCTTCACGATCTGCGCCCATTTTGCAAGATCGCGTTTGAGAAACTGTGAGAACTGCTCGTCAGTCTGCCTTGGCGCCCGAATCCTTGACCGCCTTACCCCACTTCGCAATTTCGGACTTGATGTAAGCCGCGAACTGCGCACGCGTGTCGCCGACCGCAGTGAACGCAAGCGTATTCAGTCGGTCCTTGACGTCCGGCTGATTGAGTATGTGCACCATCTCCGCGTTCAGTTTATCGAGAATCGCGGCCGGCGTATTCGCTGGCGCAGCAATCCCGATCCAGCCGACCGCCTCGAAACCCGGATAGCCCGATTCGGCGATCGTCAGCAGGTCAGGCAGGAACGGCGGGCGGTTGAGCGTGGCGATGCCGAGCGCGCGCAGCTTGCCCGACTTCACGTGCGGCTGCGTGGCGGGAATCGCATCGAACATGACCGGGATCTGGCCGCCGATCAGTTGGGTGTGCGCATCCGCGCTGCCCTTGAACGGCACGTGGGTCGGGTTGATGCCGAACGCGCTGGAAACCGCCATCGTCAGCGTGTAGCCGTCGGGACTTTCTTTGGCGCCGAGCTCGGTGCCGACCACTCCGCCCGCGCCGGGACGGTTGTCGATCACGACCTGCTGGCCCCAGTCCTCGCCCATCTTCTGCGCGATGACGCGCGCGAGGATGTCGGTCGAGGTGCCGGGCGTGAACTGCACGATGATGCGGATCGGCTTGGCCGGTTATACTGACCGACGGTAAACGGGGTGTCAAACAACAACCCACTCGTTCGCCATCAACGCCAGCCTGCCCTACGGCATCAGTCCGCGCGTGCCCCGGAATCTCTTACCGCTTTTCCCCACTTGGCAATCTCGGACTTGATGAACGCGCTGAACTCGCTGCGCGTATCGCCGATCGGCTCGAACGCCATGGCGGCAAAGCGCTCCTTCGTCTCCCGCGAGTTGATGATGCGCACGACCTCGAGGTTGAGTTTCTCCAGGATCGGCTCGGGTGTCCCGGCTGGCGCAACCAGCCCAATCCATCCCATCGTATCAAAACCGGGATAGCCCGATTCCGCGATTGTCGGCAGATCCGGCAGGAACGGCGAGCGCTTGGCGGTGGAGACCGCGATGGCCTTGAGCTTGCCCGATCTNNTCATCCTGATGCCGGCTGCCGTCTTGAACATTTCCATGGTCAAGTGGCTCGTGGTGCCGTTGCCGGGTGAGGCGTGGTTGACCTGGCCCGGTTTCGCTTTCGCAAGTGCGACCAGATCGGCAACGGACTTCACTTGCGATGACGGATTGACCACCATCGTTTGCGCAACCGATGCCATATCGGTGATCGGCGCAAAATCCTTCACCGCGTCGTAGCCGAGCTTCGGGTAGAAGGATGGATTGATGCCGTGCGGTCCGCTCGCGGCCATCGTGAGGGTATACCCGTCGGCGGGCGCCTTTGCGCCCATTTCCGTGCCGATCGAGCCGCCCGCGCCAGGACCATTGTCGATCACCACTTGCTGGCCCCACACTTCGGCGAGCTTCGCGCCGATCAGGCGGCACAGGATGTCGCTCGACTGTCCGACCGGGAAGCCGACGATCAGTCGGATCGGGTGAGCCGGATAATCCGTAGCCGCTTGTTGCGCGTAGCCAGGCAGCCCGGCGAGGAATCCCGCAGCGGTTGACGCAATGATGGCGCAGTGAATCGAAGTTTTCATAACGGGTCGCTTAAACGATCCGGTTGAACCAAAGCAGCGACAGCGCTGCCGCAAGCAGCACCATGACGGCTGCCGCCGCGGACAAGAGCGCCGTAATCTCGGTCTCTTTTTTCTCGAGGACGAGCCGGGAGTTGAGCATCTTGTAGACCTTCACCAGATCCGTCGCGGTGCCGGCGTAGAAATACTCGCCGTGGGTCAAGTTGGCGATGTTCTTCAGCGTCTCCTCGTCGAGGCGCACGCGCATCGACCAGCCTCCGAAGCCGATGGTCTCGCCGTCCTTCGTGCCGACCCCGACGGTGAAGACGCGAACGCCGCGATCGGCAGCCATGCGCGCCGCTTCGAGCGAGTCGGGGCCCGTCGTGCGCTGGCCGTCCGTGAGCAGGATGATTGCGGCGGAGTTGTAGGAGCCGGGCGGAACCGGCTTGAAATCCTTCTTTTCCGGTTCGCGCGCCTGATCGAGCGGGATGCTGCGCCAGGCATCGCGACCGTAGAGCAGTTTCGACACGTCGATGCCGGCATCCGGAAACAGCGTCGCGAGCGAGACGATGATGCCGCTGCCGATCGCGGTGCCGCGCTGCGGCTGGAAGCGATCGATGGACGCGATGATGTCCTCGCGATTCAGCGTAGGAGTTTGCACGAGCGAAGCCGTGGCGGCGAATGCAACCACGCCGATGCGCGTGGTTGGCGGCTGCTCGGCGATGAATGCCTTCGCGGCGGCCTGCGACGCGGCAAGCCGATTGGGCTTCACGTCCGTCGCGCGCATGCTTCCGGAGACGTCCATCGCGAGGATCACCGTTTCGTGCTGGGTCGGCAGGGTGACGACGGCGACGGGACGGCCCACCGCGACGAACATCGTAGTGAGCGCGAGCAGGATGAGCAGCGGCGGCACGTGACGTCGCATGCTCTGGCCCGCGCCCATCGCCTCTTTCACGATGGTGAGGCTCGCATAGCGTAGCGCGACCTTCTTCCTGCGGCGCAGCAGGACCACATACACGGCCACCAGGACCGGCACGGCGAACAGCAGCCAGAGCGTTTCAGGCCACAGGAACTTCACGGTTTTCTCGCAGGTGCTGCGGCAGGCTGCCGCCCGCCGCCAGTTGGGTGCGCCGTTTGCGCAGGTCGGCGAAGCGTAGAATCGCGTCGCCCAGATCCGCGTCGGTCGACAGCTCGAGGGCATCCACTCCGGCGTGGCGCAACGCCGCGCGAAGCTCGGCCTCGCGCCGCTCCGCCGCCGCCCCGAAGCGTTTGCGGAAGCCCCGATCGTGCGTGTCGACGACGATCTGTTCCCCGGTCTCCGCATCCTGAACGACGACGAGGCCCAGATCGGGCAGGTTCATCTCCAACGGGTCGTAAAGCCGCACCGCAACGACATCGTGACGCTGCGCGAGATGCGCGAGCGGTTCCGCCCACCCGGGCTGACTGATGAAATCGGAGACGACGAAAACGAGCGATCTTCGCCGCATGACCTGGAAAGCAGTTTGCAGCAGCTCGCCGAGGTCCGTTTCGGCCGAGCGGGGAAGCTCCGGTCTCGCGAGCATCGTGTGCAGGATATGCAGCACCTGGCGCCGGCCGCTGCGCGCCGGAATCACCGTGTCCACGCTGCCGCCGTAGAATATCGCCCCGACGCGGTTGCCGTGGCGGGTAAGAATCCGCGCGAGCACGGTCACGAAATCGGCCGCTACGATCCGCTTCTTTACCTGCGCGGAACCGAAGTCCACCGACGGACTCAGGTCGAGCAGGAACCACGCGTTGACTTCGCGCTCCTCGTTGTACTCCCTGACGAACGGCGTATCGAGACGGGCGGTGACGTTCCAGTCGATGTAGCGCACATCGTCGTGATACTGGTATTCGCGCAGATCGGCGAGGTCGAGACCGAACCCGCGGAACAGCGTTCGATAATCGCCGTGCAGCAGGCCNNGCATCCGCGAGCGCCTCGTACGTGAGCACGAGCCGGTGGCGGAACACGTCGGGCGCGAGATCCGTCACGTCCTCCGGCAGCACGTAGTGGCGTCCGCGCAGGTACGCTAGCGCCCGCGCGCACTCGACGAGATGGATGGACGCGCGCGGGCTCGCGCCGAAGGAGACGTATTTGGCGAGGTCGGCGATGCCGTAGCGATCCGGATGCCGGGTCGCCGCAGCAAGCCGCACGGCGTACTGAACGAGCGACGGATCCACGTAGGCGGTCCGGCACTCGCGCTGCAGCGCCGAGATCTGCTCCGTCGAGGCCACGGCACTTACGTCGGCCGCTGCACCCGTGACCCGCTGGACGATGACGATCTCCTCCGCCTCGCTAGGGTAACCGACCAGCACCTTCATCATGAAGCGGTCCACCTGCGCCTCGGGCAGCGGGTAGGTGCCCTCGGTTTCGATCGGATTCTGCGTCGCCATCACCAGGAATGGTTCGGACACCAGATGGGTCTCGCCGGCGATGGTGACCTGGCGTTCCTGCATCACCTCGAGCAACGCGCTCTGCACCTTCGCCGGCGCCCGATTGATCTCATCGGCGAGCAGCAGGTTGGTGAACACGGGTCCCAGCGAGGTGGCGAATTCGCCGGTCTTCTGGTTGTAGATGCGGGTTCCCACCAGGTCCGCCGGTACGAGATCGGGTGTGAACTGGATGCGCTTGAACGTTCCGTGAACGGCTCTCGCGAGCGTCTTGATGGTGAGCGTCTTGGCGAGCCCGGGTACTCCCTCCACGAGCAGGTGGCCCTGCGCGAGCATGGCGATCATCACACGCTCAAGGAAATGATCCTGGCCGACAACGATCTTCTTCACCTCGTAGAGGATGCGCTCCATGAGGCCGGAAACGTCGGACCGCGCTTCGTCTCTGATGTCCATGCGTTGCTTTCTGGATGCGATGCCGCTAGAACGGCGAAATTCCCACGGCTGCCGCGGCATTCTCGATGGGCACTGCGAAACCGATGCCGATGAACACGCCCTCATCCGTCGGGTTGAGAAGGCCGGTCACGATGCCCACCACCTCGCCGTCCGCCGTCACCAGCGGGCCGCCCGAGTTTCCGCGATTGACTGCGGCATCGAACTGGATGAGATTGGTGAGCAGACGTTTGCCCTCCGGCGAGCGGTACTCGCGCCTGAGACCGGAAACCACGCCCGACGACACCGACGGCCCGATGCCGAACGGAAAGCCAACGGCGACGACCCGGTCCCCCAACGCGAGGTCATGCGTGGACCGCAGGGTCGCCGCGGGGAGATCGTCCGGGATCGTCTCCGCCTGCAGCACGGCGAGATCGTGTTCCGGCGCGGTGCCGATGACGACGGCGTTGGATTCGAGCCCGTCGGCGAACGTCACCTGTACCCGATCGAACCCCTGCACGACGTGCAGATTAGTGAGAATGATCCCCTTGTCTACGATTACGACCCCCGTACCGATGCCCTGCACGGTGTCGACATCGTTGTCCGTGTCCTTGGC
>PLYS01000247.1:0-5309 GCA_003153455.1 Betaproteobacteria bacterium | reverse complement strand
CTCGGGCGGCGACTCGAGCGGAAGGACTCTCGTGCGCCTCCTCGTGGTGCACGCTCTCACTGGCGGGGACCGGCCGCTCGATCACTCGCGACAGCCTGGAACTGCTGTAAAGCGGTATTTTTCTCATATGCGGCCCATTCTGCTCATTCCATGTTTGCACGCCTAGCGAACGCTACCACGGCGAGGGCCGCGCGGTAAATATCCACGTTGCTTCCTGGAATAGCGTGGACTTCAAGCGGAAACGGTATGGCTTATTACAGCTGTCCTCGTGGCGTCTAAGATTAGTATGGATGTTTGACAGGTGCGCCGACGCCGAAGATACTTCTGCGAGAACCAACCCATCCTTGGAGTAGAAAAGCGATGACGACCAGCACCAGCAGCGTCACTCCCGATCTGATCCGCTACATGGCGAGAGCCAGAACATCCCCAGTTCCGTCCCAAGTCCTGGCGAAAGTCAAACACCACATACTGGATAATATTGCGGCCATGGTTTCCGGCACTACCCTCAAACCCGGCATTTTTGCGATCCGCTACATCGAGCAGCAAGGAGGAAGCCCGGAGGCCCAGGTGGTGGGGAGCCAGATTGTCACCTCAGCCATTAACGCCGCCCTGGCCAATGGGATGCTGGCGCATTCTGACGAGACCGACGACTCCAATGGCTCCGCCGGGATTCATCCTGGCTGCGCCGTAATCCCTGCGGCTCTGGCCATGGCGGAGCGTGAAAACGCCAGCGGCGAGGACTTTCTGCGGGCGGTGATTCTGGGTTACGACATCGGCTGCCGAACCACCAAGGCCTTGGGTCGGAACGAATTGCGCGCCAGGAATCACCTGCCCTTCAGTATCGGTGGCACCTTGGGCGCTACGGCGGCGGCGGGTTCTTTGGCTCGCCTCAACGAAGAGCAGTTCCGCTATCTGCTCTCCTACGGCGCGCAGCAGGCCTCCGGAGTGATGACCTACGCGCGAGATACGGAGCATATCGAAAAAGCCTTCATCTTTGGGGGAATGCCCGCCCGCAATGGCGTGACTGCCGCCACTATGGTACAGAGCGGCTTCACCGGCGTTTACGATGTCTTTGCCGGGGACGGCAATTTCCTGGTCGCCTATGCCGACTCCCCCAAGCCGCAGGAACTGACGGCGGAGTTGGGCAGCCGCTACGAGGTCATGCTGACCAACATCAAGAAGTACTGCGTCGGCTTCCCCATCCAGTCGGCCGCGGAAGCGCTCACCGGCCTCATGGCAGAGCACCAACTCAGAGCCGACCAGGTAGAGCGCATCACCGCCCGCCTTCCCGAAAGTGGCGCTCACACCGTAAATGACCGGGAGATGCCAGATATCAACCTGCAATACGTGTTCGCTGTGACTCTGCTGGACGGCAGGCTTACCTTCGAGGCGGCCCATTCCTTTGAGCGGATGAAGGACCCCAGGGTGCTGGAGCTAAAGAAGAAGGTAACACTCATCAGCGACCCGGAGCTGACCCGGGCCCGACCGGAAGGCCAGTCCATCGTCGAGGTAACCACGCGAGACGGTCGCCGGTTGGAAAAGCGGGCGACCACATTTAAGGGCCGGTCGGAAAACCCTCTGACCACTGATGAAGTCGCGGAGAAAGCTCAGGAACTGCTGGCGCCGGTCCTGGGGCAAGCGCGCACCCGGCGGTTAATTGAATCCATTGATACTTTGGAGACCCTGGCCAGCATGCGGGACCTGCGCCCGTTGCTCACGGCGTAGGCGATATCTGATAGCCATCGGCGCCGGCGCCATGAAGGACGAAGATCACCCTAATCCCGACTTCGCCTTGGGCGTGGGCTTGGTCGTCCCCGCTCCCGCTGAGTGTAGGGC
Organism: Betaproteobacteria bacterium; assembly: GCA_003153455.1. Lineage (GTDB taxonomy): Bacteria > Pseudomonadota > Gammaproteobacteria > Burkholderiales > SG8-41 > PALSA-1004. Next base: position 3,473 of record PLYS01000247.1, on the reverse strand, counting down.
TAGCGATAAGGTTGAAGTTCAGGAGGATGCCGATGAAAATTCAATCCTTTCTTGTGGCGGCCATGGTGCTTGGCAGTGCCGCGCTGGTGACCGAAGCTGCGGAGAAGTCTTATCCTGAGAAGCCGGTGAGGGTGCTGGTGGGGCTGGCTCCTGGCGGAGGGACGGATACCGTCACGCGGGTGATGACGCAGAGGCTTTCCGATGTGTTGGGGCAACCCTTCGTCGTTGACAACCGGCCGAGCGCCGGAGGCAATGTAGCCGGTGAACTGGCGGCGCGCGCCGTGCCGGACGGTTATACGTTGATCACGATTACGCCGACGCATGTGGTCAACCCAAGCTTGTTTCGCGATGTGAGGTACGACGCGGTGAGGGATTTCGCGCCAATCGTTCTGATGGTGTACACCAACTACGTCCTGTCCGTGCGCACCTCGTTACCGGTCACCTCGGTTAAGGAGCTTATTGCGCTCGCCAAGGCCCAGCCGCAGCGGCTTAGTTATGCCTCTACCGGAATTGGCAGCGCGAATCACCTTTCGGCCGAGTTGTTCAAGTCCATGGCTGGAATCGACATGGTCCACGTGCCCTATAAAGGGGGCGCTCCGGCCTTGAGTGCACTGCTTTCGGGCGAGGTCCAAGTAATGTTCAGCAGCAGCGGCGGAGTCTTGCCTCATGTGAAGGCAGGCAGGGTCAGAGCCCTTGCCGTGACGGGGGCAAAAAGGTCATTGTCAGCGCCCGACATCCCGACGATCGCGGAGGCGGGCGTGCCGGGCTACGATGTGACCGGTTGGTACGGCATGGCCGCGACGGCCGGGACGCCGAAAGCGGTGATCGAGCGTCTTAACGTCACCATAAACCGCGCGCTGCCCGAACTGCGGGAACGCTATGACAACCTGGGCACGGAGGTGAGCGGTGGCACGGCGGCGGAGTTTGGCGAGTTCCTCAAGAGCGAACGCGATAAATGGGCGCGCGTCGTGAAGATCTCCGGCGCCAAGGTGGATTAGCCCAAAGGACGCTACCGGTATTTCCTGAACTGTCCGACCACCACCCCGAATATCTCTATGTCGCCCTTCGGACGAATGACGGGATAAGCCTTGTTCTGCGGCCGCAGCACGATGCGGCCTTTCTCGCGCTCGAGCCGCTTCAGCGTGAACTCGTTGTCCAGGATCGCGACGACGATGTCCCCAACGTTAGCGGAAACGCGCTTCTCCACGACGACTGTGTCACCCGGGTGGATGCCGGCGTCGATCATCGAGTCGCCCTTCACCTTGATGAGGACGGTCTTCGACGGATGGGAAATTAGATGCTCGTCGATGGTGATCGTGTCGGGGTCGGTATCGGGCGCCGGGGTCGGCAGGCCGGCTTGCACGCTTTCGGCCACGGTGCGCTCGAAAAAACGCTTCCCGGGCTTCAGCCGCCGATCAGGTGTGCTTTCAACGAAACCCTCGGCCTTCAGGCGCAGAACCAGACCCGCGACCGATGCCTTCGAGTTCAGCCCGACAAGCGCGCCGATCCTTGCGTACGACGGCAGAACCCGATGCGGGGCGTAGTAATCCCGCAACTGCGCGAGGTATTGACTGTCATCTGCCATTCACCTATGATACCGAACGATCGTTCGGTAGTCAACGGGGTCTGGGACGGAAGGCATCGAAACGCACGGTATGGCGACACACCGCTTCGGGGGTTCTTGGACAGAGCGTAAGCTAAATGCGCTTCGCGACTATCTCGTGCAGTACCAAAAAATCTTCACAACGAACCCGAACGCAAAGAAACTCAAGACAATTTACGTCGATGCTTTTGCTGGAACAGGCGATCGAGACACGGGCGAAGATTTGCGGCAGGCTTCGCTCTTTGGGTACAATGAAGACACACGGGGCTATCAGGAAGGCAGTGTCAAGGTAGCTCTGTCGCTAGAGCACAAATTTCACCAATACATCTTCATTGATAACAAGGCGAAGCACGCAAGCGCGCTTCACAATCTTGTCGAATTGGAATTCCCGGGGCTGGCCGATCGCTGCACCATCGAAAAGACCGATGCAAACAGCTGGCTCCAGAATTGGTGCCTTACGCAGGCTTGGCGTGAACAACGGGCTGTGGTTTTTCTGGACCCATACGGAATGGACGTCGAATGGGACACAATCGCGGCCATTGCCAACACGAAAGCCATAGACCTTTGGGTGCTGTTTCCGCTGGGAATCGGCCCCAGCCGCGTCCTGCCAAACCAAGAAGTTCCAGATAGCAAATGGGCAAATCGCCTCACAAAGGTGTTCGGTACTGACGAGTGGAAATCTCAGTTCTATCTTGAGGGTGGGGACGTGGACCTATTTGGCGTGAAACGCGAGTCGGTGACAAAAATTGCGGGCGTGGACGAGATACTGGCGTTCTTTCTCAAGCGATTAAGTGCCATTTTCGAAAAAACTGTCGAACACCCGCTGATATTGCTTAACTCCAAGCATTCGCCAATGTACGCGCTGTGCTTCGCTGCGGGAAACCCAAAAGGCGCTCCCATCGCTGTGAGAATTGCTTCGCATCTGGTTCGCGGCTAGGCCGTCCAAGCTATACTGCGAGAAAAATTCGCATGTGATATGCCAACACGATCAAATATCGAATGGACCGAGCAGACGTGGAACCCGACGGTCGGTTGCACGAAGGTTTCGCCTGGATGCAAGCACTGCTATGCCGAGACCATGGCTCGCCGGCTTAAAGCCATCGGCGTAAAAGGCTATGAAAACGGCTTCCGCCTGACCTTGATGCCGGAGCGGCTTGCGGAGCCGTTGGAACGCCGCAAGCCGACGGTCTATTTCGTGAACTCAATGTCTGACCTGTTCCATGAAAAGGTGTCATTCGACTATATCCGGCGCGTGTTCGACGTGATGGCACACGCGCCACAGCATACGTTTCAAATTCTCACCAAGCGCGCGGAACGCATGGCGGACTTCTGCCGTGGCGTTGATGTGCCCGCAAACGCATGGCTTGGCGTGTCGGTGGAAAATCGCAAGCATGGTGTTCCACGGATCGACACACTTCGAACGATTGACGCCAAGGTACGTTTTCTTTCTGTTGAGCCGTTGCTCGAAGATTTGGGTGCGATCGACCTTGAAGGAATTCATTGGGTCATCGTCGGTGGCGAGTCGGGCCACAAGGCCCGGCCCATGCACAAAGAATGGGTGGACAGCGTCAAACGGCAATGCGACCAGGCCGAAGTCGCATTCTTCTTCAAGCAATGGGGAACCTGGGGCGCTGACGGGCAAAAGAGATCAAAGAAAGCAAACGGCCGGACCTATCGTGGCAGAATTTTCGATTCCATTCCAAGTGTAATGCAGGCGAGTGTTTGCTGATCCGTCCGCGAAATAGTGGGCATATGGGTGACGCCAAATGCGGAATGAGCTGTAGTGATCGCGACTTGATCTGACGAAATGTGTCCGATTAGTTCAGGACTCGTCAGGCTGCAACCGGCCACTATGTATAGATCTCAACTA
>PLYS01000463.1 GCA_003153455.1 Betaproteobacteria bacterium | reverse complement strand
GCGCGTCCTACGACCGGCGGCACGATGGCTCAGGTCTCGGTCTATCAATCGTCAAGGGCCTCGTGCAACTGCATGGTGGCGACATCGACATCCGCAGCCGGCTGGGCGAAGGGACGCGAGTGACTGTGCGGCTACCGATCGATTGCGAAGGCGGCCGGCCCGCTGCCGATCCGATCAAACTTGTCATCGAGCGAGCCGGAGAGTTCGCTGCCGCCGCCAACCTCCGGGTGAAGAAAAGTGCGTAAACGAAGCTATCGCGAACAGACGGTTGAATTCGGCGGCGCCGGCAGGTTGGCCGCCGCGATCGGCCATCATCCACGCGAATTCGTCGGCATCGTGATGGCGACCGTTGCCATCTTTACGATCTTCATCAATGCGCTGTTCCTGCAAAAGGGTCCGCATCCGGCGCCGATCTTTGCGACGCGGCCATTGCTGAAGCAGGAAACGCAAGTCATTCCGCCGCGTCCTGCGGTCGCGCAGCCCATTATTGCGTCCGACTCCGTCGCGCAAAACCGCGTGCAGCTTGTTTCAGACATCCAGCGTGAGCTTAGCCGCAAGGGCTTCTACGATGGCGCGGTTGACGGTATTTGGGGTGCCAAGACGGATGCAGCGACGCGCGACTTCGTCCAGGCCGCAGGTCTGAAGATGAATCCGGACGTGAGCGACAGCCTGCTGCGCGCCATTGTCGCGTCCAATACCAAGGTGCCGAACGATCGTGCGGCATCGGTCGAGCCCAGGCGCAACGACCCAATCGCCGAACTGATCGCTCCATCCAAGCGCGTGCTTGCGATCCAGCGCGCGTTGGGCGATTTCGGTTACGGCCAGATCAAGCTCAGCGGCGTATACGATCCGGAAACGCGGTCGGCGATTGAAAAATTCGAGCGCGATCACCAGTTGCCGGTGACCGGCCAGATATCTGATCGATTTGTTCGTGAACTTGCCGCTATGAGCGGCCGTCCGCTGGAGTGAATAGCGGCCCGGCAGCGCCTCGTGCCAGGCCGTGTACTCATCAATCGAGATTGACGAGCAACGGTTAGTGACCCTCCGCTTTGGAGAGCTTTACGGACTCAAGTCAGACATCGCGCCAAGTCCGAAAAGCGCCATTAGCGCATTTCGGGCAGCGAATTAGCCCAAATTTATGCTTATGTTAGAAACACCTGACTGCAATGAAGCGCCGTTCAAGGGTGATGGAACACGCGTGCGATATCACACCGGCGCGCGAAAGGAATATTTCGGTATGTCAATGTTCGACCGTGCCGGGACGGGTCTTTCGGAGTGGCTCTCAAGCGCGCCTGACCTCGCCGAGCTCGTCAAAGGCTCGACCGTCAGTCTCGCGGTCACCGGCTTGAGCCGTGCCGGCAAGACAGTGTTTATCACCAGCCTTGTCCACAATCTGCTCAGCGCGCTGCATCAACCGCACCGCATGCCGCTCTTGAAGGTGGTCGGAGACGGCCGGCTGGTTGCAGCCAGGCTCGCCGGCGGCAAGACCAATCGGCTGCGGCGCTTTCCCTATGAGCAAAATATCGAGCACATGGCGGCCAGTCCTGCCGACTGGCCTGCCCGTACCACCGACATCAGCGAAATCGAGATCGACATCCGTTTTGTTCCTGCTGGCGCGCTCGGTTTCTTACTCGGCCGGATCGGCAGCGGCGTTGCAACTTTGAAACTCAGAATCATCGATTATCCCGGCGAATGGCTTCTCGATCTGCCACTGCTGACGCAAGGTTACGCCAATTGGTCGCGCGCCACATTGCAGCTCTGTCGCCGCGGGATGCGCGCCGGCACTGCGCGCGATTTCATCGCCTTTCTGTCCGATCATCGCCATGACGCAGCGGCGAGCGAGGACGATGCCAAGCGGGCGCATGACCTTTATCGGCAGCACCTGCGGGCGGCACGCGACCAGCATGGGCTCAGCTTCCTGCAGCCCGGTCGCTTCCTCGATCCCGGTTCGCTTGGGGATAATTCCTATATGTGGTTCGCCCCGCTCGATATTCCCGACGGTGTCCAGCGCGTCACCGACGGCACGCTGGCCGCCCTGATGGAGCGGCGCTTTGAAGCCTATAAGACCGAAGTTGTCATGCCGTTTTATGGCCAGTACTTCCGCAACTATTCGCGACAAGTGGTGCTTGTGGACGTCCTTGGCGCGCTCTTGGCAGGCCGCGAGGTGTTCGAGGACACGCGGCGCGCCATCGACGCGATCCTGGAAAGCTTCCGCTATGGGCATAGCGGGATCATCAGACGGTTGTTGCGAAGCGCGCGCATCGAGAAGGTNNCCTCGCTTGGTGTCACCAGCAGCAATGCCAAGATCGATGTGGCTACGCTGGCGTCGGTAATTTCGACCGACGAGGACACGCAGGAAATTGATGGGCATCGGGTCCAGGTCGTTGTCGGTAAACCGGTCGGCAGCGACACCAGGGCAAAATTTTTCGTCGGCAACGTGCCGGCCAGCCCGCCCCGGCCGGAGGCCTGGGGCAAGCCGTTTCTCAACATCCCGGTGTTCGAGCCGCCGGTGATCGACGTGTCACCGATCGACGGCATCGCGCACATCAATCTCGATCTTGCGCTCGAATATCTCATCGGGGATCAATTGCGATGAGCAATCAAAACAACAGCAACGGATATGACGACACGCTGCGTCCGCAGGTCGTTGTGATGGAGANNGCCGTACCGGGCCGACGGCGGCGCTACAGCCTGACGATGAAGTTCGGATTGGCGGGTTTGATCGTCGCCTTCTGCGGTTGGCTCGGCGTCGATCTCTATCTCTGGATCGCGGCGGCATTTAATTTCAGCACGGGGCTCGGCTGGGCGGCGGCCGCAGCGGCGGCGGCCGGCATTGCCGCCGCTGGTGCGATGATTGCGCACGAAATGAGGAGCTACCTTGCCCTTAAGAATGTCGAGGCCAACCAGCAGCGCTTAGCCGTACAGCGGGAGAATATGCGGCCTTCCGACATGCAGGAAGCGATCCGCGACGTGATTGCCGGGATCCCCAGGGATNNCCGCTCGACCGGCGTGCCGAGGCAATCGTGCGCCGGTCCGGCGCCCGCGCCTTCGGCATCACCGCCATCAGCCCGACCGCGATCACCGATGCGCTGTTCTTCATCGCGTGCAGCGTTCGCATGGTGCGCGAGATCGCCGCCTGCTACGGCCACCGGCCGACCGCGTTGGCCACTGCCCATTTGTTGCGGCGACTCGTAGTCGAAGCCGGAAAACTTGGGGCTGTCGACTTTGCGGGGGCGACGCTCTCCCAGCACATAGGAGGCGCCGTTGCCGAGCGCGTGGCGACAAGCGCTGCCGAGTCCATGTATGCCGCGCAACGCATGGCGCGGCTCGGCCTTGTAACAATGGGTCTGTGCCGTCCAATCCAATTTCGGCGGAACGAACTCCCGGGCATCTTGTCATCGTTGATCGGCAACCTGTTCATGCGGCCCGCAGAAACCCGCCAAGATGAACAAGGCGCGCGTTAGGCGCAAAATTCGTATGGGCGGTCGGTCGGCGCTCTTTTCATGTGAGCTGATGTCCGGTGCGGGTCATTTTGGTCGATTTTGCCATGTCCTCGATATGTCCAGTTAGCGGGCAATCTCCGAAATGCCGGTTCGTGCTGAAGGCGTCGGGATTGGCGTGATTCAAGCTCCCAAACTGGAGCCTCGAATCATGCGGTATAAACCCACGGACTATGAATGGGCCAAAAGGCCATTCCTCGCGAATAAGCCACGTGGCGTGCTGCGCGTGAACGATTTGCTTGCGCATGATCTTTTCCGACTTCCTTCGCCCGCCGAAGCGGGCTTCGCGAAGGCGGGAAACCGATT
>PLYS01000661.1 GCA_003153455.1 Betaproteobacteria bacterium | reverse complement strand
CTTTTGTTGGACGAATAAAAGGACCGCGTTGAAATACAAAATCATAGGTATTTGAATAGGCCCCGAGTTTTGCCTGGGGTCGTTTAACCAGGAGATCAGATTGTCGGGAAGTACGTTGGTAACTGCAGTGCAACTTCTTATCCGGAGGAATATCATGAAAAAACTTGGCCATTTGGCATTGATTGTTCTAATTGTTTTGGGACCAGTTGCTATTTCAACTAAGGCTTGGGGAGCCGACGTGGTCTTCAACGGAACCGTCGGAGCTATAGAAATTCGGACCGCGGCGGGGGCGTTAAATCTTGCCGGGGGGGGTGAAGTGCTAATCTTGCAAATACTTGATACCGCAGGTAACCCTATTAGACTTTGTGATGCCGCCGCTGCTCCAACAGCTATGGCTTTACCATTATCCGACCCCTCTGCTAAAAGTATCCAGGCTACTGCATTGGTTGCCAAGTTTAACGGAAAAACCGTAGCGGGCTGGGGGCTAGACCAATCCCAAACGCAAGGGACCTTTTGCGGGATTGGAAATTTTGTGCTTTATTAACTCTTCAGGCTATGCCCGGCAGTTTGCCGCGCGGCCCCTCCTGGCCCGTCATTCCGGTAATCCTGGCCCTGCGCGTGCCTGCTGAACCTGTCATCGGGCAGGCGACCACGATATTCGAATCCCGGGTATCGACTGGCTACGTCCACTGCCGATAATCACCTTTATTACCTCGGCCCGTTGTCCAACAATTCGATCCTCGACGCGGGCGCTTTGTCACACTGGTTATCGATGGCGGGTTGCCAGTAGGGCCTGACAAGCGAGCCTTGGCGAGTGCTGGCGATGTGAATGGCGAAGGTCGGGCAGTTCGGCGGACTATCGAAACGCTGGCTATCTGGTGGAGGGTCGTTACAGCAATCCCCGTTCCGCAAAACTCAAAACACCTGTCCCCGCCACGACAAAATGATCCAGCACCCTTACATCCACGAACGCCAGGGCCTGCTTCAAGGCTTGAGTCAGTGTCTCGTCTGCGTGGCTTGGTTCCGCGATGCCCGAGGGATGGTTATGCCCAAAAATCACAGGCCCCGCATTGTGTTGTGCCGTATATCCGCCTTCACTACTTCATGCGGATATACCGATGTCTACGTCAATGTCCCCCGAAATAGTTCTTCGCACGCGATCACTCTATTTTGAGCGTCTAGGAACACACCCCAGAAGACCTCGTAATTCAACCCTGCCAAGTTAAGGCGGAAATAATCCCGCACCGATTGTGGACTGTTTAAAACGCCGCCGCGCCTGCCCATTCGCGTAGCGAGTATTGCGAGTGCTGCCTGAACGGTCGCATCCTCGTCGCCGTAGTGTTGAATCTGCTGCCTGAGCAGTTTTCGGGGCACCTTCAGCGGAATTGCATTTAGTTCAGCCATTCTCAAAATCCTTAACTTCCGAATTCGTGGATGTTATTCGGTGGCCTTGCTCGATCAAGTTGCAAAGCCACTGAGGACCTTACCCAACACAACCAGTCTCTTACCAACACAAACCAACTGGACTAAACTACGCGGCCGAGATTGGGGAATTTGTAAACAGAAAGCGAAATTATGACGTCCAAAAAAACAGCGGGAAGCCGTGCCGGCGAGCGCGGCAAACTGCGGATCGGCGACGACTGGAACGCGATCACCATCATCGCGCTTTCGCAGCCGAATCCGCTCAAGGCGATCGCCGAATTGGTGGAAAACTCGATTGACGCGCGGGCGAGCCTCATCACCATCACGCGCGGCCGGGAGCACGGCCGGCATTTCCTGTCGATCCGCGACGACGGCGACGGCGTTCCGCGCGATGCCGGCGGACGGCCGGATTTCCGCTATGTGGCCACGCACATCTGCGATTCGATCAAGCGGCGGCTGAAAGCAGAGGGCGCCGCCGGCCTGCAGGGCGAGTTTGGCATCGGACTGCTTTCGTTCTGGACCGTGGGCGAGGAACTGGCAATGACATCCACCGGCGATGACCAGCGCGCCTACCAGATGATCATGCGAAAAGGGGATCCCGGATATACCGTTGCGCCCAAGCGCGCGCTCTTCGCCGAGCACGGCACTGAAGTGAAGATCGGCCCGCTGCTGGACGGCATCCGCACGCTCTCAGGAGAGAAAATCCAGTGGTATCTCGCCGCGGAGTTGAGGGACCGCATCCGCCAATCGGGCGTTCGCATCAGCGTCATCGACAAGCTTGCGCGCAAGCAATACGCGGTCGAGCCGCGCCAGTATGAAGGACGGCTTTTGCACCAGTTGCCCGCGGTGCGGTCGCCGCTTGGCGACGCATACGTCGAGCTGTATCTGAACGTGCCCGCCGAGGAAAACCGCGTCGCGCTGTTCCGCAACGGCACGCGCGTGCTGGAAGACATCGCGCAGCTTGACGATTTTGCGCGTTCGCCCTGGACGACGCGCTATCTCCAGGGCCACGTCGATGCGCCGTTCGTCAATCTGACCCCGGGCACGCGCTCGGGGCTCGTCCATGACGATGCGTATGCGGCGCTGCGCGAGGCGATCGGGCCCCTCGAAGCAAGGCTCATCGAGTTGATCGAGGAGCAGCAGCGGGCCGAGGATGAGCAGGCGAGCCGCGAGCTTCTGCGCACGATTCAGCGCGCTTTTCGGGAAGCGCTGCTGGCACTGCCGGCGGAGGAATACGACTGGTTCGACATTCACACGCGCGCGCAGCGCGCAGGCAGCGGCGCGCCAAGCGCTGATGGCGCCGCAGCCGCGGGCGGATCGGTCGACGATGCTATGCCGGGCGCGCCAGAGCCCGCACTGGGCGAGGAGCGCCAGCGTCAATTCTTCGAGTTCGCGGGGCCCCTCTTCAGCGTGACGATATCCCCGGCTTCGAGCATCATACGCGTCGGCGAATCACGCGAGCTGCGGGCGCTGCCGCGCGACCGCTCGCGGCGCAGGGTGGAACAGGATCTCGAATTCCTGTGGCGGATCGCCGAGGGCGGCGGCATGATCGAAAATCCGCGCGATCAAGCGGTGCGTTTCGTCGCGGCAGCCGAGCCGGGCCTCGCGCGCTTGTGCGTCACCGCGCGGCAAAGGGACATCGTCTGCGAAGCCGAAGCGCTCGTCACCGTGACCCACGAGCTTCTGCCCCAGCTCGGAAACGCTGCGGTCGATGCGCAGGGCCTCCCCGGCTACACGTTCGAGCGCGCCGCCGGCGAGTCCTGGCGCTCGAAGTTCGATGTCGCGCGCAACCTGATCGTCATCAACAACGGCCACCGCGACTTCGTGTACGCGGGGCGCAGCAAGGGGCTCAAGCTGCGCTACCTCGTGCGCCTCTACACCAAGGA
>PLYS01000506.1:2247-2711 GCA_003153455.1 Betaproteobacteria bacterium | reverse complement strand
GGGAGCGGCGCGACGGGTCAATCGCGACGTGAAGGCGGTGCATGGCGACGTGCATGCGCTACTCAGTGCCGGCATTCTGCAAAAGACTGACAACGGCAATATTGTGTTTCCGTTCGACGCCATCCGCGTCGATGTCACCTTGCGCGCGGCATAAGGAGGTTGTCATCACGCGGCACGGCAAGCCGGCCGGCGTCGTGATCGGCTTTGAGTCGGAGGATGATTGGTTCGACTATCGGCTTGAGAACGATCCGCGGTTTCGGAGCCGGATTGAGGCCGCACGTTCGAGCCTGCGCGCGGGACGTGATGTTCGGCTGGAAGAAGTGACCTCCGACTAATTTCGGCAGTGGTTGCCGGTTCCGCGGCGGGAACAATTCACCAGCAAAATCAAAGGAACCATCCCTCTGCCGGGCGGGTTAGCCCGGTACATAACAGCGCGCGGGGTGAGCCCGGGCGTAAAAGGAGGT
>PLYS01000506.1:0-2241 GCA_003153455.1 Betaproteobacteria bacterium | reverse complement strand
GGACAAGATCAAGCTCACCAAGAGCGATCTGAAGTCCGGCGGCCAGCACCATGTCATCCCGCTCGGCTGGGTCGCCAAGGTGGACGCCCACGTCCACCTCAACAAGTCAGCCAAGGATGTCATGGCGCAGTGGCAGGCGGCCGCGTAATCGAAACGCGTTCGCGCGTACAGGGCTCGGCCATGCGGCCGGGCCCTGCTTTTTCACCGCTCCGGCGGCCGCGATCACCCCACTTGGGACAGCGTTACCGGCGCAGGTCCTACCACGCGGTTGCGGCCTTGCCGCTTGGCTTGGTAGNNGTTCCATCGGCAACACGGATGCCGCGCCGACGCTGATCGACACAAAACCCCAAGGTACGCCGGCGTGAGCCATCAACATATTCTCAACGCCGCGACACAGCCGTTCGGCGACTTGCAACGCGGACTCCAGGTCGGCGCCCTGGAGCAGGATCGCGAATTCCTCGCCGCCGTAACGGGCGGCGAAATCCGACCGGCGGGCGCGCCCGGCAAGTCGGCGGAACGAGGACGGCAATTCCGTCTCAAGGGCCGGAATTGAACAATCCGCTTGCGTCCGGGTTTCTGACATCAGGACGCCGCTGACCTTGCGCAAGCAGACATCACCTTGGACGTGGCCGTAGTGGTCGTTGAACAGCTTGAAATGATCGACGTCGATCATCAGGACCGCGATCGGTTGCCGCAGCCGGATGGCGAGTTTCCACTCGGTCGCGAGCCGCTCGTTGAACGCGCGGCGATTGGCGAGCCCGGTCAGCGCATCGATTTGCGCGAGTTCGCGCAATTGACTGTTGCTGTCGCGCAGTTCCTGCTCGCGTGCGATCAGCTGCCGTGCCATATCGTCGAGGGCAACCGCGAGCGGAGTGAACTCCGCTGCCCAAGGCAGCTCCGCCGCATGGATCTTGACGTCGCCGCGGCCGATGCGACTCGCCGTATTGGCCAAGGCGCGGATCGGCCGCACCAGCATACGCTCGCCGCCAAACCAAATGCCCAACAGCACGAGAGCGGCAACAACCGAAACCTCGGTGAAAGCCCTCCACATCTCGCGATCGACGCGGGCCAGCACCTCTTTCTCATCAAGACCGACCGCGATGCGGGCATGCGTGCCGGGCAATTGAATGTAGCCGAAGATGCGGCGAACGCCGTCAAGAGAGGCTTCGGTAACGAGGCCCTCGGGTTGCGACAGTATGTCTCGAACCAAGGGATGGTCCTTGAATTCATGGCCGATCAAATCCTGATGGTTCGGATATTGCGCAAGGATGGTGCCGTTGCCATCGATCATCAGCATGAAACCGGACGGCGGAACGAAGGTCTTGGCGACGCGCTCGAACCAGCTGAGGTCGAGTAAGCCGAATATGACCGCGGCGGCAGCGTTATTCGGTCCGCGCTGGGCGAGCGCCAGCGTAATAAGCGGAGCCTTGATGCGCGTACCCACGTAATAATCGCTGAGCACGAATTCACCGGTGTCGACCGCCCGGGAAAAATGCGGGCGCTCGGAAACATCCAGGCCGAGGCTTACCGGCGTACTCGAGCAGATGATGCGGCCCTGCAGGTTGGCAACCGAAAGCGCCTTGATCCACGGTACCGGCTTGGCAATTGTTGCCAGGAACCGATTGCACTCGTCATTGGAGGCGTCGAANNGCCACGTCGAGCGCCTGCTTGTAGGCGGCTTGGATACGCTCGTTGCGCTCGAAATCCTCGTTGTGGATGCGCTCCAGCAGCAGCGGCACAATGGCGATGATCGCCAATATCATCAGCCGCACGCGGACGCTGAGCGTGCGGCGCGGCCGAGTAATTTTCGATTCTGGCCGCTGTCGACGCGCGTCAGGCATGTTAGGTTTATCCCCCCAGCATGTTTATACACGCTAGGGTTTAAGATGCGTTGCGATCGATTGCTAAACGTTTAGAAAATCGCCGAAGCAGGATTGTATTAACCATCATGCCTATGACGGCCTCGCCAAAGACCACGATGTCGGGCCTCGACCACGTCCGCGCCGAGATCGCGCGCGCCTGCCGCGATGCCGGCCGCGACGCGTCCGCGGTGACGCTGGTGGCGGTGTCGAAGACGCATCCCGCCGAGGCGATCGAGCCGGTGATTGCCGCCGGCCAGCGGGTGTTCGGCGAAAACCGCGTGCAGGAAGCCAAGGTGAAATGGCCGCCGCTGCTGGCGAAACATCCCGGCATTGCGCTGCATCTGATCGGGCCGCTGCAATCCAACAAGGCCAAGGAGGC
>PLYS01000276.1 GCA_003153455.1 Betaproteobacteria bacterium | reverse complement strand
GCATGATCACGTCCTTCGGCATCCTGATCGGCGGCATCGGCGTCATCAAATTCTTCTGGGGGGTCGTTCCCCGTCCGGTCCCCGTTCCGATGATGGTTCAGATCGACATCGTCGGCACGGAAGTCCCGGTCTACCNNTTCCTCAACCGCACCATCATCGGCAAGGCGATCCGCGCCGGCATCGAGAACGTGGAGCACGTGGAAGGTCTCGGCATCAATGTGTCCCGGCTTTTCACCATCACCTTCATCATCGCCGGAGCGTTGTCCGGGCTGGCCGGGGGCCTGCATGCACCGCTGATCATGGTGGATCCCTCGATGGGGCTCGAAGTACTGGCGTTCGTGTTCATGGTCGTCATCATCGGCGGCTTGGGCAGCATCAAAGGAACCCTGATATCGGCCTTTATTGTCGGGCAGGTCGTCTCGCTGGGATCCCTCATCTACGCGCCGTTGGCGCAAATGGCGCCGTTTGCCATCATGCTGTTGATTCTCCTGATCAAGCCGACCGGTCTTTACGGCAGCGCGCTGCTGAAACGATAACGGACAAAAAAAAGCCCACCGGCATTGCCGGTGGGCGGCGGTAACCACTCGTAAGGAGATTTTGGGTTACCTAAGCAAAACTCAGTCCAAGCATCTCGCGCTCGAGTTGCAGCTTGCGCGGCAGGCGTGACTGCAGCTTCTCGAACAGCGCGTCGTGTTCCTTGAGTTCCTTGCGCCACTGCGCCGTGTCGATCGACATAAGTTCGGCAAATTGCCCGCGGCTGAAATTTTCCAGCCCGCGCCAGTCGAGGTCCTCGAAGCGCGGCATCCAGCCAACCGGCGTCTGCATCGCGTTCGCCTGGCCGCGGCAGCGCTCGATCGCCCAGCGCAGCACGCGCATGTTCTCGCCGAAGCCCGGCCACAGGAACTTGCCGTCTTTGGAGAGCCGGAACCAGTTGACGTTGAAAATGCGCGGCGGATCGTTGAGCTTTGCGCCTATCTGCAGCCAGTGATTAAAGTAATCACCCATGTGGTAACCGCAGAACGGCAGCATTGCCATCGGGTCGCGCCGCACCACGCCGACCGCACCGGTCGTCGCGGCCGTGGTTTCGGAACCCATCGTGGCGCCGGCATAAGTGCCGGAATCCCAGTTAAACGATTCGTAGACCAGCGGTATGCCATCGCCGCGCCGGCCGCCGAACAGGAATGCGGAAATCGGCACGCCGTCCGGGTTTTCCCATTCCGGGTCGAGCGACGGGCATTGGGATGCGGCTACCGTGAAGCGCGCATTCGGGTGCGCGGCTTTTCTGCCGCAATCGGGCGTCCAGTCCCTGCCCTGCCAGTCGATGAGTTTCGCCGGCGGGGTCTTGGTCATTCCCTCCCACCATACATCGCCGTCCGGGGTCAGCGCGACATTGGTGAAAATCACGTTCTTATGCAGCGTCGCCATCGCATTAGGGTTGGATTCGGTCGAGGTGCCGGGCGCCACGCCGAAGTAACCGGCCTCGGGGTTGATCGCATACAGCCGGCCGTCTTTGCCGGGCTTGATCCACGCGATGTCCTCGCCGACGGTGGTGATTTTCCAGCCCTTCATTGCGGCCGGCGGCACCAGCATCGCGAGATTGGTCTTGCCGCACGCGCTCGGGAATGCCGCGGCGATGTAGTCTTTCTTGCCGTCCGGCGATTCGATGCCGAGGATCAGCTTGTGCTCGGCCAGCCAGCCCTGCTCCCGCGCCATCACCGATGCAATCCGCAGCGCGAAGCATTTCTTGCCGAGCAGCGCGTTGCCGCCGTAACCGCTGCCGAACGACCAGATCGATTTTTCCTCCGGAAACTGCACGATCCACTTCTCGGACTTGTTGCTCGGCCACGGTATGTCATTCTGGCCTGCGGCGAGCGGCATGCCGACCGAATGCACGCACGGCACGAAAAAGCCGCCGGCTGCGAGCTGGTCGAGCACCCTGCGGCCCATGCGCGTCATGATGCGCATGTTGATCACAACATACGGCGAATCGGTGAGTTCGACGCCGATGTGCGCGATATGCGAGCCGATCGGCCCCATGCTGTACGGAATCACATACATGGTGCGCCCGCGCATGCAGCCGTCGAACAGCTTTTTCAGCGTCGCCTTCATTTCGGCCGGCGCAACCCAGTTGTTGTTGGGTCCGGACTCGTCCTTCGTCTTGCTGCAGACGAACGTGCGGTCTTCCATGCGCGCAACGTCGTCGGGATCGGAGCGCGCGAGGAAACTGTTGGGGCGTTTTTCGGAATTGAGGCGGATCAGCGTGCCGGCGCGCACCATTTCATCGCACAAGCGGTCGTATTCCTGCTGCGAGCCATCGCACCAGTAGATTGCATCAGGTCGGGTAAGCTGCGCGATCTCGTGCACCCAAGCCTTGAGCTTGGCATGCCTTAAGTAAACCGGGAACTCGGGCGTCTCGGCAATGCGCGCTACAGTGGCCGTTTGTTTCATTACTACCCTGCTCCTGTCAGCAAGCTGATTGTTGTTACAGGTCAGATGCTTATGTCAGATGGTTGCAGTGCGTTAACGGGAAAGGGCAATAATTCTACCCGAAATCGGCGGCCGGTTACAGCTTCGTTTCCCGTAATTTTTGAAAGCTACGAAGCGCTTTTATTTCAATGGGTTATGCTTGGAGCTCGGGCGTCGCAAAGCCGCAAACCACAGCATCGCGGCGCCGGTCAGCAGCAGGAATGGCACCGCCAACTGATTCATCAATTTCCACCCCTGCAAGGTGAACAACAGTCCGGATGACAGCGAAGTGACCGCCATGGTGATGAAGATGGCGAGATCGTTCGCACCCTGCGCTTTGGCGCGCTCGGATGGCGCGTGGCATTCGGTAAGCAGCGTAGTGCCGCCGACGAACATAAAGTTCCAGCCGACGCCCAACAATACCATCGCCATCCAGAAATTCGCGACTGCCAGCCCCGCCAGCGCAACACCAATGCAACCGAGATTGAGCACGACACCAGCTAGCATCACGTTGATCACGCCATAGCGTTTGATCAGCGTGCCGGTGAAAAACGACGGTGCGAACATCGCTATCACATGCCACTGGATCACGAATGCCGCGTCGCTGAATGGGTGCTGACACGCCATCATCGCGAGCGGCGTTGCTACCATCAGCAGATTCATCACTCCATAGCCGATTATGGCGCTCAAAACCGCGACGATGAACGCCGGCTGGCGCGCAATCACGCTGAGCGGCCGTCCTGATTCTTTCTGCTCGGCGAGGGTCAACGGTGGTATGTCGATCAGCGACACCAATCCGATTGCGAGCAGGCAGAACACGCCGAGCGAAAGATACGACCCGGCAAACACCGCTTGTGCGAACAAGTCCTTGAAGATCTTGCTGGTTTCAGGCCCGAGGATGCCGCCGGCTATGCCACCGGCGAGCACCAGCGATATCGCCTTGCTCTTGAAATCGATACTCGCGCTGTCCGCCGCCGCGAAGCGGTAGTACTGGCCGGTCGCGTTATAGATGCCGAGCACCAGCGCTCCCGCACACAGCAACCAGAAATCATGGGCAAACGCGGCATAGGCACAGATCAGCGCGCCCACAATGCCGAACACCGCGCCGAGCGCAAAGCCGACGCGGCGCCCCAGCCGCCGCATCAGCAGCGACGCCGGCATGGTCGTCAGCGCCGCGCCGACGATATAGGCGCTGACCGGCAGCGTCGCAAACGCCTTGTCGTTTGCTAGCGCATAGCCGGCAAGCCCGTTGGTCGCGATCAGGATCGAGTTGTTGGTAAGCAGCAGCCCCTGGCAGGCCGACAGCAGCGCGACGTTCTTCTTGGCGGGATCCATTCAATTCTCGTGAGGCGTGAGGCGTAAGGCGAAAAGCGACAGCCCGGATTCACCCTTCACCCTTCACCCTTCACCCTTCACTTCTCACCCTTCACCGCAGTTTCAGCGCCGCTGAAACTGCGTCTTGCCGAACAGGATGTCGCGCGATTTTTCGTCGTGCGGCGCGGCATTGTTGACGTCCGAGAGCACCTGCAGCGCACGCTGCACGGCGGGGCGTGCATTGATCGCGTCGAACCAGCGCTGCACGTGAGGATGCGCGGACAAGTTGACGCCGCGCCTGTCGGCGTTGCGCATCCATGGAAATACCGCTATGTCGGCAATCGAGTATTCGTCTCCCGCCAGATAACCTGCCTCGCCGAGCCGCTTGTCGAGCACGCCGGTGAGCCGGTTCGCCTCGTTGGTGTAGCGCTCGATCGCGTAGGAGATTTTCTCCACCGAATAGGCGCGGAAGTGGTTGGCCTGGCCGAACATGGGTCCGACCCCCCCCATCTGCCACATCAGCCAGCACAGGGCGGCATAGCGCTGGTGCAGATCCAGCGGCAGCAGTTTGCCCGTCTTCCCGGCGAGGTAAATCAGGATCGCGCCCGATTCAAACAGAGAAATCGGCTTGCCGTTCGGCCCGTCGTGGTCGACGATCGCCGGAATCCGGTTGTTCGGACTGATCTTGAGAAACTCCGGCTTGAACTGATCGCCGGTGCGAATATTCACGCCATGCACGCGATACGGCAGCCCGGTTTCCTCGAGCATGATGTGGATTTTGTGACCATTCGGGGTCGGCCAGCTATAGATGTCGATCATTTTTCCCTCCGCACGATGTCACCCCGATACTACCAACAACGCCGCGCAGCGGCAAACGGGACTTACCAGTGCACGCCACGACGTTTCTTGTTACGCTTCGCGAGCAACGATAGCCTATGCCGCGCTCCCCTTTCGCTTCTGCGTTCATCCCGCCAGGCGTGCTGCCTGATGCCAGGCTGCTGCTGTGGGCGCGCGGCCTGCGCGCGTTCGGCGACGGCTACGTCAGCCTGCTGCTGCCCTACTATCTGACGCTGCTGGGCTACAGCGCGCTCGAGATCGGTGCGATCGTCACCGCGACGCTGCTCGGCTCCGGGCTGATGACGCTCGGCGTCGGTTTTATCGCCCATCGCTTCAAGCAGCGCGCTTTGCTCGAAATCGCCGCGTGGATGATGGTGGCGACCGGTATTGCGTTCATTCTGACCACCGATTTCTGGCCGTTGCTGCTGATCGCGGTGATCGGCACGATCAATCCTTCCGCGGGGGACGTCAGTGTGTTTGCGCCGCTCGAACATGCGCTGCTTACGCGCACCGTCGGCGCCGAGCACCGCACCGCGCTGTTTGCGCGCTACAGCCTGATCGGTGCGTTGATCGGTGCGCTGGGTGCGCAAGCCTCGGGCCTGCCCATACTCGGCGAAAAATGGCTTGCGCTCGATATCAAATACGCAATCCAGGTCATGTTTCTTGTTTACGGCGCCTTCGGCCTGATCTGCCTTATGCTCTACCGGCGACTCTCGCCGCAGCTCGAGCCGCACGATGAAGCGCCGAGCACCCCGCTCGGCAAGTCGAAGCGCATGGTTTACACGCTGGCCGCCGTATTCAGCCTCGACTCGTTCGCCGGTGGTTTCGCCGTACAATCGCTGCTGGCATTGTGGCTGTTCGATCGCTTCCAGCTTTCGATCGTGACCGCCGGCGCCATATTCTTCTGGACCGGCATACTCAGCGCATTTTCGCAGCTCGCCGCCGCAAGGCTGGCGCGCCGCATCGGCCTGATCAACACCATGGTGTTCACCCACCTGCCATCGAGCGTATTCCTGATCCTGGTGCCGCTGATGCCCAGCCTGCCGCTCGCGCTGTTGTTCCTGATGCTGCGCTCCGCATTGTCGTCAATGGACGTGCCGGCGCGCACTTCCTACGTGATGGCCGTGGTTACCCCCGGCGAGAGGACGGCGGCGGCCAGCGTCACCGCCGTACCGCGCAGCCTCGCGGCATCGATCAGTCCGATGTTTGCAGGCTGGCTGCTCACGCTATCGTCGTTCGGCTGGCCGCTCGTCATATGCGGCAGTCTTAAAATCGTCTACGATCTGCTGCTGCTCGCGATGTTCCGCCGCGTGCGGCCGCCTGAAGAATTGCGCTGATTTATCCGGAGGGTTTATGCTTATTAAGCGTTTTGTCGCATGGATGTTCTCAATTGGAATGATGGTTCTTGGCGCGGGCATAGTGTTCGGCCAGAATTATCCAAACAAACCCATTCGCATTGTCGCCAGCGCGGCTGGGGGTTCCGGCGATTTCGCGGTACGTCTGATCGCGCAAGGGCTTTCAGGCGCCTTGAGCCAGCAGGTGGTAGTGGACAATCGAGGCGGGGTTATCCCAGGAGAGATTGTGTCCAAAGCGCCGCCGGATGGCTATACGTTGCTTATCGACGCTGCGAGCTTTTGGATCGGGCCGCTTTTGCAGGAAACGCCCTACGATCCGGTGAAAGATTTTGCACCGGTCACGTTGACGGATAGCGCGCCTAACGTTCTTGTTGTGAATCCATCGTTGCCGGTCAAGTCCGTCAAGGAATTGATCGCCTTGGCCAAAGCTCGGCCGGGAGAGCTCAACTATGGTTCGTCTTCAACGGGCTCTACACCGCATCTCGCGGCGGAATTATTCAATATGATGGCCGGCGTCAAAATCGTGCGTGTTCCTTTCAAAGGCAGTGGACCGGCAGTCATCAGCCTGCTCGGCGGTCAAGTACAGTTGATGTTTGCCACCGCGGGTTCGGTGGCGCCGCACGTCAAGTCCGGCAGATTAAGGGCCTTGGCGGTTGCAAGCCTGCAGCCGTCCGCGCTGGCCCCCGGTTTGCCCACGATAGCGGCCTCGGGCGTGCCTGGTTATGAAGCGGTAGCGTTTGAAGGCATGTTCGCGCCGGCTAAAACGCCGGTAGCGATCATCGATCGACTGAACCAGGAGATCGTGCGGGTGCTTAACAGAGCAGAGGTGAAAGAGCGGTTTTTCAACGCCGGCGTGGAGACCGTCGGCAGCACGCCGGAGGAGTTCGCGGCCGCGATAAAATCCAACGTCGCTAAGTGGGGCAAATTGATTAAGGACGCCGGTATCCGCGACGAATAGTTGCGGATCTACGAAACTTGAAGCGCAACATCAGACGCCTTGCCCAGGAGAAGCCATGAAACCATCGCGCGCGGACATTTCGCCTTTGATGCGGCAATTGAGCACCTATATTGCAGGGGCGCTCGAGAAACCGCTGCCCGCCGAGGTTGTCGAACGTGCCAAGGTGCACCTGGTTGATACGTTTGGCGCAATGATTTCAGGTTCTCGCCTGCTGCCAGGCAAAAAAGCGATCGGCTACGTCAAATCGCTCGGCGGTAATCCCGAGGCGGGTGTCATCGGAACGCGCATCGTGACGTCCGCACCCAACGCAGCGCTGGCGAATGGCATGTTCGGGCATGCCGATGAAACCGACGACACGCACCCGCCTTCCCAAACTCATCCTGGAGTGAACGTGGTGCCAGCCGCACTGGCGATCTGCGAGCGCAACAGACTTCCGGGAGCAGCGTTGCTGCGCGCGATCGTGCTGGGTTATGACATTTGCGCGCGGTTGTCGCTGGCGCTGCAGCCGCCTCCGTTCATCAGCACCGGGCATCACGCCGTCGCGTTTGGAGGGGTGTTTGGCGCAGCGGCCGCTGCCGGTGCACTGCTCAAACTCGACGTATGCGCAGTTCGTTATCTCCTCTCATACGCAGCACAGCAGGCGGCCGGCCTTGCCGCTGTCCACCGCGACGTGCAGCACGTCCAGAAGGCGTTCAACTCGGGCATGGCAGCGCACAATGGCGTCGCTGCGGCGCTCATGGCCGCGCAGGGCTTCACCGGCGTGGAGGATATTTTTTCCGGCGAGCGGGACTTCTTTTTCACGTTTGCGGGAGATCCCGAGCGCGCGCAACGCTCGGAGCTTGTACGCGGTCTTGGGCGCGATTACGAGATTCTGCGCGGTGGCATCAAGTGTTGGCCGGTCGGAGGCCCGATACAGGGCCCCGCGCACATGCTGCGAGAACTGATTCAGCAACATGGAATAAAAGCTGGCGACGTCGAAAAGCTCATCGCTCGGATGCCAGACAAGGAACTGATGATCGTCAACAATCGCGATATGCCGGACATCTCGGTGCAGCATTTGCTCGCAGTGATGCTGCTGGATGGCACGCTCACGTTTGCTTCAACGCACGATTTTGCGCGCGTGAAAGATCC
>PLYS01000303.1 GCA_003153455.1 Betaproteobacteria bacterium | reverse complement strand
GTCTTGCCGACCCGGGGCGGGGCGACGATCAGGCAGCGCTGGCCCTTGCCCAGCGGCGCGACGATGTCGATGATGCGGCCGGTCAGATTTTCCTCCGACTTGATGTCGCGCTCCATCACGAAGCGCTCGTTCGGGAACAGCGGAGTCAGGTTCTCGAACAGGATCTTGTTTTTCGAATTCTCGGGCGGCTCGTCGTTGACCTTGTCGACCTTTACCAGCGCGAAGTAGCGCTCGCCGTCCTTCGGGGTGCGGATCTCGCCATTGATCGANNGAGGTGTCGGGCGAGCGCAGGAAGCCGAAGCCGTCGGGCAGCACTTCGAGCGTACCTTCGCCGAAAATGGATTCGCCTTTCTTGGCCTGATTCTTGAGCAGCGCGAATATGAGCTCCTGCTTGCGCAGGCGGCTGGCGCCATCGATTTCGTTCTTGATGGCCATGTCCACCAGCTCGGTGACGTGGAGGTTTTTGAGGTCTGATAAATGCATACGGTAGATACAGTCAGGGTGTTACTCGGGAAAAACCAGGGGGAAGTTAAGGAAACAGCAGGAGCTTGCGCTCCTCCGGCAAGCCCCGTTACGGGGTCGGTTGCCTGATGGTTTGAATGCTAGAGTAACCAGTTCAGATATTGCTGTCAATAAATGCCGTTAGCTGGGATTTGGACACGGCGCCGACCTTGGTGGCCTCGACATTGCCGTTCTTGAACAACATCAGGGTCGGGATGCCGCGGATGCCGTATTTGGGCGGCGTCGCCTGATTGTTGTCGATGTTGAGTTTGGCGACCTTGAGCCTGCCGGCATATTCCTTGGCGACCTCGTCGAGGATGGGCGCGATCATCTTGCACGGACCGCACCACTCGGCCCAATAGTCGACCAGCACCGGCATCCCAGCTTGCAGAACTTCCGGTTCAAAAGTATCGTCGGTCACGTGATGAATGTGCTCGCTCATGGAACGTCTCCTGCTGCTTGAATATGAATATAAGGGGAACGCCACCGGAATAGGCGGCTACAAGGCTTGATCGCGCGTATGCTAACCAAAAATCCGTGGTTTGGGAAGTGCATACCCGCAACAGTGCCACCGTGCGCTGTCAGTGCCCCCCCGATTCTGCTAAAATAAAATTGTTTGTTATCCCGCAAAATCCCGCATTAAGCCAAGGATTACCATGACTTACGTTGTCACGGAGAGCTGCATCAAGTGCAAGTATACCGATTGCGTTGACGTCTGCCCGGTCGACTGCTTCCGCGAAGGCCCGAATTTCCTTGTCATCGACCCCGACGAGTGCATCGACTGCACGCTGTGCGTCGCCGAATGCCCGGTCGAGGCGATTTTCGCCGAAGACGACGTGCCGGAGGACCAGCAGGAATATACCGCGTTGAACGCCGAGCTTGCCAAGATCTGGAAGCCGATCATCGAGAAGAAAGACGCGCCGGCGGACGCTGATGACTGGTCTAAGGTCAAGGAAAAAAAGCACCTGCTCGAGAAATGACGTCCGGGTGCTAAACCCGCGTCCCGGGCGTGCTCCGGGGTCGCATCCCGACGCAAGCGTCGGGGCCCTGCTCAACCCTCCACACGCCTACGCTTCCGAATGGGCGAAAGTGAAAGAGAAGAAACATCTCCTGGAGAAATAATGACTGTTCGGCGCTATCATGCGCCGGATGTCTGCCGTTGCCGAATTTCCCCGCTCCACCAAAGCCGAAGTTTTTGCGCTCCTCGCTGAAGGGCTGAAGGCGGGTGCGACCGTTATCACGCCCAACCGGCGGCTCGCGCTCGCGCTCAGGCATGACTTCGATGACGCCCAGACCAGGCGCGGCCTCGCGGTGTGGGAATCGGCCGACATCCTGCCGTTTGCCACGTTTGTCGAGCGCGGGTATGAAGACGCGCTTTATTCAGAGCATGCAGCCGGGCTGCCGATCCTGCTCGCGCCCGCGCAGGAGCAGGCGCTGTGGGAAAACGTCATCCGCGGTTCCGAGGCGGGCGCGACATTGCTCGCCGTTCCCGACGCCGCGCGGCTTGCGCGCGAAGCCTGGCATCTTGCGCACGCATGGCAGATCACTCCGCGGCTCAAGAACTTTCCGCTCAACGAAGACGGCAGGGCGTTTCAGGAATGGGCGCAGCGCTTTGAGCGCGATACCCGGCGCGAGCGGCTGATAGACAGAGCCCGGCTTGCCGACCTGGTCGCCGCGGCGTGGGGGCGCCCCGCAATCAGGAAACCGGAAGTTCTGGTCTGCTACGGCTTCGATATTGTTACGCCGCAGCAGGCCGGGTTGCTTGCCGGGCTCGAGACTGCCGGCTGCAACGTGGTGTTTGCGCAGTTACAGCCACGCAACGGCGTCGCGCAACGTACGGCATGCAAAGACACTCACGATGAAATACGGCGCGCTGCAACGTGGGCGCGCGCGCGGCTCGAGGCCGGCGGCAACCAGCGTATCGGCGTAGTCGTGCCCGAGCTTGCCAGGCAGCGCGCGGCTATCGTGCGTACTTTCAGCGCCACAATGGCGCCGGATTACGCGCTGCCGGGTGCCGTGCGGTCGGTGCCGCCGTTCAACCTGTCGCTCGGTGCGGCGCTCACTTCCTACCCGCTCGTCAATACCGCATTTCTCCTGCTCGAACTCGCAGGCAGGGAGATGGAGTTCGAGCGCGCCAGCCGGCTGCTGCGTTCGCCGTTTCTCGCCGGCGGCGAGGCCGAAATGGAGTGCCGGGCGCGACTCGACGCGCAGTTGCGAAAACGCGCCGAGCCGGTCGTCACGCTGGACCGCCTGCTGACGCTGATCGGGCGTGACGGCACCAGCTGTCCGCTACTTGCGCAGCATTTGTCGGCGCTCGCCGAAATCCGCAAAGCGCGGCTGTTCGGCGCGCAATCGCCGTCGGCGTACGCGAAAGCGATTTCCGAGGCGCTCACGCGCGTCGGCTTTCCCGGCGAGCGCAGTCTCGATTCGACCGAATACCAGACGCTCAAGAAATGGCATGAAGTAATTGCCGCGTTCGCCGCGCTCGACCGTGTCGTGCCGCGCGTGGGCTATGCCGACGCCGTGTCGCGCCTGCGGCGCATGGCGGCGGACACGTTGTTTCAGCCGGAGACGCCCGAAGTGCCGATCCAGATTCTGGGCGTGCTCGAGGCCGCCGGCATGGAGTTCGACCAGCTATGGGTGATGGGTCTGTCGGATGCAGCCTGGCCGCCGAGCCCGCGGCCAAACCCGTTCCTGCCGATCGAATTGCAGTGGGCAGCGAAAATACCGCAGGCTTCGGCCGCCGAGTCGCTCGAGCTCGCGCGCCGACTTACCGGTGAGTGGTTAACCTGCGCGGACGAAGTCGTGCTGAGCTATCCGCAGCGCGAGGACGACCGCGAGTTCAAACCCAGCCCGCTGATAGTCGATGTGCCCGAATCCACACTGTCATTGCCCGTTTACGCGAACTATCGCGATGTCGTCCACCTTGCGCGCGCTCTCGAGAGCAGCACGGACAGTCAGGCGCCGCTGCTGGACAGGATGGCCGCGTTAGGCGGCGGCACCGCGGTTATCAGGGATCATGCGGCGTGCCCGTTTCGCGCGTTCGCGCTGCATCGGCTTGGCGCCGAAAGTCTGCAAACGCCGCACACCGGGCTCGACGCGATGGAGCGCGGCACGCTGGTGCATCGCGTGCTGGCCCAGGTGTGGGCGCAACTCAAGACCCGCAGCGCACTCGACGCGACCGACGCCGCCGATCTCGAGAGGCTGCTAAGGCAGGCCGCGGAAGACGCGGTCGCACGCATCAGGCGCGAACGACCGACCACGCTTGCCGGGCGCTTTGCGGAAATCGAGAAACAACGCCTGGCACGGCTGGCACGCGCCTGGCTCGAGTACGAAAAAACGCGCGGCGGTTTTACGGTGGTCGCCAGCGAAGACAAGCGCTACATCGAAATCGGCGGTCTCAAACTCAACGCGCGCCTGGATCGCGTTGACGAACTCGAAAGCGGTGAGCGCATCGTGATCGACTACAAGACCAGCGCGCCCTCGGCCGGCGCCATGCTGGGCGAGCGGCCGGACGA
This sequence comes from Betaproteobacteria bacterium, assembly GCA_003153455.1. Taxonomy (GTDB): domain Bacteria; phylum Pseudomonadota; class Gammaproteobacteria; order Burkholderiales; family SG8-41; genus PALSA-1004. The sequence continues at coordinate 4,095 of PLYS01000303.1, read as the reverse complement.
GCCGCAGCTGCCTCTATACCTCGTCGCTGCGGAGCCCGCGGCCGCAGCGGTAGCGTTTGCACAGGTGAAGGCGGGCGATATGAAATTTGCTGCGCTGGCGCGCGACGGCAATCTGCTGCCGGGCGTCAAAGCCTTCTCCGAATCTTATTACCGCGGCCGTCACGGCTCGTGGCAGGAAGTCATCGACGCATGGCGTGACGACCTTGCGCGTATTGCGGCCGGCTTCGCCGGCGGCGACGCCGAGGTCGACCCCAAAAAATATCCGGACACCTGCCGTTATTGCGACATGAAGCCCTTCTGCCGCATTTACGAACGGCTGGAATCTTCCTTCCCCTTTGATGGGGGAGGGAGCGAGGGAGAGGGTGACAAATGAGCGATTCATCGCGCATCCCCGATCTCACCGAACGCCGCCGCGCGCTCGATCCGGCGCATTCCTTCATCGTGCAGGCGCCGGCGGGCTCGGGCAAGACCGAGCTGCTGATCCAGCGCTACCTGTTGTTGCTCGCGTACGTCGATCATCCCGAGGAAATCGTCGCAGTCACGTTTACCAAGAAAGCTGCGGGCGAAATGCGCGAACGCGTGCTGCAAGCGCTGACTGCTGCGCGTGGCGGCAAGGTTCCTGGGACCGACCACGAAAAACTGACGCTCGAACTGGCGGCCGCCGCGTTGCAGCGTGACGCCATGGCCGGCTGGCGCATCGCGGAAAATCCGGCGCGGCTGCGCATCCAGACCATAGACTCGCTGTGCGCGTCGCTGACACGCCAGATGCCGATACTGTCCGGATTCGGATCGCAGCCGGAGAATATCGAGGATGCTTCCGAGCTGTATCTCGAAGCGGCGCGCGCGACCGTCGAGCTGGTCGAGAGCGATGACGCGGTCGCGCAGGACATCGGGCGCCTGCTGGCGCATCTCGACAACAATGTCGGGCGTATCGAGGAACTGCTCGCTGACATGCTCCGGCGCCGCGATCATTGGTTGCGTCACGTGCACGGCAGGGAACGCGCGGAGTTGGAAGCGGCGCTCGGTAATGCGCGTCGCGAGGCACTCAAGCGTGTGCGCAATTGCTTTCACCCTCTCCCTAGCCATCTCCCATCAAGGGAGAGGGAACCAGAAACTCCCCTCCCCACCGGTGGGGGAGGGGTTGGGGGAGAGGGGGTGGTCGCCGAGTTGATCGAGCTTGCACGCTATGCCGCCGCCAACCTCGTTGCCGATGGCAAGATCTCGCCGATTGTTGCGTGCGACCGGCTCGCTGCGCTGCCGGATGTTGAGGAATCCGATGCCGAGGCGTGGCTGGGCATTGTCGAGTTGTTGCTGACCGGAGCGGAAGGCGACTGGCGCAAAAAATACGACGTCAGAATCGGATTCCCGGTCGGCAAAACCAAGACCGAAAAAGAAGCTTCGAAGCGGTGGAAAGACCGCATGCTCGCGTTAATTGAGCAACTTCACGTTGACACTGCTTTGCGCGCCGCGCTGCATGATCTGCGGTTTCTGCCGCCAGCGGTGTACCGCGATGACCAGTGGGAAGTGCTGGGCGCGATCCTGCGGCTGCTGCCGCGCGCGGTGGTGCAGCTCAAGTTCGTGTTCCAGTCGCGCGGGCAGGTCGATTTTACCGAGGTATCGCAGGCCTCACTGCGCGCGCTCGTGACCGACGAAGGCCCGACCGATCTCGCGCTGGCGCTCGATTACCGGATACGCCATTTGCTGATCGACGAATTCCAGGACACTTCGATCAGCCAGTACGAGCTCGTCGCCAGACTCACCGCCGGCTGGGAGGCCGGCGACAGCCGCACGGTGCTCGCGGTCGGCGACCCGATGCAGTCCATCTATCGCTTCCGTGAAGCCGAGGTTGGATTGTTTCTGCGCGCGCGCGCCGCGGGCATTGCCAGCGTCGAGCTGCAGGCTATCGGTCTTAGCGCCAATTTCCGCTCGCAGGGCGGCATCGTCGACTGGGTGAACGCAACGTTCGCGCAAATGATGCCGCGGCAGGAAGAGGTCGCCACCGGCGCAGTGCCGTATACAGCATCGGTTGCGACGCACGCTGCGCTCGAGAGCATGGCGGTCGGCGTGCACTCGTTTTTCAACGGCGACCGGGCTGGAGAAGCGGCGAGGGTGGTAGAGATCGTGGCGCAGGCGCGGCGCGACGATGCTCAGGCCAGAGTCGCGATCCTGGTGCGCAACCGCGGTCATTTGCGCGAAATCGTGCCGCAGCTCAAGGACGCCGGGCTGCGCTTTCGCGCGATCGATATCGAAGAGCTCGGCCACCGGCCGGTGGTGCAGGACTTGCTGGCGTTGACGCGCGCGCTGTCGCATCCAGCTGACCGGCTGGCATGGCTGGCACTGCTGCGCGCGCCGTGGTGCGGACTGACGCTCGCCGATCTGCATGCGCTGGCCGGAAACGACCATGTACATACGGTGTGGGAATTGATGCGCGACGAGGCGCCCGCCGCGGTACTGTCCGCCGATGGCCGCGCGCGGTTGCAACGCGTGCATGCCGTTCTGAAGACATGCCTGGCACACCGCGGTCGCGGTTCGCTGCGCGAGCGCATCGCCGGCGCATGGTTCGCGCTCGGCGGGCCGGCATGCGTCGAGGACACCACCGACCTCGAAGACGCCGAAATTTATTTCGAGTATCTCGAAACGCACGAGGAGGCGGGTGAAATCGCCGATCCGGTTGCGTTCGAGGAGGGACTCGCAAAGCTCTACGCATTGCCCGACCTGCAGGCCGACGAGCGGCTACAGATCATGACCATCCACAAGGCCAAGGGCCTCGAGTTCGATATCGTGATCGTGCCCGGCCTCGGCCGCCCGGCGCGCAGTGACGACCCGAAGCTGTTCCTGTGGACAGAGCAGCCGCGAGCTGCCCCCTCACCTAACCTCTCCCCCGCACGCGGGGGAGAGGAACAGTCAGCTCCCCTCTCCCTGGATGGGAGACGGGCAGGGGGAGAGGGTGCCACCGATCTGCTGCTGGCGCCGATCCAGGAAACCGGCGCCGACGACGATCGGATCTACGCGTGGCTGCAAAAACTCGAAGCAGAAAAGGAAAGCCTCGAAGCCGAGCGCCTGCTTTACGTCGCCGCCACGCGTGCCAAGCGCCGCCTGCACCTGCTGGGCGACACGCGATTTGTTCCCGACAAGGACGGCGTATTCGAACTGAAACCACCGGCCAGGAATGTGCTGCTAGGCAAGTTATGGCCTGTAGTCGAGCCCGTCTATGCCGCCGCGGCAACGCGTTTGATGGAATCTCCCTTTCCCTTGATGGGCCCCGCCGACACGGCGTTCGCGGAGCGATCCGGGGTGGGAGGCGGGGCAGAGGCGCGCTTCCCGCAAACGGCCGGCTTCACCGGTAACGTGTCCGCGCGCCAGGGTCGGGGAGAGGGTGTAACCTCAATCGACCAGTCTTTACGCCGCCTCTCCTCCGGCTGGCAACTGCCGCAACCGCCGGCCCCCGCGGTATGGACGCCGCCCAGGGATGCGGCGCGCGTCCAGGAAGAGATCGAGTTCTCGTGGGTCGGCGAGACCGCGCGGCATGTCGGCAGCGTGGTGCACCGCTGGCTGCAGCGCATTGCCGACGATGGGCTGAACGGCTGGGACGAAAAACGCGTTACCGCACTGCGCGGAGTTTTCAGCGAGGAGCTTGCCGCGCGCGGCATCTCGGAGAACGAACTTGACGCTGCGGCCGCGCGCGTGGCGGCAGCGCTCATGCACGCGGTAACGGATACGCGCGGCCGCTGGTTGCTCGGCCCCCACCAGGATGCCTGGAATGAACGCCGCATCACCGCGATCATAGANNGGGGAGCGCATGAACCTCGTCATCGACCGCATGTTCTGCGATGCAGACGGCAAGCGCTGGATCGTCGACTACAAGACCAGTGGTCACGAAGGTGCGGATGTGGAGGCATTCCTCGACCGTGAACGTGTTCGCCACCAGGCGCAACTCGATCGCTATGCTGCCGCTGTCGGCGGCGGGCAAAAACCGATGCTGGCACTGTATTTTCCGCTGCTGGCGGGATGGCGCGAGTGGCGCACTACTTAGAGCGTCTAACAAAATAAACTCCCCTCTCCCCCGATCACGGGGGAGAGGGGAGGGTGAGGGGG
>PLYS01000589.1 GCA_003153455.1 Betaproteobacteria bacterium | reverse complement strand
GCGATGATAACTCATCGGCATGGATCAGCGCGGTGTTCTTTCTATCTGCTGCTGCGCTCCGAGATGATGACGCGAATCGAGCAGCTCGTGAAGCGCAGCGGCATGACCCAGAAGGAAGCCGCGCGCGTCCTGGGTGTAACTCAGCCGCGCCTTAACGATCTGCTTAAGGGACGAATCGACAAATTCAGCCTCGACGCCCTGGTAAATATGCTCGGACACGCGAAACTCCGCGTTGAGATCAGGATAAATAAAATGCCGTTACGGAAAGCGGCGTAAAAGCGAGTCATAAAACCGTGAGATCGTGAGATCGCAAGTGGTGTCACATCGGCGAAGTAAAGGATTCGATCCTCGCTGACACCTTGGGCGCGGAACTAATATCCAAGATGAAAGTTTCAAAGTTTGACAAGATATGGCTATCCGTTCCAGAGCTTATAGATTGGGATAAAGCAGTAGGTTTCAAATACGCTCTTTCGAAAGACTCGCCGCGCTATTACGATGTTCGAATCGCAGACTTCGTAGAAACCCTCGGAGCTAAGGAAATTGATAAGGCAATACTTTTAAGGCGAAAGATTTTTGCCGTCGATCGTGACGACCTGCCAGTTATTGATCGGCCTGCCTATTGCCACATATATGCGGAACTTGCCTATCAGAGTAAAACTTATCTACTCAACAATGGGAAGTGGTATCTCATATCCCGATACGTAGCCATGGAGACGGGTCGCCAGCGTTTCTGCGAACATGACTTACGCGGGGCATTCGGTCGCCGCTCCCGCAAACGGGCCTTCGGCTAACGAGTCGCGACGACCACCCTACAACTACCCCGCGGCGCCGCGGAGCTCCAGGAGTCGCGCCAGCAGGCGCCGCTTGACTGCCGCGCCGTGCTCGAGCCACGCCGACTTGTCGCGCGCGTCGGCGGAGCGCCCCGCCTCGTGGTCGATGTGCTGGGTCGCCGCGTTGAGCAGGCCCCAGGCGTTGCCGTTCGTCGTGGCCAACTCGGTCGCGCCGATCGGCCCGGCCCCGGAAGAGGTGCACGATGCGATCGGCCTTGGCACCGTCCGGCCTGTTCTGGAAGCACGCGCCCACCAGCCAGTCACGGCGAGCAGCGCACCCGATTGCGGGCGGGCAAGGGCTTCGAGAGTCATGGGACCAGGTGTGCACTCAATGACGCATTTCAGATGGCCGGCGCATGCTGAACGGCGGTCGATCGTTTTAGCTTCCCCGATACTCTCAATCTGTTTATGCAACATTCAGGCCTGGCGCTTGAATTCGCCGGAAGCTAAGTTGACAATACCATCATGTGTCTAGGCATTCCCATGCAAATCGTCGAAATCGACGGCTTTAACGCTCACTGTGCGGCAAAAGGTGTTGCGCGCGACGTGAGCCTGTTCCTGATGCAGGGCGAGCCGATAGCAATTGGCGATTTCGTCATGGTGCACGTAGGCTATGCGATCCAGAAAATAAATGAACAGGAAGCGCGCTCGGCATGGGAGGTTTACGACGAAATGCTGGCCGCGGAGGCAACGGGTGCATGAACTCTCGATCTGTCAATCCTTGATTGATCAGGTGGAGCAGATTGCGTTGACACATGGGGCGCAGAGTGTGGAATCGGTAAAACTGAAAGTAGGCCCCCTGTCTGGGGTCGAGCCATTATTGTTGCAGCATGCGTATCCCTATGCCAGCGCCGGCACCCTGGCGGCGGAATCTACGCTGGTGATCGAATTGGCGCCGCTTAAGGTGAGTTGTGAAACCTGCGGCGCCGAGACAGAGGCCGAGCCGAGCTGGCTGGTATGCGGAGCATGCGGCAGCTGCCATACCAGGCTGGTGAGCGGTGATGAGATGATACTCATGAGTGTTGAACTAATTACTGCAGAAGGAACGAATCATGTGTGACACTTGCGGCTGCAATATTACGCCCGGTAATCGCGAATTCGCCTACAAGCCGGTGAACGGTACGACAGCCGTGGCAGTATTGAAAAACCTGCTGGCCAAGAACGATGATCAGGCAATACACAATCGGCAGCATTTCGACAAGCATCGGCTGCTGGCAATCAACCTCATGTCTTCCCCCGGTTCAGGCAAGACCGCGCTGCTGGAAGCGACCATCGATGCCTTGCGAAACGAATACCGCATCGGCGTGATCGAGGGCGATCTGGAAACCGAGAATGACGCCGAACGCATCCGCGCTAAAGGCGCGCCGGCGCACCAGATTACCACCGGCTCGGCGTGCCATCTGGATTCGCACATGGTGCACGACGCGCTGCATCGGTTTCCATTGGCAGGGCTGGATATTCTGTTCATCGAGAACGTCGGCAATCTAATATGCCCCGCCAGCTTCGATCTCGGCCAGCATCGCAATGTCACGCTGCTCTCGGTTACCGAGGGTGACGACAAGCCGGCCAAATATCCGGTGATGTTCCGCGCCGCCGATATAGTGCTTCTTACCAAGAGTGATTTGCTGCCGGTGCTGGATGATTTCAGTCCGGCGCGCGCCGAAGCAAATCTGCGCAACCTCGCCAGCACAGTGCCGGTGATGCAGCTTGCCGCGCGCAAAGCACTGGGTCTGCAAACATGGCTGGATTGGCTACGCAGCGAATTGGCACGGCAACGTGCGCGCGTGGATCGGGGAGAGACTGCGCGTCCCAGGATACAGGCCGACGGTGTGCGTCTGCACGAGGCGTCCACGTGACGTTAACTGCCCAGGACTGGCTCGCAAAGATTCGCGCGCTGCCGCTGGACCGGCGTGTGCGCATCATGAATGTATGCGGCGGACACGAACGCTCGATTACGCTGGCGGGCATAAGGAGTGCGTTACCGCAGACAGTTGAGCTGATTGCCGGGCCGGGCTGCCCGGTGTGCGTATGCCCGGAAGAGGATGTATACCAGGCGATACAACTGGCGTTGCATGCAGACGTGATCCTGGTCGCTTTCGGCGACATGTTGCGTGTGCCGGTGAATGTGCCCAAAGGCGAGGTGCGTTCGCTGGAACAGGCCAAAGCCAGCGGCGCCGATATCCGGCCAATCGCAAGTCCGCGCGAGGCAGTCAGGATTGCGCGGGAAAATCCGGGGCGGGCAGTGGTGTTCTTCGCCGCAGGCTTTGAGACCACCACCGCACCGGTGGCAGCCATGCTGCTCGAAGGGGTGCCGGATAATCTGTTCCTGCTGCTGTCGGCCAGGCGCACCTGGCCCGCGGTGGCGATACTGCTGGATTCAGATACGCCGGGCTTCGATGGGTTGGTCGCACCCGGCCATGTTTCCACTGTGATGGGGCCGGAAGAGTGGCTTTTCGTGGTGGAAAAACATGGCATTCCCACAGCGGTTGCCGGTTTCATGCCGGTCTCGCTGCTGGCGGCGGTGTATTCGGTATTACGCCAGTTGCTTGAAGGCGAGCGCTTTCTCGATAACTGTTATCCCGAACTGGTACGCCCCGGTGGCAATCCAGCGGCACAAGCGCAAATCGCGCAGGCGCTGCATATTACCGACGCCAACTGGCGCGGCATTGGCGTTATTCCCGCTTCCGGTTTCGCGCTCAACCCGCGCTTCGCCCGGCATGATGCGCGCACCCGCTTTCCGGATTTTGACGAGGCAGGACGCAAGCGTGCCGGTCAAATGCCGCCTGGCTGCGAATGCGCAAGCGTGGTGCTGGGAAAAATCAACCCCAACGAATGCAAGATTTATGGCCGCGCCTGCACTCCGAAATCGCCTGTTGGCCCATGCATGGTATCGGATGAAGGCGCTTGCCGGATATGGTGGGCCAGTGGTGTGAGGATCAACGCAACGGCCGGCGACGCTCAGGCTCTCGACGCCTGATATGGTTCAAGGTGTGGAGCCTGAGGCGCGCCGCTGGCTGGTGACAGGGCGGGTACAAGGCGTGGGTTTCCGTCCGTTCGTTTTTCGCCTCGCGCAGCGGTTCAGTCTGCCGGGGCGGGTGCAAAATCTTGCCGGCCAGGTATTGGTCGAGGCCGAGGGCGAGACATCCGTGCTCGATGCGTTTGGCGCGGCGCTGCTCACCGATGCGCCGCCATTGGCACAACCGGAAATGATCCGTGCCGAAAAGATTGCATACCGCAGGCTGGATCATTTCGAGATCATGCCAAGCGCAGCTGCGGCGGCGCAAATCCATATACCGCCGGATTATTTCATGTGCGACGACTGCGGGCGGGAGATGCGGACACCGCATGACCGGCGTTATCGCTACCCCTTCATCAACTGCACGCAGTGCGGGCCGCGCTACACCCTGATCACGCATCTGCCCTACGACCGCCCCAATACGACCATGGCTGGGTTTGAATTATGTCCGGCGTGCCGCAGCGAGTACGAAAATCCACTTGACCGCCGCTTTCATGCCGAGCCGGTGGCATGCCCGGCGTGCGGCCCGCAGCTTTGTTTCGTCACGCCGCGCGGCCGGGTCGCTGGGGCTGCGGCGCTGGATGCCTGTGTGACTGCATTGCATCACGGTGAGACCGTCGCCGTGAAGGGTATCGGCGGCTATCACTTGCTGTGCGACGCGGGTAATGCTGCGGCCATTGCACGGCTGCGCGCCAACAAACACCGCCCGCACAAACCGCTGGCATTGATGTTTCCATGGCGCGGTGGGGACGGTCTGGAGCAGGTACAGCAGGAGCTGGAGACCGACGCCAGGGCGCGAGCGCTGCTATGCGATCCGGCACGGCCCATCGTGCTGTTGCGGCGGCGCAGGGATTCGACCCTGCCGGAATTGATTGCACCGGGGCTGGATGAAATCGGCGCGATGTTGCCCTACAGTCCGTTACATCACTTGCTGCTGGACGGATTGGGCAAACCCGTAGTCGCCACTTCCGGCAACGTGAGCGGCGAGCCGGTACTGACGGAAAATTCAGAAGTGGAACAGCGGCTGGGTAACGTGACGCGGATCTTCCTGCATCATAATCGTCCGATTGCACGTCCGGCAGACGATTCCGTGATGCGCATCGTTGCCGGAAAGCCCCGCTTGATCCGCGCCGGACGCGGGATTGCACCGATCGAGTTGGGTGTTCCCGGCGCCTTCACGCAATCATTGCTGGCCGTCGGCGGTCACATGAAAAATACCGTTGCCCTGGGGTGGGAGCGACGAGTGGTGCTTGCTCCCCACATCGGCGACCTGGACGCCCCGCGCAGCCTTGCGGTATTTGAGCAGGTAATCGCGGATTTGCAGCGGTTGTACGGTGTGATGCCTCAGGCCATTGTATGCGATGCTCATACCGGTTATGCAAGCAGCCGCTGGGCCACACGTCAGGGATTGCCGCTGATCCGCGTCTGGCATCACCATGCCCATGCATCGGCGGTGGCGATGGAACATTGCCCGGAGAAGACATGGCTGGTGTTCACCTGGGATGGCGTTGGTTTGGGGCAGGATGGTACGTTATGGGGCGGCGAGGCGCTGCATGGACGCTGCGGCACATGGCGCCGCAGCGCGCGCATGCGGCCATTCCGGCTGCCGGGCGGGGAGCGGGCGGGACGTGAACCGTGGCGCTCCGGGATGGCGTTGTGCTGGGAGAGCGGCCTGGATAACCTGCCGCCCGCAGCCGATGCCACTCTGCTCAAAAAAGCATGGCAGCAGGGATTGAATTCGCCTGTCACTACCGCAGTTGGCCGGCTGTTCGATGGCGCGGCAAGTTTGCTCGGCTTGATCGATAAGGCAAGTTACGAAGGTCAGGCGGGCATGTATCTGGAAAGTATCGCTGAAGGTGAGGCTGAAGCGGTAGATTTGCCGCTTGGCCAGGACGCATCGGGTTTGTTCACGGCAGACTGGAGGCCACTGGTGCCGGCATTGATGCGGGCAGAAGCGTCAGTGGCGCAAAGAGCGATGCAGTTTCATCTGAGCCTGGCACGTTCCATTGTTGCCCAGGCACAACGCATCCATGCGTTGACCCCCTTCGACCTGGTAGGCTTGACTGGCGGCGTGTTTCAAAACAGACTGCTTGCCGAATTGGCAGTTGCGCAGCTTGCCGCCGCGGGATTCGATGTGCACTTGCCGGAGAGGGTGCCGTGCAACGATGGCGGTATCGCGCTCGGGCAGCTTATTGAGGCAGGGTATGCCCATGGATGATACGCATATCCGCCTCGCTCATGGCAACGGCGGGAGTTACATGCGCGAGTTGATCGAGACCTTGTTCGCGCGCCATCTTGCCAACCCGCTGCTCAATGTCCAGGCGGATGCGGCTGCATTGCCCGCGATGGAGGGTGTCGTCATGATAACGACCGATGGTTTTACCGTGCAACCGCTGGAGTTTCCGGGCGGCACGATTGGTTCGCTGGCGGTACATGGAACAGTGAACGATCTCGCGGTATCAGGAGCTGTGCCGCATTATCTGACGCTCAATGTATTCATCGAAGAAGGTTTCGAAATCGCCAAACTGGAACGTATTATCGCCAGCCTTGCTGAAGCTGCGCGTGAAGCAAAGGTAGTGGTCGTGGCAGGCGATACCAAGGTAGTCCCGCGTGGCGAAGGCGGCGGGCTCTATCTCGCCACCACCGGCGTTGGCATCCGGCTCAGACATTTTCAACTTGGACTGAATCACATCCAGCCCGGCGATGCGATCCTGGTGAGCGGGCCGGTGGGAGATCACGGCATCGCCGTGATGCTGGCGCGCGAGCAGTTTGGCTTGCGTGGTGAACTGCTGTCGGATGCGGCGAGTGTGCTGCCTTTGACGCAGGCGCTGGCTTCGCTTGCTGGTTTGCGTTTCATGCGTGACCCGACGCGAGGCGGACTCGCCACAGTGATGCATGAAATCTGCCGCGCTACCGGTCTGGAGGTAAGGCTGGACCAGATTGCGATTCCGGTGCGCGGGCAAGTGGCGGCCGTATGCGAGATGCTCGGCTACGATCCGATGTTCCTGGCATGCGAGGGGCGGGTGGTGGCGGTGGTGGAAGCGCCGCAAGCGGCTGAGGCATTGACGCGGTTACAGGCGCTGCCGCAGGGGCGTGATGCCGCGATCATCGGCAGTGTCCACGCGGGGCGTGCGCACGTGGTATTGAAAACCGAGCTGGGTGGCGAGCGGATTCTGGAGGAGCTGGAGGATGACCCGCTCCCGCGGATATGCTGATAGCTGCTTCCAGAGCATCCATCAGTTTGGATGCAGAGCATGGCGGACATATACTGACACTATTCCATGGCGGAGAACGGTTTTATGGAGCCTCGCGAGTTTCCTAATATCGAACAGCAACTCGCACCCGTGTTCGAACGGCATGGGCGTGAGGCGAACCGGCTGCTGCAAATCCTGCGCGAGGTGCAGGAGATTTTTCACTTTATTCCTGCCGAGGCGATAACCTGCGTTGCCACCCATCTTGGCGTGCCGAGAACGCGCGTGGAAGGGGTGGCTGGTTTCTATTCTTTCCTGTCGCTCGAGCCGGCAGGCGAATACCGCATCCTGTTTTCCGACAACGTCACTGACCGGATGCAGGGCAATCCAGAGTTGATGCGGTATTTCTGCCGCAAGCTGTGGGTGGAGCCGGGCAAGGTGTCGGAAGACAATCTGCTAAGCGTGGACAGCACATCCTGTACCGGCATGTGCGATCAGGGGCCGGCAGCACTGGTCAACGGCTGGCCGCTCACCAACCTGGATCACGACCGGCTTGATCTGGTCGCAGCGTTGATCCGTGACAAGAAACCTGTTTCCGACTGGCCGCCCATGCTGTTCGAAGTCAAGGACAATATCCGCCGCTCCGGCACATTATTGGGCGAGCCTTTCGAACCCGGCGCTGCGATCAGGGCGACATTGGACCGAGGCGCCGCTGCGACGCTGAAGGAGATGGAAGCATCCAGACTGCGCGGGCGTGGCGGTGCGGGTTTTTCCGCCGCCATGAAATGGTCGGTCTGCCGCGCCTCTCCGGGTGATCACCATTACGTTGTATGCAATGCCGACGAAGGCGAACCGGGCACCTTCAAGGATCGCGTACTGCTGAATAGCTACGCCGATCTGGTATGCGAAGGTATGACAGTCGGCGCGCGCATAATCGGTGCAACCAAAGGGTTCCTGTATTTGCGCGGCGAGTACCGCTACCTGCTGAAAAAACTGGAAGAGGTGCTGGCGCGGCGGCGTGTAACCGGTTTATTGGGCAGGAATATTCTGGGCGAAACGGGTTTCGATTTCGATATTGAAATTCATCTCGGCGCCGGTGCCTATATCTGTGGTGAAGAATCGGCACTGATCGAGTCGCTCGAAGGCAAGCGCGGCCGCCCGCGCAATCGTCCACCGTTCCCGGTGACTCACGGATACCTCGACCAGCCCACGGTGGTGGATAACGTGGAAACTCTTGCCTGCGCCGCCAGGATCGCGGCACAAGGCGGTGAGTGGTTTGCGGCCATGGGTACGGCGCAATCCACCGGCAGCAAAATTCTAAGCATTGCCGGTGATTGCGCCAGACCGGGCATTTACGAATATCCGTTTGGAGTCGCATTGCACGAAATCCTCGACGACTGTGGTGCAGAAGATCCCTACGCGGTTCAAGTGAGCGGACCTTCCGGTATCCTGGTTTCCTCGAAGGAATTCGGACGGTGCATTTCCTTTGAGGATCTGCCTACCGCGGGAGCGTTCACCGTATTCAAGCGCGGGCGCGACGTGTTGCAGGCCGTGCAGAGTTTCGCACACTTCTTTGCCCATGAAAGCTGCGGCTTCTGCACCCCGTGCCGCGTGGGAACGCAGTTGCAGAAAAAGATCGTGGATAAAATAGCGAATGGCCACGGTACGGTTTACGACCTGGAAGAGTTGAAGCAGCTTGGCCGCATCATGCAAACCATGAGTCACTGCGGGCTGGGACACACTGCGGCAAATCCGGTAATGGACATGCTGGAAAAATTTCCCGATGCCTACGAGCACAAGCTGAAGAAGCTGGCATTCGAGCCGGCTTTTGACCTGGACGGGGCGCTGGAGACCGCGCGCAAGATTACCGGCAGGGACGACGCGTGGGCGCACCTGTCATGAGCAAAACCATCACGATTGACGGCAAAAGCGTGCCGTTCCAGGATGGCCAGACCATCATGGACGCTGCGTTGGCAGCCGGCGTGTATATCCCGCACCTGTGCCACAATCCGGAATTCGAGCCACACGGCAGTTGCAAGCTGTGCATCGTGAGCGTCAACGGCCGCAACATGACTTCCTGCGCCATGCCGGCTGGAGAGGATATGGTGGTGGCAAACAATACGCCTGAGCTTAACAATGATCGCCAGGCGCTGGTGCAAATGCTGTTCGTGGAAGGCAACCATACCTGTCCCTCGTGTGAGAAGACCGGTAATTGCCAGTTGCAGGCGGCGGCCTATTATCTGGATATGCTGAGCCCCCATTACACGCACTTCTATCAGCCACGGGAAGTGGATGCTTCGCATCCCGATATATTTCTCGACCTCAACCGCTGCATTCTCTGCGAGCTATGTGTCCGCGCCAGTCGTGAGGTTGACGGCAAGAACGTGTTCGGCATTTCGGGGCGCGGGATCGGTTCGCGTCTGGTGGTGAATGCCGCGAGTGGCAGATTGGGCGATACCAACTTCGCTGTGACCGACAAGGCGGCCCAGGTCTGCCCTACTGGCGCCATTCTGATCAAGCGCCAGGGCTACAAGATACCCATAGGCCAGCGCACATTCGATCACCAGAAAATCAGCGAAGCCCAGATGGGAGCAATGGAACAGATGGAGCCGGACCGTGAATGAGAAACGGAAAAGCCGGGTAGCAACCTGTTCACTGGCTGGCTGTTTCGGCTGCCATATGTCTTTGCTGGATATCGACGAGAAACTGTTCGATCTTCTGGGAATGATCGAATTTGACCGTACGCCGTTCACCGACACCAAACACTGCGGGCCATGCGATATCGGCATCGTGGAAGGCGGTGTGAGCAATGCGGAGAACGTCCATGTGCTCGAGGAATTCCGCAAACATTGCAAGGTGCTGGTGGCGATCGGCGCCTGTGCCATCACGGGTGGAGTGCCCGCGTTGCGCAACAACATTGATCTGTGGGACTGCTTTCAGGAAGTATATCTGTACGAGGGCGGGCTGGAAGGAAATCAGATCCCCAACGACCCCGAACTGCCATTGCCGTTCGACAAGGTGTATCCCGTTTACGAAGTGGTAAAGGTGGATTACTTCCTGCCTGGCTGTCCGCCGTCTGCGGATACGATCTGGAAGTTTCTCACCGATCTGATTGAGGGCAGGGAGCCGAAGCTGGACTACGAAATGCTGCACTATGATTGAGCTCATCTTATGACCTTCGCACTGGAAACTGCGACTCATCCTGAAAACCTAAAGCGGGTCGTGATTGAACCGGTGACCAGGGTGGAGGGCCATGGCAAAGTTACCCTGCTGCTGGACGAAGACAATCGCGTGCATCAGGCACGCTTTCATATAGTCGAATTCCGCGGCTTCGAAAAATTCGTTCAGGGCCGCCCTTTCTGGGAAGTGCCGGTGCTGGTGCAGCGCCTCTGCGGCATTTGCCCGGTGAGCCATAATCTCGCGGCTTGCAAGGCCATGGACATGATTATCGGCGCAACGGTTTCTGCCGCTGCCGACAAGCTGCGCCGCCTCATGCATATGGGGCAGATACTGCAGTCACATGCCCTGCATTTTTTTCACCTCTCTGCGCCGGATCTGCTGTTCGGTTTCGATGCGGCTGTGGGAAAGCGCAACATCGCCGGCATCGTGGCGGCTTATCCCGATATCGCCAGACAGGGTGTGGCGCTGCGCAGGTATGGCCAGGAAGTCATCCGTCTCACCAGCGGCAAACGCGTGCATGGCACAGGCGTCATCCCCGGCGGCATGAACAAGAATCTGTCGCGGGATGAGCGCGATTGTCTGCTTCAGGAGATAGATCAGGTCATCGCATGGAGCCAGGCGGCGGTGGAACTGATCAAGGCGATCTACAGCGAGCGCCCGGATTTTCATAATGGCTTCGGTTTTTACCGCTCCAGCTTCATGAGCCTGGTGCGCGACGATGGTGCCCTCGATCTGTATCATGGCGGCCTGCGTGCCAGGGATGAGCATGGCCAGCCCATTTTCGACCATGTGGATTACAGTCATTATTGGGACTATATTCACGAGGAAGTGAAGTCCTGGTCCTACAGTAAATTTCCGTTCATCCGTGCGCGTGGCAGGGAACAAGGCTGGTATCGGGTTGGCCCGCTGGCGCGAATCAATAATTGCGACTTTATTCCGACACACCGGGCGGATGCAGAGCGCAAGATTTTCAAGGAATTCGGCGGGGGCAGCGCCACCCAAGCCACTCTCGCCTATCACTGGGCGCGCATGATCGAGATGCTGCACGCCGCCGAAGTAATTCAGGAATTGCTACACGACGCTGATCTGCAGAGCGATGATCTGGTGAGCAGCGGGGAGCGGCAGTTGCGTGGTGTCGGTGTCATCGAGGCGCCGCGCGGCACATTGATCCACCACTACCGCATTAACGAAGACGAGCAGATCGTGCGCGCCAATCTGATCGTTGCCACTTCCCACAATAACCAAGCCATGAATGAAGCGGTGCGGCAGGTAGCGCTGCAATATCTGGATGGCCAGCAGCTTACCGAAGGCCTGCTCAACCACATCGAAGTGGCGATCCGCGCGTTTGATCCCTGTCTTTCCTGCGCTACTCATGCCGTTGGCAAAATGCCGCTGGAGGTGGAACTGGTGGATGCGGCAGGGACATTGATTCAGCGCCTGATCAAGGATTCCGACGGACGGCATAGAACTTGACCGCGCCGCTGCTGATTTTTGGTTACGGTAACCCCAGCCGCGGCGATGATGCGCTCGGGCCTTTGCTGCTGGAGCGTCTGCAAGCGCTAAATCTTCCGCATGTCGAAGTGCTCACCGATTTCCAGCTGCAGGTGGAACATGCGTTCGATCTGCAAGGCCGGGAACGGGTGTTGTTCATTGACGCGAGTATTTCCTGCACAGCGCCTTATGCGTTTTCACGTCTGCATGCACAAAAAGACACAAGCTACACTTCCCACGTCATGAGCCCGATGGCAGTGCTGCATGCTTATCGGGAACTCTACGGAGACCCGCCTCCCGCCTATCTTATGCAGGTGCGCGGGGAACGCTTTGAACTGGGCGAATCGCTAAGCGTGGCGGCGGCTGCCAATCTGGAGGTATGCTTTGATCTGTTGCAAAAGCTCTGTACCAGATCCGACTTTCAGGAATGGGAACAATTTGTGATGCTGCGGTGATTCCGGGTTAAATCTCTTTGGGTCCAATTCCCCACCGCTTGCGGCGAGTGTATTGGCCAAGCTCCGACTTGATACCCCGCTGTTTGCGGCGGGGTGGTTCAATACCCGCCTGACGGGTGCTCATCCCTGTTTTTCCTCCCTCGCTTGGCCAGCATCCGCGCCGGAATGACCCCCATGAGCGCGACCACGCCAAGGCTCGCGAACGCGAGTCCCCAGGCCATGAGCTCGCCGCGGCCCCCGGCCAGATCCAGGACCGCGCCGAATACCGCGGGCGAGATAAACCCGGTCCCGAAACCGAGCAGGGAGTACAGGGCCATGGTGGCCCCGCGGTGGGCAGGCTCGGCAGCATTCACCACGCCGGCAGTCATGGTGCCGGCATCGATACCGACGAAGTACATGTGCACGACTGCGAACACCAGCAGTCCTATCCACGGCGAGCCGGCGAGGAAGCCGATGGCGCAGCTCATGATCGCGGACACCGTCGCGCCTATGGTCATCATACGTGCCCGGCCAAAGCGCAACGCAAACTCGTTGCCGCTCACGCTGGCTATCGGCCCGAGCAGAATAATGAGCGCAGCCGTCAGTGCCACGGAACCCGGCGCGCTATCGGCGCCGCCGCGCAGACCGGCGGC
The DNA here is from genome assembly GCA_003153455.1 of Betaproteobacteria bacterium. Taxonomy (GTDB): domain Bacteria; phylum Pseudomonadota; class Gammaproteobacteria; order Burkholderiales; family SG8-41; genus PALSA-1004. The sequence continues at coordinate 20,669 of PLYS01000589.1, read as the reverse complement.
AAACGTGAGGAAGGCCACCAGCCACGCGCGCGTCGCGTGTATCTCCCAGGAATGCGCGGCCGTGGCGAACAGATACGGGCGCACGGCGGCATTGCGCAACACGGGCCGGAAGTCGAGCAGCGCGCGGCGCGCCGCCGGTTGAGGTATCGACGGCTTGAGCGCGAATACGACGATCGCGCTGGCCAGCAGCGGTCCCGCGCTGGCCATCAGGAAGGCAAACCGCCAGCCAAAGGTGCCGGCAATCGCGCCGCACAGGATCAGCGAGCCGCTGGTCCCGGCGCCAAACACCGCGCCGTAAATGGCTGCGCCGCGGCTCTGCCATGGACCCTCCACGCGGTCGGTCAGCGCCTTCATGCCGGGAATGTAGGTTCCGGCGAGCCCGACGCCGATCAGCGCCTGGCACAGCAACGCCGACCAGAATCCGCTCGCAAAAAGGGAAAAACCCAACGCACCGCTCGCGGCAATGATCGCAGCCACCGCGTACACCCGCCGCGCGTCGACCCGGTCGGTCATCGATCCGAGAAAAGGCACGCCCGCCATATAACCGCCGAGCACAGTCCCGCTGATCAAGCCGGCTTGGGAGTTGTTCAGCCCGAACTCGGGCGCCAGCACCGGCAGCAGCGCCGCAAAACCGGAAAACGCCGTCATGCTCAGCACTTCGGCAAAGCAGATCGTTGCGATGATGCGTCCGGCGGGCGTGCTCACGTGCAAATCAGTTCCCGCATTAATCAGTGCAGATACATCGTATCGATCGCTTTTCTTCATGGGCTTTGTCGACAAACGTGCTTATGGCCGTGAGATCGAAGCGGTCATCGCGGGACAGCGCTTCGGGCTCGACGCGGGCGTCATCGTCGATATTCTCAATGCGTCGAGCCTGCTCGCCAAACCGTGCGCGGACATCTGGAACCGGATGGAACAGCAACTGGGCTTCACGTCCGATCACACGGAAATGTTCCGCTATCTCGACAAGCTCCCGCGCTGAACCGCCGCCAGCGCATACGCGTCTTCGACGAGTTTAAGCGTCTGCGGATTATCGTCGGGGCCGGTCTCGAACGGCAGGCCCGACAATAATTGCCCGATGAAGTGCGCGATACCGGCGTCGAAGCACGCTTGGTAGGCGCGAGCGGCTTCTGGCACAGCACGTGAACGCCATGCGCGGCGGCGAGCTGCGCGAGTTCGACATGCGTCTCGCGCCACGTCGCGATGTCCACCGCGTCGGGCTTTTCGCTTGCAAGCATCGCCGCGGCATCAGCATAAACACCGGGAATCGCGAACGCCGCGGCGCGCGCGCGGGCGCGCGCTTCATCGCGATCGCACACGGCAACGACTTCAGCGCGCGAGTCCTTGCGCCACGCGGCGAGATGATATTGGGAAATATCGCCGGCGCCGATAAGACCTATGCGCAGCCGGCCACCCGCTGGGCGCGGCGGCTTAACCGCCGCGGGCTGCGCCATGCGAACCGGTGCGTGGCGATGCGGCTGCGCGGACAACGCACATGTCAGGGCTGGTCGGCGCTGATGTGAGCGGCGTTCGCAACCTTGGTGTACTTCGCCACCTCCAGCTTGAACAGCGCGGCAGCTTCTTCCGGACTATTGCCGACCACATCCGCCCCCAGCGACGCCATGCGCTCCTTGACGTCGTGCAACGCCAGCGCTTTCAACATCTCCTGATTGAGCCTGACGACGATTTCGCGCGGTGTTTTGGCCGGCGCCACCGCGCCGTACCACGTGCTCATCTGGTAGCCGGGCACGCCCGACTCGCTGATGGTCGGCACGTCGGGCAGCGCGGCCACGCGCTTGTCCATGGTCACGGCGATGGCGCGCACGCGGCCTGACTGGATATACGGCATGATCGGCGGCGCCGTATTGAAGGCCAGCATGACCTGCCCGCCGACGAGATCGACCGCCATCGGCGCGCCCCCTTTATAGGGTATCGCCAGCATATCGGTCCCGGTCATCATCTTGAACATCTCGCCGGCAAAGTGCTCGGGACTGCCGATGCCGGACGTCGCGTAGGTGAGCGCGCCGGGCTTGGACTTGGCAAGCGCGATCAGTTCCTTCACCGTCTTCACCGGCAGCGACGGGTGCAGGCATAGCACGTTGGGCACATTGGTGACCACCGTGATCGGCGCGAAATCGCGCTCGATGTCGTAGTTGAGGTTCTTGTAAACCGGCTTGCTCATGATATGCGCCACCGACATGAAGAGCAGCGTGTAGCCGTCGGCGGGCGCATCGGCCGCCAGTTTCGCCGCGATATTCGCGTTGGCGCCCGGGCGGTTCTCGACCACGAACTGCTGCTTCAGCGTGTCGGACAGCTTGGCACCGATGGCGCGCGCCATGATGTCGGTGCCGCCGCCGGGCACGTAGCCGACGAGGATGCGCACCGGTTTGTTCGGATAACCCTGTGCCGACGCCAGCGCAGATACGCCCGCCAGCAGTAAAACCACGATCAAGCGCAATGTGCAGTTCATGTTTTCTCCTCGGTCAGAAAGAAATAGGAAAATCAATGCGCCCGTCGCCGGCGTCCTGTGCCAATGCAACGCTGCAGTGATGCCGGATTAGTGCTCGGTGCGCCCGATGGCGCGCGATCGGGGCTGCGCGCGTGTGCTCCACCGTCCGATCCGCGCTGCCCGGGCGCTTCGCAANNCGGGGCGCGCCGCCCTGCGCTCAGGCGATGTCGGGAACCGGGTGGTATCCGTCAAACCGGATAGCGCGCGCGCAACTCGGCCACCTGGGCATCAGTAAGCGTTCGAATGCGCTGCCCGCGCAGCAGCAGGTAGAGCTTCGCGGTCGCTTCCAATTCCTCCACCGCGTCGCTTGCGGCCGAGAGGCTCGAACCCGCGACAACCGGACCGTGGTTGGCCAAAAGCATCGCGTGGTGCTTCCCAGCGAACCCGCGCACTGCGTCGGCGAGCTTCATGTCCCCCGGCGCGTAGTACGGCACAAGCGGAAGGCCGCCGATCCGCATCACGTAATAGGCGGTGATCGGCGGCAGCACGTCCGCCGGATTGACGTCTTCGAGGACCGACACCGCGACCGAGTGCGTCGAGTGCAAATGAATGACCGCCTGGTTGCGGCTGCGCTCCTGATACATCGCGAGGTGAAGGAAGTTTTCCTTGGATGGCGCGTCGCCGGAAATCAGCCTGCCCGTCCAATCGAGCTTGGACAGTCGTGCTGGATCGAGCCGGCCGAGATTGGAACCCGTCGGAGTCAGCAACCAACCGTCTTCGCAGCGGGCGCTGATGTTGCCGGTGCTGCCATGCGTGAGACCGCGGTCGAAAATCGATTTCGCGATTTCGCAGATCTCGTCACGCAGCGTGCTTTCATTCATGGTTTGTCAGTTGCCCTTTTTCTGAAACGGCTCCACAGCGGCAGGAGAATCAGCAGCGCTGCCAGGACAGTCAATGTAGCGGAAATCGGCGACGACCAGAAGATGGACAATTTGCCGCGCGACAGCAGCAGCGACTGCCGGAACGATTCCTCCGCCTTGTCGCCCAGTACCATCGCCAGCACCATCGGCGCGATCGGATAATCGAGTTTCTTGAACACATAGCCAAGCACCCCGAACAGCAGCGTCAGAATCAGATCGAACGGCACGCTGTTGACCGTATACGCGCCAATCGCGCACACGACGATGATTACCGGCGCGATGATGCTGAACGGGATGCGCAGAATCGCAGCGAACAACGGGACCGTGGCCAGCACCACGATGAGGCTGACGACGTTGCCCAGATACATGCTCGCGATCAGGCCCCACACAAAATCCTTCTGCTCGATAAACAGCATCGGGCCGGGCCGTAGTCCCCAGATCATCAGGCCGCCCAGCATGACGGCAGCAGTCGCCGAGCCGGGGATGCCGAGCGCGAGCATCGGCAGCAAAGCGCAGGTCCCGGCGGCATGATCCGCGGTTTCGGGCGCGATCACGCCTTCGATCTCGCCTTTGCCGAAATGATCGCCCCTCTTGGACGCCTTTTTCGCGATGCCGTAGCTCATGAACGATGCGGCCGTCGGTCCCCCGGGGGTAACTCCCATCCACCATCCGATCGCGGCGCTGCGCAGGAGCGTGACCCAGTACTTCGGCAACTTGACCCAGGTCCTGAACACGACCTTGAGGTTGATTCTGGACTCCAGTCCCTTGAACGCGAGACCCTCCTCCATGGTGATAAATATTTCGCCAAGACCGAACAGCCCGATCACCGCGACCAGGAAGCTGATGCCGCGCAACAGTTCCGGAATATCGTAAGTCAACCGGATGTTGCCCGAAATCATGTCCATCCCGACCGCGGCTGCCGCGAGTCCAAGCAGCAGCGACGTGAGCGATTTGATCGGCGAGGTCCGTCCCATGCCGATAAAGCTGCAAAACGTCAGCAAATAGACTCCGAAAAATTCCGGCGGGCTGAATTTCATCGCGAAGTCCGCAACCCACGTGGACAGGAACGTGATCAGCAGCACGCCAGACAGCGCACCGAAAAAGGCGGAGGTGAAGGCAGCCGTGAGCGCCTCTCCGGCCCGGCCCTGCTGTGCCATCGGGTAACCGTCGAACGTCGTGGCAACCGAGGAGGGCTCGCCCGGAATGTTGAACAGGATCGAGGTCGTGGAACCGCCGAACAGCGCACCCCAGTACATGCAGGATAGCAGGATGATCGCCGAAACCGGCTCCATAGTGAAAGTCAGCGGCAACAGCAGCGTGACCCCGTTGGGCGCGCCCAGTCCCGGCAGCACGCCGACGAGGATTCCGAGCAGCACGCCGACGAGCATCAGCATGAGATGATAGGGTGTCAGCGCAATGCTGAATCCGTGTATCAGGGCAGTGAGCGACTCCATTCGCCTTGTCCCGCTTCTCCGTCTCTCGTCGTCAGCGTGATCCGAACCGACTCAACGGTCCAAGAGCCATGCGAGCAATGGCCCTTTGAACAGGTCGATCTTGAACCAGAGTTCGAGCACGAGGTAGAAGAAGGCAGACGTTCCAATGCCGGTCCAGAGCGCCTTCCACCGGTAATTGCCGTGCCACATCATGAATGCAGCCACGAAAACGGCGGATGCAATATAAAGGCCGAGCCAGCGTATGCTCACGATGTAAATCGCCGTCGGTAGGAATACCTGCAGGACGGGCTTCAACTTCGAATATTCGAGAAAGATTTCGCCGCGGGCATGGCTGTGCGCCAGGCGAAACTTGCTGCGCAGCGCCGATATGGCACTGATCGTGCCGGACACGATGATCAGCAGGCCGATATAAAACGGAAAATAACCTGATTCGGGTCCCGTGCTGCTCCAGCCGATGCCCTGTTCCAAGCTGCCATTGAGCACGACGGCGCCGATGACGGCCACGAAAGCGGCCGTCCCGAATTCCACGGCCCAACGCGAAACGCCGGGTGCCGTCGAGTGGGAAGTGCTGGCGTGATCCATGTTGCCTCCTGAATTCGTGCGCGATCGGATATTAGGTTCCAGCGTGTTCCCGCAACAAGAGCGCCCGAGCCATGCCGTTTCCGGCCTGAGTCGGGCGCGCTCGCGTGCGGCCGGGGATGAAGATTATTTGATGAGCCAGCCTGCGTCCTTATAGATCGCCCGCGCGTTTGCTTCGTCGCCGGCGATGTATTTCCTGAGATCGTCGCCCGCCATGAATACGCCATTGAGCGCGTTGGTTTGCAGAAACGCCGCCCATTCCGGAGTCTCCGAAACCTTCCGCAGCAGGTTCACGTAGTAACTGACGTGTTCAGGATTGACGCCCGCCGGCATGTACACCGCGCGCGGCATCCGGAACTCGTCGATGTTCACACCGGATTCCCTGCAGGTCGGGATGTCGCCCCATGCCATGGTAGTTGTCACCTTTTCCTTGTAGCGCATGCGTTCCTTGCTGAACACGCACAACGGCCGTACCTGGCCGGCACGCCACTGGGAAATGTTTTCGTTGGGGTTGTTGACGTTGGAGCTAATGTGCTTCCCGGCCAGTTGAATCGCCGCTTCACCACCGCTCTTGAACGGCAGATAGGCCATCTTGATGCCGTAGGCCTTGTTGATCAGCTCGGTCAGTGTCTGGTCGGTATCTTTCGACATCGAACCGCCCATCATGAAACCCGACGGGTTGGCTTTCACGGCATCCAGATAGGCTTTTGGAGTGCCATACGGTGAATCCTGCGGCACCCACAGGATGAATTCATCCTGCGCCATCATGGCCACGGGGATCAACTGGTCAAAGCTGTAGGGCACTTTCAGCACGAGCGGCAGCAGGTACGCGTTGTTGGTGCCGAACGCAACCTTGTGCGGATTACCCTTGGCAAGACTGACGTCGAGGAAGCCTTCGGCGCCAGCGCCGCCCGGCTTGTTGTTCACGATGCTCGTCTGCTCCATCAGCTTGTGCTTGACGATGATTGACTGCACGAGACGCGCATATTGGTCGGTACCACCGCCGGCCCCGGAGGGCACGATGAACTCAACCGGTTTGACCGGTTTCCAGTCAGCGGCGCCGGCGTTGCCAGTCGCCAGCGGCAGCGCCACGCACAGTGCCGTCGCACACGAAAGCCATTTTCCTCGTCTTTCAGTCGGCTTTTCCATCTCTGTCTCCTTTGCGTTCACGGGGTGAAAAAATCATTCTATTCAATCTGCGATTCGCTGTCCCAAGCCATACATTTCTTGCCACGCCGCATGCAACGCCGAACCCTCGAGATCCAGCGCATCGACCGCAATGTCGGTGTTCCGGGGCACGTCGGTTCGCAGGCGCTTTCCCGCAGCCAGGTAAAACGGCGCTTTGCCGCGCGCCTCGCCGGCAGGCACCAGCAAAGCGGATACACCTTCGATCACGTGATGATGACCGCTCATCTGTAGCATGTCCCGGGCCCTGAAATCCCTCCGAGTGCGGGCGACCATGACCGCATGAGGTTTCTGGGTGAGGCTGCCCGAAGGGCGCCGATGCAGCACGGCGGAAAACACGCTCATCAGACTTTCGAGCCCCATCAGATGATACGGCTGATAAATGCAGGCGTATTTCCGCTGCCGACTTACCACATGCCCCTTTTCCTGCAGCATCCGCCAGACCCCGTCGTCCGCGCATTTGACGACGACGAAGACCCCTCCGGCGAAACTCGCTTCGTCGTGGCGGCGCAGGCAGTTGAAGACATCCACCACGCCGGTGCGTTCCAGAATGCCGCCGTCTTCCTTCGGGACGAAAATGTCGGCCAGCTCCGGGATGCGGCACAGCGGGTAGCTCAAGGCGTCGCACGCGGGCAAAAGGCCCGTGGAATTGGCGACGATGTTCATTTCGCAGTAATCGGGCGTCGCGCTTTGAGGGAATTCGCTGATCGCAGCGCGGCGTTGCGCGAGCGTGGCGGAAACGTCGTCTGTCAGATGCCACAGACGGGCCAGCCCTGGCACGGAACGTTTGCGGTCGGTATATTCCAACTCACCCGATTCAAAGTGAAACACGTAGTCGTACTCGCTCGACTTGCCGGCGGCGACGATCTCGAAACCCAGCGTTCTCGCCCAGGTGACGAGCCCGATCAGGTTGCTCGGCTGGTCGCCGTCCGCGGTCGTATACACGACGCCGTGTTCCTGCGCGAGCCGGTTCAAGTAAGGCCCGACCACCGAGTCGGTTTCCTTCGTGACCATCGCCACGTGGACGCCGCGATGAATGGCATCCATGGCAATTCGGACGCTTATCTCGGGCTGACCGGTGGCCTCCACCAGGATGTCGTGGGGCACACCACCCAGCAGCGAGTGGTCCGCGACCAGCACCATATTGCCCTCTTCGCTTGGGCGCCGGACGTCTTCGGCGGTGAGGCATACGCGCACAGTGTCCGCGGCGTATCCCAGCGCGTCAAGCGCAGCCCGCATACCGTCGATATCGATATCGCACAAAGCCGCAATTTCAACGTTCGGGACCGCGCGTGACTGCATCAGCAAAGTGCGGCCGAAGCCTCCATTGGCGCCCGTGAGCGCGATCCGGATGCGGCTGTTCTTCAGGTTTTTGAATAATAGTTCGTAGTTCACGGGTGGGTAATGAGCGTTCGGCGTAGCCAGCGATCAGATTACGTGCATCTTCCCGATCTGATAGGCGGGCTTTACGCGCTGCATGCGGTTGACGAGCGGCGCGCCGAAAGCCGGCGCGTGAATTTCAAACTGGTCGCCGTCCTCGGTGCGGATGCCATCGGCAAAGCTCAGCGTCACTGCGCCGAAGTAATGAACGTGCACGTCGCCGGGATGCAGAAACTGGTTGTACTTGAAGTGGTGGTACTCGAGATTCTCGAGCGAATGACTCATGTTGTCTTCGCCGCTCGCAAACGGCTTTTCCCAGATGACGCGGCCGTTGCGAAGGATCCTGCTGGTGCCGGCCACGCTCGATGGCAGCGCGCCAATCAGCACTTCCGGCCCGACCGAGCAGAAGCGCAGCTTGGAATGGGCGAGATACAGATAGTTCCTGCGCTCCATGACGTGGTCCGAGAATTCGTTGCCGAGCGCGTAACCCACGCGGCAAGGCGTTCCATCGGGCGCAATCACGTAGAGACCGGCGATCTCGGGTTCTTCGCCGCCGTCTTCCGCAAACGCCGGGACCTGGAACGGCGCGCCTGGCCGCACCATAATAGAACCATCACCCTTGAAGAACCACTCCGGCTGCACGCCGATCCTGCCGGTCCCGGGTTTGCCGCCTTCGACGCCCCACTTGAAGATGCGCATGGAATCGGTCAGCGTCGACTCGTCCTGCTGCGCTTTCTGGTGCATCGCGTCGCGTGTCGCCGCGCTGCCGAGATGGGTCAGCCCCGTGCCCGAAATCAGGCAATGTGCCGGGTCGGGGTGATCGAGTGGCGGCAGCACCTTCAGTTCACGCAACAGCTTTTGATACGGGTACGCCTCGCCCAACCCCAGCGCGCCAATCTGTTTCTCAAGTGTCTGCTGGTTCTCGACCGCGAGCAGCGCGAGTTCTCGCGTCGACTCGACCGAGCGCACCTTGTACGCGGTTTCGCCATCCATCAACGCGCCGACGTGACGGGCATTGCCGGTTTCGAATTGGATCAGCCGCATCGGGATCTCCTTCTATTCGATCACGTTGAATTCCGAGCGATATTCGTCGGAGAGCTCGATCCCCAGCCCGGGCTTGTGGTCGTCCAGCTGGAGCCAACCTTCGACCGGCTGCGGTTCGCCCTTGAACAGATAATAGAAAAGTTCGTTACCGACTTCGACGTCGTGGACCGGAAAGAATTCCGACATCGGCGACGCGACCGAGGACATCGTCAGATGGTAGTTGTGCATCTGCCCCGCGTGCGGGATCACCGGCACCGACCACGCCTCTGCGAGCGCATTGATCTTACGCGCCGCGGTAATGCCGCCGACGCGATTCGTGTCGTATTGGATCACGTCGACCGCGCGGCGTTCGATCAGGTCCTTGAAGCCGTAGATCGTGAATTCATGCTCGCCGCCCGCAATCGGAAAACGGTTCATCTTCTTCAGCTCGATATAACCTTCGATGTCGTCGGCGATCACCGGCTCCTCGAGCCAGCGCAGGTTGAACGGCTCGAGCAGCGGCACCATGCGCCGCGCGTACTCGAGCGTCCAGCCCATGTAGCATTCGCACATGAGATCGATATCGGGTCCGATCACTTCGCGCACGGTACGCACGAGATCGAGGTTCTTGCGCATGCCGGGCGCGCCGTCTCGCGGGCCCCAGCCGAAGCGCAGCTTGACCGCCTTGAAACCCTGCTCCATGTAGCGGCGAGCCTCATCGGCGAGCTGGTCGAGCGGCTGACTGTAGAGCTTGCTCGCGTAACACGGAATTTTTTCCTTGGTGCGGCCGCCGAGCAGCTTGAATACCGGGCGATTGACCGCCTTGCCCATCAGGTCCCACAGCGCGATGTCGATTGCGCTGATCGCCGCCATGCCGACGCCTTTTCGCCCCCAGGCGAGCGTGCAGCGGTACATTTTCTGCCACAGATATTCATTGTCGAACGGGTCTGCGCCGATCACCAGCGGCGCCAGATACTGGTCGATCACGTTCTTGCAGATGCGCGGCGCGAGCGCGGCATCGCCGATGCCGACGTGTCCGCTGTCGGTCTCCACTTCGACCACCAGCCAGTCGTGAAAACGGAACGATCCCATGTTGTCGCCGCGCTCGTACAGGATGTCCACGGCATTGGTGCAGAAATGAGCCGCGGGCGGGACTACTTTGCCTTTCCATTCGAAAACACGGGCACGAACTTTGGTGATTTTCACGGTAGTCTCTGGTAACGGCAATTGTGATCAGTCAGGCTGCATCGCGGCGCGAGCGCGCCATGCGGCAGGCGAGCAAAAATGCTTCTTTCATTGCGCCTACATCTGCCTTGCCCTGACCTTCGATGTCGAATGCAGTGCCGTGCGCCGGAGTCGTAATCGCAATCGGCAGACCGCCCTGTACCGTGACACCCCGGTCGAACCCCATCAGCTTGAGCGCGATCTGGCCCTGGTCGTGATACATCGTGACGACCGCGTCGTAGGCGCCCGCACGCGCCTTGAGGAATATGGTGTCCGCCGGATACGGACCATCTGCCGCGTTGCCGCGCGACCTGGCGAGCGCGATACCTGGCGCGATGACGTCGATCTCCTCGCGCCCGAACGCGCCGTTGTCGCCGTTATGCGGGTTGAAACCACAAACAGCGATTCGCGGCGTCGCAACTCCCGCCCGCAGCAGCGCATCATGGATGAGCCCGATCGCTGCGGCGACTTTCTCCGGCGTGAGCAGGCTGCTGACGTCCTTGAGCGGCATGTGCGAAGTTACGCGCGACGTCCAGAGTGCGCCAAGGACGTTGAATTCGCAGAACGGGCCGCGGTAGCCGAGCTTTTCCGCGAACCAGTGCAGCTCATCGTTATGCGCTATTCCTGCCGCGTGCAGCGAACCCTTGTTGAGCGGCGCAAAGCACACGGCGCCGGCTTTGCCCGACCGCGCAAGCTCGATCGCGATTTCCAGCGTTTCCAGGCTGTAGCGCCCGCCTTCCGCTGAAACCACGGCGCGCGGGAATTGGCCCCTGACCGATCCGCGAAACTGCATCAGCACCGGCACATTGCGCGAGAAATCAGCAGCGTCGAAAGACGCTGCCGTGGACAGCGGAAATTCGACACCGGCAATGCGACTGCCGCGTTCGAGCTCGTCGCGGTCGCCGATCACGAAAATTCCTGCCTCGCCGCGCACCTCCGGCTGTGCCAACAGCTTTGCGATAAGTTCGGGGCCGATTCCGGCCGGGTCGCCGAGCACCATCGCGATAATCGGTTTCGCCGCTGTCTGAGTCGTCACTTGCCTGCTCCTCTGCTGATGGCATTCGCCATAGAACCGGCGATGCGCCACACGACGCGTTCCCCGTGATGAAAGTTCTGTCTTACTTCCATAGTGCAAGACGGGGGGCAATCAGTAGGGTGCGCACGGCGCACCATCCACCCTCTGTCGCGTGCGCGGTGCGCACCCTACAATTGCTGCGGACATCCTCCAAAAAGTCATTCGTCCCAATTGTCACTTAAGTTTCAAACAGATTGAAGCACTACACTAGTTAATCATGTTAGCCGCTCTGTGCTATTCCAGTCCAATTGCTTTTTGGCTTAAACTGATATTGTTTTGTATATATCAAGTCCAACAATCGGAGGCAGATGATGGCGGGGGAAGAGAGCAAAGACGCGAAGAAGGAACTGCCGCCCGACTGGTTCATCCGCTCGCGGCTGCGCTTCAGGCAATTGCGGCTGCTCGTGGCGCTCGACGCCCACCGCAATTTGCGGCGTGCCGCGGCTGAATTGCACATCGCGCAGCCGGCGGCAACCAAACTCTTGCAGGAACTCGAGAGCACTTTCGGCACGCCGCTCTTCGAGCGTCATCCGCGCGGGATGGAGCCGAACGTCTACGGCGAAGTCATGGTGCGGCATGCGCGCATGATGTTGTTCAATCTCACGCATGCGCGCGAGGAGTTGAGCATGCTAAAGGCGGGCACCGCGGGGAAGATCAACGTCGGCGCAATCATGGCCGCGGTGCCTGCGCTGCTCACACGAACGCTGGCCCGCGTACGCAGGATGAGCCCTCGTCTCCTGGTTCACATTCAGGTCGATACCAGCGACGTCCTGCTGCCTGCGCTGCGCGATGGGTTGCTCGACATCGCGATCGCACGACCGACGGAAGAAGAGCGCCGGGGTTTTCGCTACGAACCGCTGGTCCCGGAACACGTTTGCGTCGTGGCTGCAGCGGATCATCCGCTTGCCAATTCGCGCCGGCTCGCCTTGCGCGATCTTCTGCAATGGCCGTGGATCCTGCAGCCGCCTACGAGCCCGATGCGGCGGCAAATCGATCTCCTGTTTCAGCGCGCCGGGCTGGCGACGCCGGAAGAACGCATTGAAACCGCTAACCTACTCGCGACCACGAGCTTGATCGCCGGCACTCACATGCTGGCGGTGGTGCCGGTTGAGGTCGCACAGCAATTTGCAGCGAAGGGAATGTTGCGCGTGCTGGCGATCGACTTCGATTGCGGACTGGGCAATTACGGGATCGCGACTTCCGAAGCGCAGTTGCTCTCTCCCGCGTGTTCCCGGTTCATCGAAGTATTGCGCGAGGAAGCGCACCGCCTCACGCAAGCGCCGCCTAATCGCCGGGGTACACGAAGGACGACGCGTACCCGAGTGGCGAATTAGCTAAGTTGCAGTGCTTGGACACTGGCGAGAGGTGGTTTCAATTCGGTAGATCGTTCGAGCCTTGGTTCGTTCTCCGACCTGGGCAAAACTAATGAGAACTCCTGGTTGGTCCGCGTGCCGTTTAACTAACGGGTACCCAATCCAGTCAAAAGTCATTGCCGGTTGGCGAGGGTGCCGGTGAGCTAGTTGTCATTGAGTCCATATGGCTCGTGGCTGTGCAGCCGTCGCTTCCAGGAATTTTCGAGTTTTATCAGTTCGTCCTTGACCATGTCCTGGGCTACTAACTGGAGAATAGTAAATCGAAAATTTCGAGGATCGCCGCGTAACGGCTCCTCGTTTGAGTAACACGGGACATAGTCTATCTTGAAAGCGTATTACATCCGCACTCTGCGCGCAATTTCGATCGGTGTCGCCAGACTGCGGAATCAAATGCCACTTGCGAGCCATGTCGGACGGCGATCTGTACTGCACCACGCTGAACGCTAACAAGTGGCTGGATTCGGAAGTCTGCAACGCCAGCTATTTAAGGCAGCGGCTCGATATTGTGCCGTTTCACAATCATTGCTGATTCAGCAGTCCGCGCGCCGCGAGATTGGAAAAAAGGGCCCGCACGCCGAAGCTCCAGGGCGCTATCCGGTCGCACCAATTGACGCGATTCACCAGGCTTCCCAGTTTTGGACTGGAGATCCGGACGACATCGCCGACCTTGTGGGTGAAACCGCCGCCGGGCTGATCGCGGTCTTCGACCGGAGCGAACATGGTGCCCAGGAACAGCACGATGCCGTCGGGATACTGATGATTCGGGCCGATCGCATGCGCGACCAGATCGAGGGGATCCCGGCTGATCTGCGCCATCGAACTCGCGCCGCGAAGCACGAAACCGTCCTCGCCTTCGACGACAAGATCCACAGTCGCATGCCGCACGTCCTCGATGGAAAAACCCGCATCGAAGAGACGGAAAAACGGCCCGATGGCGCACGCAGCGTTGTTGTCCTTGGATTTGCCGAGCAACAATGCGCTGCGTCCTTCGAAATCCCGCAAATTCACGTCGTTGCCCAGCGCGGCGCCCACGGTTTCGCCGCGGCTGTTCACTGCCAGCACGATTTCAGGCTCGGGATTATTCCAGCTGGAATCGCGCCGGATCCCGACATCGGCGCCGCTACCGACTGACGACAACACCGGCGCCTTGGTAAACACTTCAGCGTCCGGCCCAATCCCTACTTCGAGATACTGCGACCACAAGCCCCGCTCGACAAAAAGCTCTTTGATCCGCATCGCCTCGCTCGATCCCGGCTTGACGCTGCCGAAATGTTCACCGATCAATGCCATCACTTGGCCGCGCAAGGCAGCGGCTCGCGACGGATCGCCTTTTGCCTGCTCTTCGATGACGCGTTCCACGAGGCTCGCGGCAAAAGTGACACCGGCAGCTTTGATGACCTGCAGATCGCATGGCGCCAGCAGAAAAGGCTTCCGCGTGTCGCAGCGGTGGGCTGCGCTGTTTCGCACAAGATCGGCGATCGATCCGATCCGGCGTCCCGCTAGCTGAGCGACACGTTGCGCGGGCGCCGGCAGTTCCAATAGATCGCTCATGGTCGGTGCGGCATCGGAAATATCAAATGCGCCGTCCTCGCGAATCGCAATCACTGAAGGTCCGGCAATTGCGCCGGAGACCGATGCGCGGCCGACCAGCGTTCCCGCATATCCGTCCTCGGGGAGGAACGACTCCGGATCAAGCGATAATTCTTTCATAGTAGAAATTCCGGTTGTTCGACCTGCAGGGCTGACTGGCTCAATGCAAGTCGCGATGCGTTTCGTGGATGGGGGCGCTCAGACGGTCCATTCCGCACCATCGGGAAATCTGTACCGCACGAGCGTTTCCGGACGCATCGTGATGCTGTAGCCCGGCTGTTCGGGCGGCATATAGCGTCCGGTGCGAATGACGACCGGATCGAGAAAATGCTCGTGCAGATGATCCACGTACTCGAGCACGCGGTTTTCCAGCGTCGCCGACACGCAAATGTAATCGAAAAGCGAAATATGCTGCACGTACTCACACAAGCCGACGCCGCCCGCGTGGGGGCACACCGGCACACCGAATTTGGCGGCCATCAGCAAGACGATGATCACCTCGTTTAGACCGGCGAGACGCGTGCTGTCGAGCTGGCAAAAGTCGATTGCCCGTGCCTGCAGAAATTGCTTGAACATGATGCGGTTGTGGCAATGTTCGCCGGTCGCCACGCGAATAGGTGCAATGTGCTTGCGGATCGTGGCGTGGCCGAGGATATCATCGGGACTCGTAGGCTCCTCGATCCACCAGGGATCGAATTCCGCGAGACGGTGCATGTGGCGTATCGCCTCGTCGACTTCCCATACCTGGTTGGCGTCCATCATGAGCCTGCATTGCCCGCCGATTTCTTCGCGCAGGATGCGCGCGCGGCGCACGTCGTCTTCGATATCGCCGCCCACTTTGAGCTTGAAAGAGTCCCAGCCCGCCTCGAGCGCCTCACGCGCAAGACGCCGTATCTTGCCGTCGGAATAGCCGAGCCACCCGGCTGAGGTCGTGTAGGCCGGGAAACCAACCTTGCGCATTTCGGCCTCGCGCATGGCCCTGGACGGAACATTGCGTCGGAGAATTGCAATGGCTTCGTCGGGCGTCAACGCGTCGCTCACAAATCTGAAATCGAGGCAGCGCACGAGCTGCTCCGGCTCGAGATCGCTCAACAATCTCCATACCGGCTTTCCTTCCGACTTCGCCCACAAGTCCCAGAGCGCGTTGACGATCGCACCCGCAGCCAGGTGAATAACGCCTTTCTCGGGACCGATCCAGCGCAGCTGACTGTCGCTGGTAAGGCGCCGCCAGAAAGCCCCCATATCGGCAACGATATCGTCGAGCGTGCGGCCCACGACAAGATGCGACAGCGAGGCTACAGCCGCCACGCAGATTTCGTTGCCGCGCCCGATTGTGAATGCGAGCCCATGTCCGGACAGTCGCTGCGGCGAATCCGTCTCCAGAATCACGTAAGTTGCCGAGTAGTCGGGTGCCGCGTTCATCGCATCCGAACCGTCGAGCGAACGCGAAGTCGGAAAACGAATGTCGAGAGCGGTCACATGGGTAATGGTCGTTGTCATGGTAAGTGAGGAAATTGCAGGGAAATGAATTGCCGAACCGGAAATCGCAATCAACGTTAGCAGTTCCGTCGATCAATATCCAATCGAATTTTTGCCATAACTGATATCATTTTGGTGATGTTGGCCGTCGAAGCGGCAAACCGCCTCTTCGTCAGGTTATGCAAATTCGCGCGATAAGAGAGAAAAGCATGAGAACGATCATCACCGGCGGCGGCGGATTTCTCGGGCAGATGGTGGCGCGTGCGCTGATCGAGCGCGGCGGGCTCGCATCCGAGCCTGGCGCAGTAACACATATTACCGAGCTCGTTTTACTCGACCAGTTTTTTCCCGCGGACCATATCATCGACGAGCGGATCAAATACGAGACCGGCGACGTCGGCGACACGACGCTGCTCAAGCGCGTATTTTCAACGCAAGTCGATGCGATCTTTCATCTTGCGGCAGTGGTCAGCGCCGGCGCCGAGGCCGATTTCGACCTCGGCATGCGAGTCAATCTTGACGCGGCGCGCGCGATGCTCGAAGCGTGCCGCCTCCAGGCGACGCCGCCGCGCGTGGTTTTCACGAGCTCGGTCGCCGCGTTCGGAGGCGAACTGCCCGCAGTCGTTGTCGATTCAACCGCCGCTACGCCTCAATCGTCGTACGGCACTCAAAAGGTAATCGGCGAATTGCTGATCAGCGATTACACGCGCAAAGGTTTTATCGACGGCCGCACGGTGCGATTGCCGACCATCGTGATCCGGCCGGGCAAACCGAACCGCGCCGCGTCCGGTTTCATGAGCAGCATCCTGCGCGAACCGCTCAACGGCGAACCCGCGGTGTGCCCGGTGCCGCCTGAAGCGAAGATGTGGATCCTTTCGCCGCAACGCGCGGTTGAGGCGCTGATCCGTGCAGTCGAGCTGCCGGGTTCAGCGTGGGGATGGAACCGCACGCTCAATGCGCCGGGCAGCACCGTCAGTGTCGCCGAGGCGCTGGCGGCGCTCGAAGCCATTGCCGGCAAGGACACTGCGGCCCGCGTGCGCTTTGCGCGTGACCCGGCAATCGAGAAGATCGTGTTGAGCTGGCCCGCGCGCTTTGTGACCGAGCGCGCCGAACGGATGGGCTTCAAGCGCGACGCGGGAATCGACGACATCATTCGAGCGCATATTCAGTCGCTGCGCAAATGATATCCGTTGCGGCGATCGATACCCGCCGCGTGTGATCAAGACGGTGCAAAAGGCCCGTCTATCCGAGCTGCGCAAATGCTTTGTTGAAGAAATCGGGCGCGCCGAAATTGCCCGATTTGAGAGCAAGCAGAATCTGACGTGAGCCCACCGTTGCGGTCCAAGGTACGCCAGGGTCGATCTGCGGTCCGATGCGCAACGCTTCGATTCCCAACGCCTGCACCACTGCGCCTGACGTTTCGCCGCCGGCAATGATCAGTTGGCCGACGCCCGCATCGACGAGCCCGCGCGCCACCTTCGCCAGCGCACGCTCGATGATCGCGCCGGCGTCCTTGACTCCGAGACGCTCCTGCACGGCTTTGACTCTGTGTGGCTCGGCGGTCGTGTAGATCAATACCGGTCCTTTCGCGAGCACGGGGCGCGCCCACTGTAATGCTCGCTCGGCCTCCGGCTCGTCGCCGGCGGCGAGTTTGAGTGGATCGAGCGCACGGGCAGCGCCGCCCGCGCGTATGAAGCTGGCCACCTGACCATTCGTCGCGGTAGAACAACTTCCCGACACGATCGCTCGGAGGCCTGCTGGCCGCGGCAATACAGACGCCGTGTCGGTGGCCTTCAGCAATCCCGCGTTCGCGAAATTCTGCGGGAGCCCGATCGCGACCCCCGAGCCTCCGGTAACGAGGGCCATATCTTCGACTGCACGGCCCAACCGCATGAGGTCGTCGTTGGAAATCGCATCGACGATGGCAATGCGAACGCCTGCGGCCTTGAGCTGGGAAAAACGCTCCCGGATACGCTCGCGCCCCTGGCCGACGTGTTCATAATCAACGAGGCCGACCTTGAGACTCGTCTGCGCCTGCAGCACGCGCACCAGATTGGCGTCGGTCATGGGCGTGAGCGGATGGTTCTGCATTCCCGACTCGTTGAGCAGCACGTCGCCGGCAAAGAGGTACCCCTTGAATACGGTGCGCTTGTTTTCCGGAAATGCGGGGCACGCAATCGTGAAATCGCAGTGAAGCGCCTGCATCAGCGCTTCGGTCACCGGCCCGATGTTCCCGGCGGGCGTCGAGTCAAACGTCGAGCAGTATTTGAAGTAAAACTGCCGGCAGCCGCGGTGTTTCAACCAGTCCAGCGCGGCCAATGACTGTGCAACCGCCTCGGCGGCCGGATTCGTGCGGGATTTGAGAGCGACCACGACCGCATCGACATCGCCGGCGAGCGGTTGACGCGGCACGCCGATCGTCTGCACGGTGCGCATGCCTCCGCGCACGAGGTTATTGGCGAGATCGGTTGCGCCAGTGAAATCGTCGGCAATGCATCCGAGTAACATTCGCTAGTCCTCGCAGGTCAACGCCAGACTGCCACCGGTGATGCCGGCCCATTGCGAATTCGCATGCATGCCGCGATCGCCGGTCTCGTTGCAAACGGTGGTGAGGCGCGAACTCTTCCAGGCCGCTGACATCAATCGATGCGCCGCGCATCCCCGGTCCACTCGAGCGCGCAAAAACTTCCGCCATGGAATTCGGCCGCGGGGTCGCCCGCCGGAGGCGCCTTGCCGGCCACTTCGTTTGCATAGTCCTCGGCGTTGTCGCGAGGAACGAAGCCGATGCGTGCGGCAGCCGGATTGTCCCACCGGGCCCGCGCGTTGGCCGAAACGCCGTAGAGCACGAGGTAATGGAACTCCGGCGCCTCAATCGCGCAGCGCACGAGCTCGACCATGTCGCGCGGGCTCACCCATGTCGCGAGTTGGCGCTCGTCTTCCGGGCGCTCCCGAAACGACCCGATGCGCAGGCACGCGACGCTCAGCCCGTGCTTGTCGGCATACAGCCGGCCGATTGCCTCGCCAAATACTTTGGAAACTCCGTAACGGCTGTCGGGACGCGGCAACACGTCGATGCCTGCGCGCTGCGTCGTACGGTAATAGCCGATCACGTGGTTCGAACTCGCGAAGATCACGCGCCGCACGCCGTTACGACGTGCCGCTTCGAATGTGTTATAGGTGCCGATGATGTTGTTCGGAAGAATGGCCTCCCAGGGTCCCTCGCGCGGCACGCCGGCCAGATGCACGACGCAATCGACGCCGCGCATCGCTGCCGCAAGCGCCGTCGGATCGGTGACATCGCATTCGATCGCTTCCTCCGCCGGTCCATTGGCCGTGACCGGACGAATGTCAGCCAGCCGAAGCAGCTTGTAGCGCCCCGCGAGCCCGCGGTGAAGCGTGCGCCCGATCTGGCCCGCGGCACCGGTGATCAGAATTCGTTCCATCGTATGGCTCTTTTTCCTTCCATCGAGTACGCGGCGCAAACAGCGTTAGCTGTGCTACTCGAGTTCGAGATGCCGTTCCCTCGCCACTTTCGCGAACTTCGCGACTTCAGACTTGATGTAGCTGCCGAACTGCTCGGCAGTTTCGCCGGCCGGATCCGCGCCCAGTGTAGCAAACCGCTCGCGAACATCGGGCAACTTGAGTATTTTGTTGATCTCCGCCATGCTCTTGGGCAGTTCGCCGGCAATATGCTCGGGCGAGCCATCGCCGGAGGACGCGTACGTAACCTGGCCGGGGCGGGATTTCGCAAGGCTGATCGAAGCTCGCCGCAACGCGAACGCGGCTAGTGGCCGCGCCGCCGCCGTTTCGCGTACTCGAATGCGATTTTAGCCATACGGCGCGAGCCCAAGCGGGTAATCTTGCGCACGGAGAGCGCGACGTCCTCGGTCGCCATGAACTCGGCGATGCCCTGATGCATGTTCCGGTCCGAGTAAAAGCCTTCCGTATTTTCCCGCGCGATCAGCACGTCGAGTCCGCGCCGCGCGTCTGTCCGGCTGCGTGCAGGGCGCAAATTGGCGTAGAGGTCGAGGCGCTTGCGGATCGTTGCAGGAACATTGATGCCACCTTCGCCGCGCGGCGGATACGCCGTCATTCCACCTTGATTTTGACTTCGTCAACCAGCTTGGCCCAACGGTTGTAGTCCCTGCGGATACGTTCGCCGAACTTCTCCGGCGTGCCACCGGTCCCGATCATGCCCTGGACTTCCAGGTTTTTCTTCATGTCGGGTTGCTCGAGCGCCTTGTTGATAGCAGCATTGAGGCGGTTGATGATTGCCGGAGGCGTGCCACGCGGCGCCATGGCTCCGAACCACAGTTCCACGTCGTACCCTGGAAGCGTTTCGGCGACGGTGGGAACGTTGGGCACCGAGTACCAGCGCTTGGCCGTGGTTACGGCGAGCGCCCGCAGCTTGCCGCTTTCGATATACGGCACGACCGGCAGGAGGCTGCCGACGATGATCGGCACCTGGCCCGAGAGCAGTTCAGTCATCGCTGCGCCGGTGCTCTTGTACGGCACATTTACCATTTTGACTTTTGCCATGCTCAAGAAGAGCTCGGTCGCGAGGTGTGTGATGCCGCCGATGCCGGTCGAAGCATAAGAGAGCCCGCCGGGTTTGGAGCTTGCGAGTGCAATCAGTTCCTTTGTGGTTTTTACCGGAAGCGAAGGGTGGACCGTCAGTGCGAACGGCGTAAAACCGAACTCCGCGACCGGGATGATCGCATTGATCGGGTCCCATGCGGGCTTGTGCAGCGCTGCAGTTGCCGAGAAGCTGCCCGACATCATCATGATCGTGTAGCCGTCGGGCGCGGCTTTCGCGGTGAGTTCCATGCCGATCAGGCCACCCGCGCCGCCGCGGTTGTCCGCGACGAACTGCTGGCCGAGCGCCTCGGAAAGTTTTGCCGAAAACTGCCGCGCTGTGATATCGCTGCCGCCGCCTGG
>PLYS01000408.1:1649-5534 GCA_003153455.1 Betaproteobacteria bacterium | reverse complement strand
TTTCGGTGTAACGCATCGCCGCCGCGTTATCCCCGTCCACCGAGCCGAAGTTGCCCTGCCCATCCACCAGCATGTAGCGCAGGGAAAAATTCTGCGCCATGCGCACGATGGTGTCGTACACCGCCGTATCGCCGTGCGGGTGGTATTTACCGATCACGTCGCCGACGATGCGCGCCGACTTCTTGTAGGCGCGGTTCCAGTCATTGGACAGCTCGTGCATCGCGAACAGGACGCGCCGATGCACTGGCTTGAGGCCGTCCCTGACGTCAGGCAAGGCGCGCCCCACGATCACGCTCATGGCGTAATCGAGATAGGAGCGCCGCATCTCTTCTTCTAGGCTTACCGCGATGGTTTCTTTGGCGAATTGGTCCATGCAGACTCGGGCGGGATGGCCGCAAAAAACGGCGTAAAAAGCCGCCGGGTAAAGTTTTAGATTCTAACATGCGCGGCGAGCTTCAGTCACCGCAGGAGCTTGTCGGATACTCAAAGTCCGACAGGCTGCTAGCGGACACAAAAGCTAAAGCTGACGCGAGCGCGTGCGCAGCAGTTTTATCTTTTGAAATCAGCAGGGAATTATGTTAAGATTCGTGGAGATCCTGTGATGTCATCGGGCCAGGACCAAGGAGCAAAAAAAATATGATCCCAGCTTTGAGAACCACGCTTGCGGCAATCGTCGCGCTGTTGCCCGCAATCGCGCTGGCGCAGGACGCCAGAAACCAGGGTTATCTGCTCGACCAGAATATGAACATCGTGACCAGCGCGACCACCGGGCTGTGCGTACGGACCAGCGACTGGACGCCGGCGCGTGCCGTTGCGCAGTGCGACCCGGACCTGGTCAAGAAGCCAGCTCCGCCCGCGTCCAAGCCGGCGCCAACGCCCAAGAAAGAAGCGCTCAAGCCCGAGCCGAAAAAAGAGCCGCCGGCCAAGCTCCTACCGCAGAAAATCAACTTCTCGGCCGACGCGCTTTTCGACTTCGACAAGGCGGTGCTGAAGCCCGAAGGCAAAGCGATGCTCGATGACCTAACGAGTATGCTGCAAGGCGCCAAGTATGAGGTAATTCTCGCGATCGGCCACACCGACCGCATCGGTAGCATCGCCTACAACCAAAGGCTGTCGATGCGCCGCGCCGACGCGGTGAAGAAATACCTGACCGCCAAGGGCATAGAGCCCAACCGCGTCTACGCCGAAGGCAAGGGTAAAACCCAGCCGCTGACCAAACCGGCTGACTGCAAGGGCAAAAAGGGCAAGGGGCTGATCGCCTGCCTGCAGCCTGACCGCCGCGTCGACGTCGAGGTCACGGGCACCAAGTAACTGCATGATCGCAAGGAAAATGCTTTGCTCCGTCAGGGTTTTTTGTATGTGTTGTGCGAACACAACACAGCGAGTGAAAATCTGGTATGATTAACGCATAATTTGCGTTATCCTAATGCATGTGATATTAGTTGCGGGTGTTGATTCGGCAGGTTAAGTTTCAGCAGGTAAGCAGATTATCGTAGAGTCCGTTTTTAATTTTTGCAGCTCAGGAGGAGCAAAAATCATGATTTCAGCATTCCGCAATACCCTCGCAGGGCTCGTAGTAGCAGCCGCATTCGCGCCTGCGGCCGCAATGGCACAGGACACCAAGAACCAGGGTTATTTGGTGGACTTCAACAGTAATGTCGTCACTGCGGTGGGCGGCACGGTCTGCGTGCGCGACAGCGACTGGACTCCGGCGCGCGCTGCAGCCGCCGCAGCCTGCCAGCAATGCACTCCTGACCTTTGCACGAAGCCTGCTGCCAAGCCCGAGCCCGCTCCGGCGCCGAAACCCGCGGCCAAACCTGCCGAGAAGCCGAAGCCTGCAGCCAAAGCGGCCAAGCCGGAACCCCAGAACATGGAGCTTAAGATCGAGCTGCAGGGTATCCCGTTCAACAAAGCTGAAATGACGGCTGACAACAAGAAAGAACTCGATGAGTTCCTGGCCACGGAAGTGAAGCCGCTCACGACCATCGGTGCGGTAATCATTACCGGTCACACCGACCGTATCGGCAGCGTCCAATACAACAAGAAACTGTCCGAAAGGCGTGCGCTTGGCGTCAAGGACTACGTCGTCAGCAAAGGCATCGATCAGAAACTGATCTTCTGGGAAGGCAAGGGGAAGGCACAGCCGATCCCGGTGACCAAGTTCTGCGAAAACAAGATGAAGCGCAAGCAGTTGATCGAGTGTCTGGCGCCTAACCGCCGCGTCACGGTGGAAGTCGTTGGCACCAAAATGAAGCCTGCGCCGAAACCGAAGCCTGACGCAAAGCCTGCAGCGAAGCCAGCGGCCAAGTAGTAAGCTTCATTTCTCCTGATAAAAAGCCCTGCTCCGGCAGGGCTTTTTTTTGTATGCTGCACACATGGGCCCGCAACCGCAAGCAGTCGACACCTTAATCGAGGCACGCTGGGTGTTGCCGCTCGAGCCGGCGCACAACGTGCTTTCTGATCACGCCGCCGTCATAGATGGCGGTCGTATCGTCGCGTTGCTGCCGGCCGCCGAAGCGCGGGCGAAATACCGTCCGCGCAATCATGTTGTGCTCGGCGAGCACGCTTTGATGCCGGGACTCGTCAACCTTCACACCCACGCCGCGATGACGCTGATGCGCGGGCTTGCCGACGACCTCGCACTGATGGACTGGCTCAATCACCATATCTGGCCGGCCGAAATGCGCCATGTGTCGGAGGAATTCGTCTACGACGGCACTAGGCTTGCCTGCGCCGAAATGCTGCGCGGCGGCGTGACCTGCTTCAACGACATGTATTTTTTCCCGCGCGCCGCGGCGCGCGCCGCGCTCGATTCCCGTATGCGTGCGGCGATCGGGATGATCGTGGTCGAATTTCCGTCGCCGTATGGGTCCGACGCGCAGGACTATCTCGACAAAGGGCTTGCATTGCGCGACGAGCTGAATAACGAGCCACTGCTCAAGTTCTGCTTCGCGCCGCATGCGCCATACACGGTGTCCGACAAGACGTTCAAGCAGATCGCGACGCTGATCGGCGAGCTCGATCTGCCGGTCCACATGCACATCCATGAGACGCGCCACGAAATCGAACAAAGCCTCAAGCAACACAACATGCGTCCGCTCGCGCGGCTCTCCGCATTAGGATTGCTCGGCCCCGGCCTGATCGCGGTGCACGCGATTCATCTCGAGCGCGGCGAGATCGATCTGCTCGCGCAGCACGGCTGCCACGTCGCGCACTGCCCGTCGTCCAACCTCAAGCTCGCGAGTGGCTTTGCGCCGGTCGGCACGCTGCTCGCAGCAGGCGTCAACGTCGGGCTTGGCAGCGACGGCGCGGCGAGCAATAACCGGCTCGACCTTTTCGCCGAAATGCGGCTTGCGGCATTGCTCGCCAAGGCCGTGAGCGACGACCCGACCGCGTTGCCGGCATGGCAGGCGCTCGAACTGGCGACGATCCGGCCGGCGCGCGCGCTCGGCCTCGATAGCGTGATCGGCACATTGCAGCCCGGAAAATACGCCGACATCACGGCGGTGCGGCTCTCCGGAGCCGAGCTCGCGCCATGCTACGACGCGCAGTCGCACTTGGTCTATGCCGCAGGGCGCGAGCATGTCAGTCACGTCTGGGTCAACGGGGAACTCGTGGTGGACAATGGCAATCTGACCACCATAGACAGCAGCGAAGTGCAGGCCAGGGCTGCGTTCTGGCAGGACCGCATCAGGAGCTAGGATTCAGGATTCCGCCTTTCCATGATTAACGTAGACCCCGCCGAAATCACCAAATTCAGCGAACTTGCGCACCGCTGGTGGGACCCCGGCAGCGAATTCAAGCCGCTGCACGAGATCAACCCGCTGCGGCTCGATTACATCGATGGCCTGGCCGGCCTGCGCGGCAAGACGGTGCTCGACGTCG
>PLYS01000408.1:0-1639 GCA_003153455.1 Betaproteobacteria bacterium | reverse complement strand
TGCCGCACCACTTCGACGTCGTCACCTGCATGGAATTACTCGAACACGTGCCCGACACGGCGAGCACAGTGAGCGCATGCGCCGATCTCGCGAAACCCGGCGGCCACGTATTTTTTTCAACCATCAACCGCAATCTGAAATCCTATTTGTTCGCTGTCATTGGCGCCGAATACCTGCTGCGGCTGCTGCCGCGCGGCACGCACAGCTACGCCAGGTTCATTAAGCCGTCCGAGCTTGGCGTGCGGTGCCGCCAGGCCGGGCTCGATGTAAGCCAGGTGATCGGCATGACTTACAATCCGCTTACCAGAGTTTACGCGCTGGGGCCGGATACCGATGTCAACTACATCATGCACTGCGTAAGAGCGTGACTGGCGATCAGTGTTGGTTGACGCACTATCGACCGTTGTCTTGAATTTACCAATCACGAACCACGAATCACGAATCACGACTTATGATTCAGGCTGTTCTCTTCGATCTCGACGGCACTCTCGCCGACACCGCTCCTGATCTCTGCTATGCGCTGAACTGTATGCGCGCGGCGCGCCGCCTTCCGTTATTGCCGCTGGCGACGACACGCCCCTACACTTCGCTCGGCGCACGCGGGCTGCTCGATGTCGGCCTCGACGTGACGCCCGCGCATCCCGACTACGACGCGCTGCGCGATGAGTTTCTCGACATCTACGCCGACAACCTGTGTCGCGAAACACGCTTGTTCGAAGGCGTGACCGAACTGCTGGCCGAACTCGAGCGCCGTGCCGTGCTGTGGGGCGTGGTGACCAACAAGGCCGAACGCTATACCTTTCCGCTGCTGGAGCTGCTCGGCGTGCGCAGCCGCGCCGCCTGCATCATCGGCGGCGACACCACTGGCAGGATCAAACCTGACCCTGCTCCGCTGCTCGCTGCGATCGAGCGCATCGGCATCGCGCCGCAGCACTGCGTCTATCTGGGCGACGACCGGCGCGATATGGAGGCCGGGCGCGCCGCCGGCATGAAAGTGATAGTAGCCGGATTCGGTTACTTGAACGGTAACGATCCCGAAACCTGGGATGCCGACGGGATTATCGACCGGCCGCAGGATTTGCTCAGATATCTCTGAGACACCGCCGCTCATAGCAAGACGACAATCATTGATTTTCTCCGCCGCACCCACATATGAGATAATAAGTGTGTCAGCGGATTTCTTTTGAGGTTCGGGGGTGGTCTTAATCCTCGATCCTGAATTCCGGGGGCGACCAGGTTTCGACGTGGGTAACGAAGCAGTGCAGGGCATACCGAGGGCCAGCGACCTCGTAAATACAACTGGAACACTATAAACGCAAACGACTCGCGTTACGCTCTAGCCGCTTAATACCGGCTGGACTCTGCACCGGTTTTCTCATGGGCCGGACGTGCACTTGGCAACAGGTGCCGCGCAGAGTCATATTCATGGGATCGTGTCGTGCAGGGTTACTTTGCATGAACACTAAACTCAAGGTAACTCGCTGCGTGCAAGCTTGCCGGTCGGCGGGCACTCAGCTAAATCAAACGACCTGGCTAAGTATGTAGAACTGGCTGTGGAGTACTTGCGGACGCGGGTTCGATTCCCGCCGCCTCCACTGGACTCGCTTGTCCTGAGCGAGCGCAGCGAGTCGAAGGGCTG
>PLYS01000152.1:3549-5168 GCA_003153455.1 Betaproteobacteria bacterium | reverse complement strand
CATTGTTCGGCACTGGTGCGGAATGCGTCGGTCGCGAATGACCCGAAAGAGATATCGTTGAGATGCGGCGCGCTACGCGCGCGGGTCTAGCCGCCGCTGCGCACGTAGGCCCACAGCAGCTTCAAATCGTCGTCGCCGATCTTGTCGCGCCAAGCCGGCATCGCCTGCCCCTTGCCTTCCAGCACCACGTTGCGGAAACGATCGAAGTCGTCCTTGGGGAATTTGCGCAGATCGGAAGACACCCCGCCGGCTTGGATCATGTCCCGGCCATGGCAGTTGAGACAAAATTCTCCGTAGATCTCGCGGCCGATATCGGCATCGTCAGCGAGCGCAGGCGTGACGCCGAGCGCCAGCATGACCGCGAGTGCCGCGACCGCGGTGCGCGGGCCGGACATCACACCTTCTTCTGCCGCATTCCCGCCACCTGGATCGGCGGAATCCACGGCTTTTCGGCCCACGTCACGCCCCGGCGCGCCACCTGCACGTCGAGCAGATAAGGTTTGCCTTCCACCGTGCTGCGACGCGCCCGCGCCAAGGCCTGGCGCAGTTGCATGGGATTATGCACCACCTCGCCCTCCACGCCGAAGCCCTTGGCGATCGCGGCCATGTCCATATCCGGACTGCCGAGATAGTCGTGGTAGAATTGACCGGTCTGCACCATGCGCCCACCCGGTACATTTGCGATCACGCGNNGAACCGTCGCCGACCAGGCAGATCACCTGCTGGTTCGGGCGAGCCAGCTTCACGCCGGCCGAGGTGCCGACGCCCGAGCCGAGATGCGCGCCGTAGTAGAAGAACAGCTCGCGCCCGCCGAGCGGATTGAAGTCGAAGCTGTGCAGGTTCACCGAGCCGGCCTCGTGCACGATGATGGCGTCGGGGTCGGCGAAGTTCGCTATCTCCCAGGTCACGCGATCGGCAATGATCGGGCTGTTGTCCCATTCCGGGTTGTTGACCACCAGCGCCCGCAGCGTCTTGTTTTGCTCGCTGACGCGCCGGACCTCGATGGCGCGCTCTTGCGCCTTCTGCCGGATCGCCGGCGTCATCAATTGTTCAACCGCGGCAATCAGGTCGTCGAGCCCGTGCCCGACGTCGGCGACCAGCGGCACATCGGTCAGCATCACATTGCCCATGCTGGCATGATCGATGCGCATGTCGATGAACTTCGGCCCGCGCGGCACGATCGGCGCTGGACCGTTGTGCTGAAACTTGTTTCCCACGTTGATGATGACATCGGCGTTGCGCGGCCACATCAGCGAGTTCAGGGTTCCGGCCGGCACATAACCGACCCACAGCGGATGGGTCTCGGGAAAATTGGCGTACATCTGGCGCACTTGCGTGACCGGCATGCCCAGAAGCTCGGCGAACTTTACCGCCGTGGCCTCCGCCTTGGCCTTGTGAACCTCGTCGCCGACGATCAAAAGCGGCATCCGCGCCTCGACCAGAAGCTTGGCGGCGCGTTGAATCTCGTCTGGGTTCGGCCGCACCCGCATGCGCGGATCGATCAGCCGCTGATCGATGATCTCGGTGCGGACTCGTTCGTCGTTGTAGTCGGAATGCCAGGAGATGTAGGCGGGCCCGTAGGGTGGCGTCCATGCCGCCTTGAAGCCGCGACGAACGGT
>PLYS01000152.1:0-3508 GCA_003153455.1 Betaproteobacteria bacterium | reverse complement strand
ACGGCCGCCTGCATCACGATCGCGGGTTCGCCCGAGGCCTTGATGTAGCCCGCGGCCATCGCTGCGCCCGGACCCTCGTGCGGGGTGAGGATGTATTTGAGCTGCGGCCGATCGACCAGCGCTTCGTAGAACTGCGCATCCTCGCTGGCGGAATTGCCAAATACGTATTTCACACCCGAAGCGATGAGCTGCTCGACGAAGCAGGCGCCGCCCGGCCCCTGGAACGACTTCACGCCGGCGACGGCGGAGCTTGCGCTCGCAGCCACAGGCGCGGCCGCCGCGGGCGCAGCCGGCGGACCGACTCCCTGCGCCAAGCTTACGGAACCCACCGAGGCCAATACGGAATTCGCCGCCGCAGCGGTGAGCCCGGCCTTGGTCAGACCGTTCACGAACTTGCGCCGTGAAATGTCCTGCGACAGATATTTTACGACCAGATCTCTCATCGTCGTCCCCTGGAGGCTCAACAATTGCGGCGCGCATGCCCCATTGCGGTAACCGTCATTTCGCTCCTGCGGCGGGGTTCGCGTCGGGACCGAAGGCCGTGCCGAGATAATCCGCCATCAGCTTGATCTCTTCCGGCGTGTACAGGCCGCCGCGCCCGATCATGCGGTAGATCGCGGCCTCCCAGCCGCGACGCTCCTGGCGCTGGTCACGGAAGATGGAGTCGGTGTGGCACTGGAAGCATTTGCTCATGACGACGTCGCGTCCGGGATTCGCAACCGCGTCCTGCGCCCGTGCCGCGCCAGCCCAAAACATCGCCGACATACAAACGGCAGCAAAAATCGTCTTGCAGCGTAATTCCATAGCGCTTCTCCCCAATAGAAACACTAGTCGATCCTCGGGGATTGCGCCATGCGTTGCTATCGGCGCTCCCGCCGGCCACCCGAGCTTTGTCTTAACAGTCACGCGAGCGCGAACCAAGTGCGCAGACGCCACGAAGATTCAGGAGAAATGTCGCAAGCGCCGTCCACTGGTTTTCGGATAGCTGCGCGTATGCAGGCATCACCGCGCCTTCCATCACCGCCGTCGGTACCCCAGAGCGCAGCCTTTCGAGATAACAGTCCAATACGGTTCCGGACGCTGCGGTAGTTTTGCCCGCGCCGTTCGACTGTCGATCTTGGGATTTTGAATAGTCCTGGCCATACCATTCCTGCAAACGTCCGAAAATATACGGAATGAATGTAGCAGATTTGCCAGGAACGGTCACGAACGAACCTTCAAAAAAGCCGATAAAATCAGTGTTTGTCAGCGTTCGCCAACGTCCGCCAAAGGCTTGTTATGTTTCTCTCACGGCGAAAACAGGGATCGAGTCTCCTAGAGAAGTCGCAAATCGTTTTTATAGCAATATATCCAAGGACGGGGCGTGATCAATCGCCACCGTTCTCTGAGAATTTCGGCAAAATATCATCAAGGATGACACCAATCGCTCCCTTGACGGGGACTGGATATTCATGTGGCCCGAGGTCAGTCGCAGCTGTGTATAAACAAGCGAGGTAAAATCCCTGATCTGGATCAATGCGCCCCGCCGCAAATCGACGCTAAGAAACCTTCCGGCCACGGATATTGATCGCCGGTTCAAAGGTTCGGGCGATGCCGGTACAGAACGCCGAAATCGCGGCGATGTTCGATCAAACCGCCGACCTTCTGGAAATCAAAGGCGAGAACCAATTTCGTGTGCGCGCCTACCATCGCGCGGCCCGCACCATCGAAGGCCTGCCGCAAAGCGTCAGAAGTCCGGTATTATGGCGCAGACGCCACAAACCGGGTTCTAAAAATCCGGTCTAGAGGCTTATGAAGCCCGTCGCCCGTCAGGCGCGCTCAGCTTCCGCTGCAAGGCTTGCGCCAAGGATTTCACGGTCACGTCCGGGACGCTGTTTCATTCTCACAAGCTGCCGTTGCGCGGATACCTCGCGGCCATCGCGATCTTCTGCAATGAGGTGAAGGGAAAGAGCGCGCTAGCGATCTCCCGCGATCTTGGCTTGTCCTACAAGGCGGCTTTCGTGTTGTTGCACAAGTTGCGCGAAGCGATGGCCGAGGAACTGAAGGGCCGCGTTGTCGGCGGCGAGGGCAAAGTGGCCGAAGTGGATGGCGGATATTTCGGCGGCTATATCAAACCGGCGAACATGAAAGAGAACCGCCGCGACCGTCGTTTAGTTCGCAATTAGAATGGCAAGCGCAAAGTTGTCGTGATCGTGCGCGAACGTGGCGGCAATTCGGTCCCGGCTGTGTTCAAGTCGGAAGCCAAGGCCATGTCTTTCCTACACGCGCATGTCGCAAAGGGCACCATCTTAAACGCCGACGAAGCCGGATCATGGGATGAATTGCACAAGCGTTACGAGGTCAAACGCATCAATCATGAGGAAGCCTATAGCTATGATGGTGCCTGCACGAATTGGGCAGAGGAATTTTTCAGCCGCATGCGTCGCATGGAAATCGGCCACCATCATCATATCGCCGGTCTTTACTTACTCCGCTACGCGCAAGAGGCTAGCTGGCGCGAAGATAATCGGCGCGAAGCCAATGGCGAACAGGTGAACCGCCTCGCTATGTTGGAGATGAAGCGGAAGCCCTCAGTCGATTTCAGTGGCTATTGGCAGAGACACGAAATGAAAAAGACCGCCAACTGAGGTGCTCCCGCCCATGCGGTTGCTGGTGTTCGACTTTCTGCGGTGGTCGCCGCCAAAACTTCTACCGCGTGTAGCCCCTGGTCTTTGACAAGTTGCTGTGCCCTCCGCCTCCTCCCATACGTTCATTCGATCCAGCATCCCATATGGCACCCCGTCGATAGTTCGTTCCGTTCCCAGCCCCAACCTTCTGATTTGTCCTCTGCTTACTCGTTGTCTGCCCATTGGACTTTAGGTTCTTTCCGCTTCTTTTATCACCCGCGTTCCACGGTAAGTTGATCACAACCCCGGCCAAACCCTCCGCCACCTGCACATGAATCCTTTGATTTGATTTGCTGGCCTCCTTTTGCTCAGGAGCAGTGCGATAATCTGCCTGTGCAACATCAGCCAGAGCGCCAACGTACTCGCACATGCGGCGAGGATTGCGATGTTACTTTCATGGTTTCGCCTCCAAGCAACCGCTCCCATTCGCTATCGGCGTCGGGTTGCTTGGCGTCGATACATCGTATGTCGACTGTAACACCGAAAAGGTTCAACGACTAATTGAAGGTGCTTCTCACTCCCATTTAAATATGAGGTAATCGCCACACGCTGACGCCCTTCCGCTTGCCCTCTAATACCAACTGGCCCTGTTTCTCGCGTATCCGCAGCGAGTGGATGAGTTTGCTGCCGATGACCTTGCGCATCACGGCATCGCCGCCGTCGAGGCCCTTGGCGTTGGCGACGTAGACGGCCAACTCGCGGGTGGTCTTAGGACCGGACGCCAAGGCCTGCTGGCAAAGCTTGAACGCCTCACCATAGCGGAATAGCCGGTGAAGGTCGGAATAGGAAGGCAAGCTTTCATCGCCGCCCTTGGCCTCGAAAATGGCAATGGCGGCTATCAG
>PLYS01000529.1:1636-4542 GCA_003153455.1 Betaproteobacteria bacterium | reverse complement strand
ATTTTTTTTAGAAACGTGATGCCATCCATGCGCGGCATTTCCACGTCGAGCACGATGACGTCCGGCCAGTCCATGCGCATCCGCTGCATGGCGAAGATCGGGTCGGCCACGGCGGCGATGATGTGAATCGAGCGGTCCTCGGACAGCACGCCGGAAATCACCTGGCGCACGACCGCGGAATCGTCCACCACCAGTACCTTGATCCTCGTCATGAAAAGGCCGCTTCAGAGGCCGTCGAAGGGTTGAACCCTTTGCACCCGCTTGACCCACACATCGCCGCTCCACAGGTCGAGCACCACGTTGCGGTGTCCGCTTCCCCCCAGATCTTCACTGATAAGATTGAAGCCCCCTCTGGCAACCAGCTTGCGGCCGATCTGCACGTTGCGCTCGGAGATGTCGACGTGACGCCCCCCGTTTGCCGCCGTCGAGAACATGCGGCCGCCGCCGAAGATCTTTGCCTGATAATCCGCAGCTCTGGTATTGTTACGACGCATTTCCCGCGCAAACATCTCCAGCGCCTCGTCGGCGTAACGTCCGTCCGAGGGCTCGTCCTTTCTCCCATTCAGCCGATACGGCAGCATGTAGTGGCACATGCCACCGAGGTGCAGCCGCGGGTGCCACAACGTGATCGCCACGCACGAACCGAGCAGCGTGCGGATGCGCGTTTTTTCCTCGCCGAAATAGAACTCTCCCGGCTGCAGGAAGATTTCGAGGACGTCGGCCGGCGCTCTGTTCATGGGTTGCGGTAGATCGACGGCACGACGGTCTTCAACGCCTCGTTCACGCCATTCAGGCTCTCGGAGTGTCCCACGATCATGCAGCCGCCGGGACGCAGGTGCCGCAGCACGCGGGCTACGACCTTGCGCTTGGTGGGCACGTCGAAATAAATCAACACGTTCCTGAGGAAAATCACTTCGAACTCGCCGATCTGGGGCAGCGCGTCGACGAGATTGATCTGCCTGAATTGTACGCGGTCGCGCAGCCGTGGCTCGATCAGGAATGTGCCCTCTTGGGAACCGACGCCCTTCAGACAATAGCCAAGCAGGTGCGGCCGCGGGATGGTCTTGGCGCGCGCCATCGAGTAGTGCCCGGTGCGCGCCCGTTCCAGCACGCGGCTGCTCAGGTCCGAGGCCAGTATCTCCCAGGGCGCCTTGCCGAGCGCCGCCGCCAGCGTCATGGCGATGCTGTACGGCTCCTCGCCGCTGGAACTCGCCGCGCTCCACACGCGCAGCATGCGTCCCGCCGGATGACTTGGCAGAATTTTTTCGCGCAGAAAATCGAAGTGCTTGGGCTCCCTGAAAAAATGCGTCTCGTTGGTGGTCAGCAGATCGATGGCGATCTGCAGTTCCGCCGGATGCCCGCCGCTTTGCAGCAGACGAAAATATTCGCCATAACCGCTCGACTGGTAATGCCGCAGACGGGGCGCAAGCCGCCCCATGACCAGAGCTTTCTTCTGGTTGGAGAGGTTGATCCCCGCGCTCCGGTATATCCAATCCTTGATCTCCTGGAATTCCCGGTCGGTGATCGCCGCCACTCCCGTCCCGGCGACGGAAGGACGCTGGGACGGAATGGAATCCGGGCGCATCGAGTTCGCCCGACCCGAACCGGATCGGATGTGCGGTTGTTCCTCCATCGGAAATCAAACCGTCGCTCAGGGCGCCACCGTTCCGCCTGTTCCCGGTGCGGCGAGCCGCGCGCCCTGGGCCGAGGGGGCCTCCAGGCGCGCCGACTGAGCCCCGGGAAGCGCCGCAGGTCCTTCCCCGGCCGCGGCAAGCAGCGAGAGCTCCTCCACCGAGAGCACCTTGCCGATGTCCAGCAGGATCACGAACTTTTCTCCCAGCTTGCCCATCCCGTTGATGAAGTCCGTCCGCAGCTTCGCCCCGAAACTGGGCGCCGGCTCGATGTCGGCATCGGCAATCTCCAGCACCGCGCTCACCGCATCCACCACCACCCCGATGTCGTGCTGCTCCCCCTGCTGCTCGACCTCCAGGATCACGATGCAGGTGCGCCGCGTCTCCTCGGTGCGCGCCCGCCCGAAGCGCACCGCCAGGTCGATCACCGGCACCACGCGCCCGCGCAGGTTGATGATGCCGCGCATGTACCCCGGCATCATCGGCACGTCGGTCGGGGCACGGTATTCGATGATCTCCTTGATCGAGGCGATGGCGATGCCAAACAACTCCCCGGTCACCGTGAACGTGAGGTACTGCTGCCCCTGCACCACGACCTGCTCCGCGGCCTGCGCCGCCCGTTGCCTTGCCCTGCTGACCAGTGCTCCCATGACCGTCTCTCCTAGAACTTGACGAATTCCTTCTGATCGGGCTTCTTCGCCCCGCCTTGCCCCGCACCGTGCGCTCCCGCATGCGCCGTCGCATGGGCCAAGTGCGCCGGCTCATGCGCGCTCACCTGGCGCACCGGCCCCGCCGTGCGCCGCACCGGGTCGCGTATCCCCGGGGCGTCCGTGCCCTCCACCTTGAAGAAGCTCACCAGTTGCTGCAGGTTCTCCGCCTGGCCGCTCATCTCCTCGGCCGTGGCCGCCAACTCTTCCGACGAAGAAGCGTTCCGCTGCGTGATCTGGTTCAGTTGCATCATCGAGGTGTTCACCTGCCCGACGCTCGATGATTGTTCTTCCGAAGCCGCCGCGATCTCCTGCACCAGGCCCGAGGTCTTCTGGATCGCGGGCACCATCTCGGCGAGGAGCTTGCCGGCTTTTTCCGCCACCGCCACCGAACTGCCCGCCATCTCGCCTATCTCCTGCGCGGCCACCTGGCTGCGCTCGGCAAGTTTCCTCACCTCGCCCGCCACCACCGCGAAGCCCTTGCCGTGTTCCCCCGCGCGCGCCGCTTCAATCGCGGCGTTCAAGGCCAAGAGATTCGTCTGATAGGCAATGTCGTCGATGATATTGA